>JBFFQB010000024.1:0-30993 GCA_041573795.1 Anaerolineales bacterium
ATCCACATCATCGATCTACAACAGACACTGGTTGCGTTAGAGGAAGCCTATGCACTCGTACGCGACATCGTCGCCGCGGGGGGCAAAGTGCTCTTTGTTGGCACAAAGCGACAGGCCCAGGAAACGATCGAACTCGAGGCGAATCGCAGTGGCATGCCCTACGTTAATCTACGTTGGCTGCGGGGCACGTTGACGCATTGGGGCACCATTCGGTCACGGATCGATGAGCTCGATACCCTTGAACGCCGCCGCGATGCAGGTGAGTTTGATTTGCTGACAAAAAAGGAAGCGCTAAGTTTAACTCGCCAGATCGACAAACTGGAGGCTCGCCTGGGGGGTATCCGCGATATGCGCACATTGCCCAAGGTGCTCTTTGTCGTCGATGTTCGCCAGGAAGATACGGCCATCCACGAGGCAAACTTGCTGGATATCCCTGTTGTGGCGCTGGTTGACACGAACTGCGATCCTGGCAAGATTGACTATATCATCCCATCCAATGATGATGCCATCCGAGCCATTAAACTGCTGGCGTCAAAGATTGCTGATGCTGCGCTAGAAGGTGTAGCGTTGCGCAAGGATGTCGAGGAAGAAGAAGTGGATGAACGCACGGCTGCTGTCGCTGACGAAGCCACAGAGAAGAGCGATGAAGATTTGCTGGGCGAAGCAACCCTGGCCAAGCTCAAGAGTGGTGCCTATAGCGATGAGGATCAGGCTGTAGACGAAGCTGAAGCCGAAGAAACGGAAGAAGCTGAGGAAGAAGCTGAGGAAGAAGTTGAGGAAGAGGCTGAGGAAGCAGCAGAAGAAGCGGCTGAGGAAGAGGGCCCGGATGAGGCTGACGAAACGGACAGCGACGAAGGTGAACCTGGCGAAGATGAAGAGCAAGCTGAGGTTGAGGAGGAGACTGAATGAGCGTCTCCGCTGCTGAAATCAAAAGCCTGCGCGAGCAAACAGGAGCCGGAATCCTTGACTGCCGTGAGGCCTTGGAGCAGAACGATGGCGATTTGGAGAAGGCCATCAAGTTTCTGCGTGAGAAAGGCTTGGCTGACGCCGAAAAACGCGCTGGGCGTGAGACTGGAAATGGCCGGCTTGAGCTCTACGATCACGGCGATGGACGTGTCGGTGTGATGGTGGAGATCAATTGTGAAACAGATTTTGTCGCCCGCACGGATGATTTTCGCACGTTCACCCACGAGATCGCGCTTCAGATTGCCGCTGCTTCACCAAAATGGATCAGCGCGGCAGAAGTCCCCGAAGAGATTATCGCAGGGGAGAAAGAGATCGCACGCAAGCGTGCTCTCGATGAGGGCAAACCGGAGAATGTGATCGAGCGCATTGTTGAGGGCCGGTTAGAAAAATTCCTGGATGAACGCTGCCTCATGCGCCAGGCATACATTCGTGACGAGGATAAATCCGTCGAGGATCTCGTCAAGGAAATGATCGCTAATACCGGTGAAAATATCGCCATCCGCCGCTTTGAGCGTTGGGAAGTCGGCGAAGACATAGAGGGGTAGAATCGGGCCAACGAGTGTTGGCCCGATTTTCTTAGAGCCGAATAGAAGCGAGGTAGAAATGCCGAAAGCCAAATACAATCGCATCTTACTCAAACTGGGTGGAGAAGTATTGGCCGGGAAAGATGGATTTGGGATTGATCCGGCGCGGGCTGAAGAAGTTGCGCAAAGGGTCCATAATGTCCGCGAACTCGGCGTTCAGGTGGCGATTGTGATTGGAGCAGGCAACCTATGGCGTGGTCGTGATGGCATAGAACGCGGGATGGAGCGGGCGACGGCAGATTATATGGGTATGGTAGCAACCGTAATGAACTCCCTGGCGTTGATGGATGCCCTGGAGCGCAGTGGCGTCGTGACGCGGGTGATGTCGGCGATCGAAATGCGTGCAGTCGCCGAGCCCTATATTCGGCGCAGGGCAATCAGGCACCTAGAAAAGGAGCGGGTCGTGATCCTGGGCGGAGGGACGGGGAATCCCTACTTTTCAACCGATACCGCCGCCGCGCTAAGGGCGATGGAGATCGAGGCGGAGATTGTCATCAAGGCGACCAAGGTCGATGGTGTCTATGAGGCTGACCCAGAAAAGGATCCGGCGGCCAAGCGCTTCGACCACATCACATATATTGATGCATTGAATCGACGTTTGGAAGTGATGGACAGTACCGCCATATCTTTGTGTATGGATAACAAACTCCCTATTTTGGTCCTGGATATGTGGAAGGCGGATAGCCTGACCAAAGCCTTGAAAGGGGGCAAGATCGGAACGGTCATCAGTGACTGATGTGCCCCGCTACAAATCCCGGCTGCTTAATTCTATTTCCGACTCAAGCGAAGATGCTCTCATGGCTTCATAACCCGCAAATCTTTTTGTGGGTCAAACGCTGAACAGAATATGGTGGAACGATTCCGCCCCGCAAAGAACGCGGGACTGCGCTCAGGATGAAGGTATGGGGAAATTATTGAGGATGCTACGCCCCGCAAAGAACGCGGCACTGCGCTTTGCTCCAAAAGCATGAAACCATCGATGATGTTGCTTCGCCAAAACAATTAAATTGCGCTATGCTTAAAGTTCGACGTACCCAGGATTAAGTTCACTTCAGGAGAAGAACATGGTCAAGGATGCTCTCTCAGAGGCTGACGATCGCATGCGGGGTGCGATTACTGCGCTAGAAGAAGATCTGGCTACGATACGCACCGGGCGCGCTTCGCCAGCATTGGTTGAACGCCTAAACATCGATTATTACGATACACCAACGCCATTGATGCAACTGGCGACGATTTCGGCGCCGGAACCACGCATGTTGACGATTCGACCATTCGATCCGGGCAGCATCAAGGATATCGAGCGAGCTATCCAGTCCTCTGACCTAGGATTAACACCAAGCAACGATGGTAAGATCATCCGACTGATGATCCCGGCGCTCACGGAAGAGCGACGGCTTGAACTGGTGCGAGTGGTTAAGAATCGCACGGAAGAGGCGCGTGTCTCGGTGCGTAATGTTCGCCGCGATACACAAAATGATATGCGCGACTTCGAACGCGAGAAACTGATATCGGAGGATGATCTTAAGCGGGGTGAGGATGATTTGCAGAAATTAACGGATCAGTTCGTAAATCAGATCAATGATATTAGTGATCGTAAAGAGAAAGAAGTATTAGAAGTCTAGTAATCCAATGGCAGCAAATAAAAGCGAAGATCATCAACAGGTTCCAACTAATATCCCGCTTCATGTCGCTATTATTATGGACGGGAACGGTCGTTGGGCACGTAAGCGTGGCCTGCCGCGATTGGCAGGCCATCGTGCCGGTGTTGAAAATCTACGCAGGGTCTTGGAAGCGAGCGTTGAATATGGCATTCAGATCCTTACGATCTACGCTTTCTCCACTGAGAATTGGAATCGGCCCGAATCAGAGGTGAAAGGCTTGATCGCCATCCTCGAAGAAGTCATCGATCGGGAGCTCCAATCGCTTCATAAGAACGGCGTGCAGCTGCGACATATAGGTCGTCTTGAGCGGCTAGATTCGCGCTTGCAGCAGAAAGTCAAACATGCCATTGATCTCACGAAGAACAACAATCGCTTAATTCTCAATGTTGCCTGGAATTATGGCGGACGTGCAGAAATTGTCCATGCGATTCAGGAAATTATCAGGGATGGCATCCCCGCCGATGACATTTCCGAAGAACTAATTAGCCGCTACCTCTATACGAGCGAGAGTCCCGACCCGGACCTGATCATTCGAACCTCAGGGGAGATGCGGGTTAGCAATTTCTTGATCTGGCAGGGGGCTTACTCCGAACTTTATGTGACTCCCCATTATTGGCCAGATTTTGGCCCTGAGCAGTTGCTCGAAGCTATCCAGGACTACGCTCAACGGGAGCGGCGCTATGGTCAAGTCCTTGATCCGGTAACATCTTCCTAAAATGCTGTTTGAACGTATCGCGATTGCGCTACTCCTGATACCTTTTGGGATATGGGTTGTAGGAGCAGGAGGTTGGCTCTTCACGTTGACGATTGCCGTCATTCTGTGCCTTGCCGCCTATGAATTTGCCATTCTGTTTCAAGGACACGGATATCGACCTGCTGTTTACCTTATGGTTCTTGGCACTTTCATCTTGGCCCTTTCGCGTCACCTGGTGGGTTTTTCATTCGACCCTCCCCTGCTCACGCTGCTCATCTTAATGAGCATGACGTGGCACGCCATTGATTTTGAACGGGGAGCAGCTCAAGCCGGGACCGATTTTGCGCTCACCATTGCCGGGATCCTGTATGTCGGTTGGATGGGATCCTCTTTCATTTCGCTGCGGCAGCTTCCAGATGGTGTCTGGTGGTTTATGACTGCACTGCCAGCTGTTTGGTTGGCAGATAGCGCCGCCTATTCCCTGGGAAAGAAGTTTGGCCGTAATAAGTTGGCGCCGCGCTTGAGTCCAAAAAAGACCTGGGAGGGATACTTCTCTGGCGTGTTGGTCGGATCACTACTAACCATGGGCTTCGTGTTCCTTTGGCGTTTTGGTGCAGGACCATCATCGAGCATAACGCTATCTCGGGCCTTGATCGTTTGTTTACTGATTGCAGTCGTTGCACCGATCGGAGATCTCGGCATCAGCATGCTCAAACGACAATTTCAGGTCAAAGATACAGGAGCGGTTTTGCCGGGTCACGGCGGAGCGCTGGACCGGATTGATTCCTGGATCTGGGCTGCTGTGATCGGTTTCTTCACGGTAACTTGGCTGATCTAGTAGACTGGTGAAGGAGGTCAGTGAGGAGAACATGCGAGAACAACCATCTCGAAACTTGGCTTTAGATCTCGTGCGGGTGACCGAGGCAGCGGCGTTAGCCGCCGGCCGCTGGATGGGCCGCGGACAGAAGGTGGAGGGTGACCAGGCTGCAGTCGATGCCATGCGAGTTGTGCTCAACTCCATCGATATCGCTGGTGAAGTTGTGATCGGTGAGGGCGAAAAAGACGAAGCGCCGATGCTTTTTAATGGCGAAATACTAGGATCAGGCAAAGGGCCAGAGGTGGATATCGCTGTCGATCCGGTGGAAGGTACGCGCTTGCTTGCGTTAGGTCGAGCTAATTCAGTCGCGACCGTTGCCCTGGCAGAACGAGGGTCGATGTTCAATCCTGGCCCCATCGTGTATATGCACAAGCTAGCAGTCGGGCCGGAAGCTAAAGGACATATTGATATCACGGCACCCATTGGTGTCAACCTGAATGCCGTTGCACGTGCTAAGGGCGCTGATGTGGATGACCTCACCGTGGTGATCCTCGATCGTGACCGTCACAATGAATTGATTGATCAAGTGCGTAAGACAGGCGCGCGCATACGCCTGATCACTGATGGGGACGTTGCCGGCGCATTGATGACGGCCTGGCCAGAGGCCGGGATTGATGTGCTGGTGGGTATCGGGGGGACTCCCGAGGGCGTGCTCGCCGCTTGCGCCTTAAAGTGCATGGATGGGGAAATCCAGGGGAAGCTGTACCCACGTACCCCGGATGAGAAGCAAGCGGCTTTAGATATGGGCTACGAGCTAGATAAAGTACTTTGTATCGATGATCTCGTGAGCAGCGAGGACACTTTCTTTGCAATAACGGGGATCACCGATGGTGAATTGGTTCATGGTGTGAAGTACTTCGGTGCGGGCGCCACGACCCACAGCCTTGTAATGCGGTCGAAGACAGGAACAGTGCGCGAGATCCGGGCGACGCATCGCTGGGATCAACTTATGGCGGTGAGTGAAGTCCAATATGACCGTATTGGTTAACGGAAAGTTTCCCCGCCAAATTTGAAGCTATAAAGACGAAGCTTAAACTGCAGGAGTGCTAATTGTTGGTCACCTATATCGTCAGGTGCGCAGGATAGGACAAGAGTGTTGCTTGCCCGGACAGGTCCGACATGCTATAATCTCGACGTTGTTGAAAACGTCTGTCTCCGGACAGTTTCCCCTATCGTTTGATCCAGAAGAGCGAGTACAGATCAACCTCAATCACCAGCCAAATGAATGGCGAATAATCATTATTTTGAGATATCACTCGATTTCCTTAGGACGTTAATATAATCCCGCGTGGGAGATTTCATATGAATATTGGACAATTAGAAGGAATGACTTTGACCGATTTGCGCGAGCTCTCGAAAGAGTATGACTTCCAGGGCGCCAGTCGCATGAAGAAGGAAGACTTGATCATCCGTATTATGCAAGCGGATGCTCAAAAACGCGGCCTAGAATTGCGCGGCGGCGTGCTCGAGATCATGAATGAGGGCATGGGTTTCTTGCGTGCCGATCATTATCTGCCGGGTCGGAATGATATCTATGTATCACAATCTCAGATCCGCCGCTTTGGTCTACGGACAGGCGATATGATCATTGGTCAAATTCGCCCCCCAAAGGATACGGAAAAATACTTTGGATTACTGCGGGTTGAATCGATCAATGGCATGGACCCAGAAGAGGCCAAGAACCGCCCGCGCTTCGAGGAATTGACACCTATCTTCCCGGAGGAACGCTTCGACCTGGAGACAGATCGTTTCACGCTTACGACCCGCTTGCTAAATTTGATCGCACCGGTTGGTAAAGGCCAGCGCGGTTTGATCGTCTCACCCCCGAAAGCGGGCAAGACGACAGTCTTGAAACAGATCGCAAACGCAATCTCGATGAAATACCCCGAAGTCCACTTGATGGTTGCGCTCATTGGTGAACGACCGGAAGAGGTCACGGATATGGATCGTTCCGTTGATGCGGAAGTTATCGCTTCAACCTTCGATGAACCGGTGGCTTCACATGTGCGCGCAGCTGAGATGGCATTAGAGCGCGCCAAGCGGCTGGTGGAGTGTGGTAAGGATGTCGCCATCCTGCTTGACTCGATCACACGCCTTTCTCGGGCGTACAACCTCATGGTCACACCTTCGGGCCGCACGCTTTCTGGTGGTATTGACCCGGCTGCCCTATACCCACCCAAGCGATTCTTTGGTGCAGCCCGTAACATTGAAGATGGTGGCTCGTTGACAATCATTGCTACCTGTCTGGTCGATACCGGTTCACGCATGGACGACGTGGTTTATGAGGAGTTCAAGGGGACCGGCAACATGGAGCTCCACCTATCACGTAAGCTTCAGGAGCGACGCGTCTTCCCTGCCTTTGATATCGATCGCTCATCGACAAGGCGCGAAGAGCTTCTTCTGGGCCCCGATATCACGCAAAGGGTGTGGTTAATCCGGCGCATGTTTGCTCAGCTTGTTGATGCACCCAATGGCACAGGCATGGATATCACCACCGCCACTGAAGCGATCCTTCATCGCCTTGCCCAAACAGACAACAACCTTGAGTTCCTGGAGACACTCACTGAGGATTCGTTCTAGCCTCAGGTACGTTGGCCTCGCGAATTTGACCTCTGGGGATCTAGACCCCAGGGGCATCGATGCTGCGATTGGATCACATTGACGCTGCCCGATGAGGCTGATATTATCAACCTATAATCTCCAATGTCAGAGAATCCCAATCAGATCTCAACCCCTAGCATTAACGGCGACAATGCCGCACCGCGTCTCTTTCGGCGAATCCGGTTGTGGATCAACATCGCCAAGGTCACGCTGCGCGATCCCTTGTTACGCTTCGCGGGTCATCTGACCGTACTCGGCGTAATTGCCTTAGGCATCTGGGCAGTGCGTCTAGGATGGGACACATTGCCAGTTGCGGCAGCGGACGAAGTCGCAGTTCAGGTTGAAGCCGCCGCCGAAGCAGACTTCGCAGTTGAAGCTCTGGTAAGCGGTCCAAACACCCGTTCGATGGCCTTACCCGCCTTTTCAGAAGGAGGCACTGGACGAGGGGGTGTCTCCCGCACAGCCATGCTGCACACCGTCTTTCCCGAACGACCACGATTGGATGTGATCACCTATCTTGTCGAAGTTGGCGACAGTTTGTTTGGCATTGCAGATAAGTTCAATTTAAAGCCCGAGACGATCCTGTGGGGAAATTTCGACGTGCTTCAGGATGACCCACATCGCTTGGCCCCGGAACAGGAGTTAAACATTCCCCCGGTTGATGGCACCCTGTATGAATGGCATGAAGGGGATGGCCTCAATGGCGTGGCAAAATTCTTCGGTGTTGGAGCCGAAGATATCCTGCAATGGCCCGGGAACCAATTGGATCCGGGCATGGATCCGCAGAACCCAGATATTGAACCTGGAACCCTGCTGATCGTCCCCGGTGGACGGCGGGAACTGATCAGTTGGAGTGCACCGCGCATCACACGCGCAAACCCGGCCGTGGCGAAGATATTAGGGCCGGGCGCCTGTGGCTCGATCGTCGATGGCGCAGTGGGCGCCGGGGCTTTCATCTACCCCACCACGACCACACACTTGTCTGGTTTTGACTACAGTTCTGTCCACCCCGGGATCGACCTGGCTGGAAGGGAGGGCAATGCGATTTTCGCTTCTGACAGCGGTGTTGTCGTGTATTCGGGCTGGAATGAATGGGGATATGGTTACGTGGTTGTGGTTGATCATGGCACGGGTTGGCAGACGCTCTATGCCCATTTGAGTACCATTAACGTAGGTTGTGGCCAGTCGGTCATCCAGGGGGATGTGATCGCCGGCATGGGCAGCACCGGGAACAGCAGTGGTCCGCACCTGCATTTCGAGATGATGCATGATGACTACGGCAAGGTGAATCCCTGGTTGTACCTACCCTGAAAATAAGCTGGAGGCCCTGCGACGGACCACCCTGTCGGTGGTCTTTTTTTATTTAATCCAATAAGTTGAGCCATGAAGATCTTTGATCTACAATGATTGTGAGAGCCGTTCCTTACTACAATCTCGCTCAAGAGGCTCCAAAGCATGTTCCCATGGAAAGCCTGAAACTATTATCTTCCCGAGAACGCCCCCCCATCGGGGGCTTTGTGTCGTATCCCGAACGCAGGAGGAAATGATGAAAGTTCTTCAAGAGGGGGTAGGACCCCTGATCCAACCCCCTGATTTGAACGCCTTTCGATCCTGGAATCGCGAGAAGCCCAAGGCCATGATCGATAAGCGCATGACCGAAGCCGAGGCGATTGACCAATTCATTCAGGATGGCGATTACATTGGCACGGAGCTATATGGAACCGTACGCTGCCCCCAATCCCTGGTGAACGAGATCGTACGGCAAGGGAAGAAAGACCTGCGGGTGGCTGGCCAGGGCGTCTACGAACTGGATATCCTGCTCGGGGCGCAGGTGGTGAAGGCGCTGGATATCACCTATATCGGCATGGAGGTGTACGGCGTTTCGAACTGCCTGCGCCGTGAGGTTGAGAGTGGCCGGGTGGAGACCTGTGTGGAGTGGAGCAATGCCGGGATCGCCTGGCGTTTCAAAGCGGCGGCGATGGGAGTGCCGTTCCTACCGGTACGTTCGATGCTTGGTAGCGATACCTTGAGATACAGCTCAGCCAAAGTCATAGAATGTCCATTTACCGGGGATCTGATGTGCTTGCTGCCGGCATTGATCCTGGATGTGGGCTTGATCCATGTCCATCGTGCCGATAAGTATGGCAATGCCCAGATCGACGGCATCACGGGTTTCAGTGCGGAGCTGGCGCGGGCATCGAAGCGCTTGATTGTGAGCGCTGAGGAGATCGTTCCGACCGAAGAGATCCGGGCGAACCCCGAGAAGACGATCATCCCCTACTACCTGGTCGATGCGGTGGTGGAAGCACCGTTTGGTTCTCACCCGGGCGAGATGTGCTACATCTATGAGCGTGACGAGGATCAGATCAAGGAATGGATCGAAGCTTCCAAGACCGAGGAGACGACCAGGGCTTATTTGGAAAAATATATCTTTGGTGTCAGGGATCATGCAGCCTATCGGCAGTTGGTGGGGGAGAAACGACTGGCGGATCTAAAAGCCATGGTGCCGGGGAGGTAGCTCATGAGCGCACAGGAATATAACCCCAACGAATTGTTGATCTGCACCGCCTCCCGCCTGATGCCGGACAACACGACGGCTTTTATCGGGACGGGGATCCCGATGCTGGCGGCTTCGCTCGCCCAGAAGATGCATGCGCCCAACCTGGTAGCGATCTTCGAGTTTGGCGGGACGGGGGCGATCCTGGAAGACCTGCCGTTAGCCGTTGGGGAACGGCGCACTTTTCACCGCGCCGTGGCGGCATCTGGCATCCTCGACATCGTCGAAACGGCGCAGCGAGGGTTTATTGAATATGGTTTCCTGGGCGGGGCGCAGATCGATCCCTTTGGCAACCTCAACAGCACCGTGATCGGGGATCATGACAAACCGAAGGTGCGTTTGCCCGGTAGCGGGGGTGGCAATGACGTCGGCTCACACTGCTGGCGCACGATCGCCATCATGCGCCACGATTCACGGCGGTTTATTGAGAAGGTCGATTTCATCACCACGCCGGGATATCTAGCGGGCCCTGGCGCACGTGAAGAGGCAGGTTTGCCGCCGGATACCGGTCCCTATCGCGTGGTGACGACGTTGGCGGTGATGGGCTATCATCCCGAGAGCAAGCGCATGATGCTGCTGGCAACGCAGCCTGGGGTAACGGTTGAAGAGGTGGTTGAGAACACCGGCTTCGAGCTGCTGATGGCGGAGGAGATTGAGAGCAGCCCGCCACCGACGGCGGAGGAACTGCGTATCCTACGGGATGAGGTGGATAGGGATCGGTACTATATCTAGCCGGATTTCTGCAGAATAAAAGAGCACCCGTCACAGCTGTGACGGGTGTTTTTCGTGGCGCGCCCGGCAGGACTCGAACCTGCGGCCCCTTACTCCGCAAGCAAGTGCTCTATCCGCTGAGCTACGGGCGCGTGTCTGATGGGTTTGTGCGGGGATCATTATACTCGAATTCCAGGACCACCATCTGTATCGCCCTTCTGCTTGAACGCGATCTCTTCTCGCTGTAGTCTATTACTACACTATAAGGCCTCGGCTGACACAGGCCGAACAATTTTCCTGTGGCCAGCTACCCCTCGTTGTATTCCTCGGTCGTTTCAGTTGCTGCCGGGGATAGCGAAGATCCAATGACTTATTTTTACAATCCAAGACCCCCTGTTGAGTTTGGCGCTCCGGGAATCGATGTTGAGGTGGCTTGGTTGAATCAGGGTTCCTGTGTAACGACTGGCAATAGTTTCGCCGCCCCGCATATCTCCGGGATCATCGCTTTGATCCTGGCTAAGCATCCCGACCTGACACCGTTTCATGTCAAAACTATTCTGTATGCTTGTGCCAGCAATATACAGCCTGGCGTAGTATGAAAAAAGGCCGGGGTATCCGGCCCAAGGCGGGGAGGGAGGGATTCGAACCCTCGGTAGAGGTTTTGGCCCCTACAAGCGCTTAGCAGGCGCCCCCGTTCAGCCACTCCGGCACCTCCCCATTGATTCGGTTTTCAGGCGGAGGGAGAGGGATTCGAACCCCCGGTGGGCCTAAGCCCACAGTGGTTTTCAAGACCACCGCCTTCGTCCACTCGGCCATCCCTCCGGGCTTCGCCTGCGAGTGCAGGCATTCTACCATGCGCCCCATAGGGCGTCAAAATTGGCCCATCTCAGGGCTTTCGCCACACCTGGTACAGACCAAGCCGGCCCTTCTCGCCATCCATGTGGAAAGTATCGATCATCTCCAACCCCCCCTGGTGGGCGAGCGCTTCCAACATCTCGGGCGTGAAATGGTGCACGTAGCGCAGACCGGATCCCCCATGGCGCCAGTCGAGCAGGTAGTCGCCTGCCTCGACGTTGTTCCCGTCAATGCCCACGTTGTGCCATGGAACAATGCGCTCCCGCAACCGCTCGCTCTGTTTAAAATCCCATACCGAAAGGATCCATAGTGAACCGGGCTCCATGAGGTGGGAGACTTCCCGTACTAATGCTTCCCTTCGAGTTTCTCCGGGAATGTGATGTAAGGTGGCAAAGCAGGCGATCCTGGCATAGGGAGGCTGAAACTGTTGCTCGACTTGATTGAATACATCGCGCCACTGATCCTGGCTTAGATCGGCTTGCTCAAAGTGTATGTTTGGCTGCTGGACGGTGTCCTGCGCCATCGTAATCATCGCCGCGCTCAAGTCGATCCCGAGATAGGCCCCCCGATGCCCTTGCGCCACCAGCTCCCTGGCAAGACCGCCATGCCCACATCCCAGATCGAGCATGTTGTCCGTGGAGGCTATGCGCTCAAGCGCTTTCATTACACCGGGCTGAAGGCGCGATCGTTTATCGGCAAATGGCCCGGCGAAGGTCTGATAGAATTCGTGATTGAGCGTTCGTAGCCGCTCAAAGGTTTCAGCATGCACATCTGGATTATACGATGAGCTCAGTCAACAGCACCTGGTACGAGGCCAGGCAATATTCACAAGAACAATTAGATTTGGCCCGCTTGATCCTGGAAGAGTTGCGCAGCGGGTTATCTTTGCGTCAGGCGGTAAACCGCCATCCCAACCCGGGCGGGGGATACCTCCCCAAGCATGTGCTTGTGTATGCCTATCGCGAGCTGACCGAAGCTGGTGAGTGGGAGGAAGATCCGGCCCTTTTCGAGAAGCTGCGCATGAAGCCGGTGCGCACGCTCTCCGGGGTCACGACGGTCACGGTCCTGACAAAACCCTATCCCTGCCCTGGCAAATGCATATTCTGTCCCACGGACGCACGCATGCCCAAATCGTATTTGCCAGATGAACCCGGTGCCATGCGGGCTCTTCACCATGAATTCGATCCCTACACCCAAACGGCGGCGCGGATTCAGGCATTAGAGGCGATCGGCCACCCGACCGATAAGATCGAGCTATTGATCCTGGGCGGAACCTGGAGCGCCTATCAGCGCGATTACCAACGCTGGTTCATCCAGCGCTGCCTGGAAGCGATGAATGGCGAGGGGTCTGACTCGCTCAAGGATGCACAGGATCAAAATCTGACGGCGAGTCACCGTAACGTTGGTCTGGTAATCGAGACGCGGCCAGATCATATCGACCTGGATGAGATCGCGCATCTTCGAGATCTAGGGGTGACCAAGATCCAGATGGGGATCCAGAGTCTGGATGATCGCATCCTACAGCTGAACCACCGTGGTCATAGTGTCGAGCAAGCGCGCCAGGCCATGCGCCTGATGCGGGCAGCCGGCTTCAAGATTGTGCTGCACTGGATGCCCAATCTGCTCGGGGCATCGCTTCAATCAGATCGAGAGGATTTTCAGCGCCTCTGGTCAGACCCAGATATGCGGCCCGATGAGATCAAAATCTACCCCTGTCAACTGCTTGAGAACGCCGAGTTGTATGAGTACTGGCAACGTGGCGAATATCAGCCTTATACAACAGAAGAATTGATCGATCTCATTGCTGACATCAAACCGGGGATACCAGAATATTGCCGGGTAAACCGTATCATACGAGATATCCCCTCCACCAACGTTGTTGAAGGCAATAAGCGCACGAGTTTGCGCCAGGACGTTCATCGAGTATTAGATCAACGCGGGGAACACTGCCGCTGCGTTCGCTGTAGGGAAGTGCGTAAAGAGCCCTTCGATCCAAATAAGGTTGTCAGGACTGAGCTAGCTTACTCAACGGGCACGACCCAGGAGAAATTCATCTCATACATCACGCCTGAAGACCGCATTGCTGGCTTTCTTCGTCTGTCCTTACCGTCCGGTGATGCACCCCGGCTTGGCCTGAAGGAACTTGAATTGGCGGCGATTGTGCGCGAGGTACATGTCTACGGTCAATCGCTCGAAGTCGGTGCCGAATCAGGGCAGGCTGCACAGCACAGCGGTTTGGGTACATCGTTAATGGATCAAGCTGAAGCAATTGCAGGCCAGGCTGGCTATGCGCGCATCGCTGTCATCGCGGCATTGGGGACTCGAGGGTATTATCAAAAGCTGGGGTATACGCTGGAAGGCACCTACATGGTGAAAGCATTAGGATAAGGCCGAGAAGCAGAAGTGTTTTGGGCGGGCAGGTCCCCGCCCTTGTTTGTTCCCCTCAACCCGATCCAGGAAGGTGAGCGTAAAATCGATCTATGATCGGCGCCTATCATTTATGAACTACTTGCCGGGCTTGAGCGCGATTCGAGCCGACGTTCACTCCTCCAGCGCCGACAGCGTGATCTTCTCCCCATTGCCAACCGAGCCGAATGCAGTTGCATCCCCAATGATCATCCCCAAAGGATTCACATTGGAGGCGGCGCGAGGGGTTTGATCATGGCTCGCTGGGGTTGGCCCAAAGAAGATGCAAAATGCTGTACCTGGCGGCCAGTAGCCAAGCTCACCGACAGCCATCTCCTGGCGTGCGTCGGGGGCTTCTGGGATGTCAACAGGGATAGAGAAGTAGATCTCTTCACCCCAGCGGTTAACACTTCCTTCGATAGGTAACGCGGCATATATGCGTTGAGCGCTATCATTCTGGCTGAGTTCAGCCTGCATGGTGATATCACCGCTTTCAATTTGTATGCGCATCTTCACCTCCGATGGTTATCGCTGAATCCGAGGAATATTCCTTATACTGTGGACAGGTCGAGCGAGCACTTGGACCGATTCGATCCCCGCTTGCCACGTTGAACCTGGTTTCAAGCGTAGCAGATGACCCGCGCAACCACAATCACTGGCGCCAAATCTCGCGGGTAGGCGAATCCCTTGCGGATCAAGCGCCTCCGCCCATGCACACTCGCTCGATCCATATGCGTATGACCAAAGCACCCCTATGGGTTGGGCAAATTCCCGGAACCAATCAATGTGCCAATGCCTGCGTTTTCCATCCTTGTTTGATAAATGGCGGCGCACGCGAGCAGCAACGCCGCCAGGCCCGCGTGCACTTCCCAGGTAAGTATATTTCCCCGGTTCAAAGTGAAAGGTCCCCAGTCGACCGATCGAGGTGGATACCGGAAAGTCAACCTCCAAGAGCAATGCATAGGTTCCCGGTCTGTGCCCAATCAAAGCCGTTACAGCCTCTATTTCATGCCTCATAGAAAGAAAGCGGCGCCCTTAATATCGCCTTGGCAAGGGGATCCAGCCCTCATAGACGATGCCATCTTCGATAATCGGATCAATACCCGCCAGAACAAGGGATTCCAGGGAGCGTGAAGCCAGGGCTTCGCCCACTGGGAGTACGACTGCAGCCTGCAATTCATCATGCGTTAAACCTTTTGGAAGGCCATATCCACTGACCTGCGCCAGTGCCGTGCGGAAAGGCTCCGTCTCTGTAGCCTTGATGCGGCCTTTTGCCGGCAGCTTGACTAATCCCAGCGTACGCCAGGCATAGGAAGGGAAGCTTTCTATCACCAGCAGCTCGGGCGGTTTCTTGATATGAGCTTCGTGCAGTAAACACCATCCACTATGGCGTAATTGCTGAAAGAGGTCGATGCTGAACTTCATGTAGTGCAGGTATGTTCTTGGTTTAACAAATCCAGGCGCCCCGGTTTTACCCGGCGTATTCAACACGCGCTCACAAAGGCGCATATGCGCGATCGGTGAGGCCGGGTGTCGCCAGCCCTGCGGGCCATCGAGGAGAAGAATGCGGACATCTTCGCGCTCACAAAATTGATGAATCGCATTGGCACAATCTTGCGCATGTGGGGGATTTTGCAAGCCAAAGTGATCGGCGGTGAGAAAGGTCGGCTCCTGCGAACCAACTTCCAGCAGCGCCCATCCGAAGTCGCGGAAGTCTTTGCTGGCAAGGTCAATTGAAAGGATCTTCATTCGTGATCCATCCCGACGGTCGCGTCAGTATAGCATCCATGTCTAGGGTAAGCGCTTGGCGCGATATAATCCCGAAGGGAACAAAGTACTCAGTTGAAAGTGAGAAGACATGGGTTTTCATGGAGGCGGTTGGTGGTCTTTCATCCGCTATGACGAAGAACAGGATCAACCGAAGGTAAGTCGAGGCTTACTGCAGCGGGTCGCTGCGTACGCACGCCCTTATACACGCTACGTGGTTGTGATCCTCTTTACGATGCTGGTGATCTCGCTCCTAAGCCTGATCCCTCCTCTTCTGATCCGAGACTTGCTTGATAAAGCCATCCCCCAGGGAAATTTCAGCCGCTTGAATATCCTGGCGTTGGGCATGGTGGCGGTGCCCTTGATCAATGGATTGTTGGGTGTGGCACAGCGTTATGCTAGCGCCTTTGTGGGAGAAGGGGTGATCTTTGATCTGCGGACAGGCCTTTACGCCCATCTCCAGCGCATGAGCCTACGTTTTTATACCAACACACAAGTTGGGGAGATGATGTCGCGCCTCAATAACGATGTCATCGGCGCGCAACGGGCGATAACAGGAACTCTTGTCACGATCGTCAGCAATTTCTTCTCCCTGGTGGCAACATTGATCATCATGATTTCGCTGGATTGGCGATTAACATTGCTTGGTATCGCAATCCTGCCGCTTTTCGTGCTACCAGCCCGTCGAGTGGGGCTCGTCTTGCGCAAGATTGCGCGAGAGGGGATGGATTTGAACGCCAGGATGAATGCGCTGATGAACGAGACGCTCAACATCAGCGGCGCTTTGCTCATCAAGATCTTCGGACGGCATCAATCTGAGGTTGCCCGATTTAGAGAAAGGGCGGAGGGGGTGCGGGATATTGGTGTGCGCCAGGCGGTTGTGGGACGATGGTTTTTCCTCGCTTTGAGCCTGGTGAGTGCCGTGGGAACGGCGTTGGTCTTCTGGGTGGGAGGTCAATACGTACTGCGCGGCGTCTTCACGATCGGCACGATCGTGGCCTTCAGTGCCTATCTGACCGATCTCTATGGACCGCTCATGGCGATGACCAATGCAAGGGTAGAGTTTGCGACTTCGATGGTCAGTTTTGAGCGAGTTTTTGAAGTGTTGGACTTGCCGATTGAAATTAAGGATTCAGCGCAAGCCGAAGAACTAAAAGCGGTCGAAGGCCTGGTTCAATTCAAAAATGTATGTTTCAGCTATACGAGCGAGGATGGGAGACCGGCGGGTTTGGAGGAGCTGCGGCGATTTAGCTGGGGCGGGGCTTCAACCTACATCCCGCCCAAGAAATCGCATAAAGGGCCGGATGGCGCCGAGGATGAGCAACCCAGCACAGAATTGCGCTGGGCGCTCCAGGATGTAAGCTTCGAGATCAAACCCGGTCAAGTGGCAGCACTCGTTGGACCGAGTGGGGCAGGTAAAACGACGATAACCTATCTGCTGCCACGTCTCTATGATCCCACCGAGGGGGTGATTTCCCTCGATGGAATGAATTTACGCCAGATCAAATTGGATGCACTGGCTCAGCATGTCGGCATGGTGACCCAGGAAACTTTCCTTTTTCATGCAACCCTGCGGGAGAACCTGCTTTATGCGCAGCCAGAGGCGTCTCAAGAAGAACTTGAGCGGGTTTGCCGGGCGGCCAACATCCATGAATTTATTGCCTCGCTACCCGACGGCTATGATACCGTGGTCGGTGAACGCGGCTACCGCCTCTCGGGCGGTGAGAAACAGAGGGTGGCGATTGCACGTGTGCTGCTGAAAGATCCCAGGGTCTTGATCCTTGATGAGGCGACCAGTCACCTGGATTCACAATCGGAGGCGCTTATCCAGGAGGCCATGCAAGCGGTTATGCGTGGCCGAACATCACTTGTCATCGCGCACCGTCTTAGCACGATCGTGGATGCTGATCTCATCCTGGTCATGGACAAAGGCAGGCTGGTAGAACGCGGACGGCATGATGAACTCTTAGCCCAGGAAGGTTTGTACGCTACTCTGTACCAGACCCAGTTCAGCGTGGAACCTACGACCGCAGACAACTTGTCAATGTAAGCTGACCCTAGCCACCATTCTCGGCAGGGGGTGCGAAGCCTACATACTTATTCTCAAAAATAAGGATAGATGTACCGGTTGGGTTATGAAACCCAACCGGTCTTTTTACGTATAAGATGGTAGGGATACTCAATGAGGCAAACGTAGATGCCAGCATACGATCAAGAAGCCGAACGAGAATGGATCCGATTAGCGCAGGCGGGTGATGATGAAGCCTTTAGCGAATTGGTAGGAGCGTATCAAGTGCCAGTTTATAACTTGTGCTACCGCATGCTTGGGGATCCTGGGGAGGCAGAAGATGCAGCCCAGGAAACCTTCCTGCGAACCTATCGCAATATCAAGCGCTACGATCCGGACAAGAAATTCGTGACCTGGGTTCTATCGATCGCTTCGAATCACTGTATTGATCGGTTGCGAAAGCGCCGCCTGGTCTTCTTGTCATTGGAGCAAACCCCAGAGATCTGGGAGGGAAGTGATCCCGAGCTCGGACCAGAAGGTTCGCTCGAAGACCATGAGCTTCAGGAGCATGTGCAGGGATTGTTGGCAGGTTTGAGCGGACCCGATCGGGCAGCGATCACGTTGCGATATTGGTATGACTATTCCTATGAGGAAATTGCAGAAACACTTACTTTATCCGTCTCAGCAGTTAAGAGCCGTTTACATCGAGCACGGCGTGATCTGGCGGAAAGTTGGCGAGGGCAATCGATGATCTTCGTCAATGGAGGAAGGCAAGATGAGCCATCCACGATTTGAAGCGATGCTATTTGAACGCAGTGATCTTGAAGGCCAGGAGCGCTTGGCATTAGAGCAGCATCTTCAAGAGTGCGATATTTGCCAGCGACTCGCTAGCCAATGGTTGGTTGTTGAGGGGCAGCTGCAGAAAGCACCCATGGCGGAACCCGCGCCGGGTTTTACACTGCGCTTCCAGGAACGACTTGGCCTGCAACGCCGCACACGAAGGACATGGACGATGATTGGGGTGGGGATCGTTGCCGCTGTCGCCTTGCTTGCTGTGGCGATTCTAATTGGCCAAAGCCTCTTGCCGATAATTTCGCCCGGCATTCGCTATTTACTCAAGAGCATCACAAGCTTGATGATCTTTGGCGGTTTAATGCAAGCCCTTACCGACTTTGTCGGCCTTTTAATTGAACGTCTGGTGGCGAATATTTCACCAAGTACTTTGTTGTCCTATTCGGCACTTTTCAGCGGCATGGCGGTGATATGGATCACCACAATGTATAAATTGAACTTTCAATCATCCTTCCAGGAGGTAGGAAAATGAAACGTGTAGTATCGATCTCACTTGTAACACTCGTATTGGTTCTGGCACTGCCAGTCGCGGCATTTGCCGGAAGTCAATACGATGGACGCGTCGTTTTGGGCGGTAATTTTGTCCTGGATAGCGGCGATGTCCTTGACGGCGACTTGGCTGTGATTGGCGGTCAGGCAACGCTGGAAAAAGAATCACGCGTGCAAGGTTCCGTGTTTCTGGTGGGGGGCAATCTTGTAGGTTACGGCCAAGTCACAGGTGATCTGGCGATTATCGGTGGAAATGCCAACCTGGGTCCCTCCGCTGTCGTTGGTGGTGATCTGATCACCATCGGTGGAAATGTCAATCGCAGCGGCGCAGTGATCGAGGGTGAAGTGATCTCCGGTGAGCAGTTCGACGTACCCATGAATTTCAACTGGGATGCCGACTGGAATGACTATGTCTTCCGTGGCTATGGTCGTTCCTTCCAATCGCGTGTCTTGGGGTACCTCTTCCAGAGCTTCATGCTTGCTGCGCTGTCAGTGCTGGTCTTGATGTTCTGGCCGAAACAGACCAAGTTGGTTGCCGACACTCTGGTCGAACAACCGATGATCGCAGGAGCGCTAGGTTTGCTCACAGCGATTGTGGCGCCGATCCTGTTCTTGCTCCTGATCGTTACCATCTGCCTGGCAGTGGTAGGAATTGGCGGCGTGGTTGTTCTGATCGCCGCCTGGGTGATGGGCTGGATAGCGTTGGGGCTTGAGGTTGGGAATCGCCTGGCCAAGGCCGCCAATCAGGATTGGCAACCCGTGGTCGCTGGTGGTCTGGGAACGCTGATCTTCAGCCTGGTTGTAAACGGTATAGGCTTCATCCCCTGTATCGGCTGGCTGGCCCCCTTCCTGCTTGGTGCAGCAGGCCTGGGCGCAGTCATCATGACCCGCTTCGGAACCCGTCCGTACGGACTTCAGGTGAGCGAAGTTCCCCCAACCGACGCCGAAGCTGAAAAGCCGAAAAGGACTCGAAAAAAGGCCGAGAGCAAGAAGTAGCAGAGATCAAAGCCTAAAGAGAGGCGCCCTGGGTATCCCGGGGCGCCTGCTATTTAATCAGCCAGCCTTTGCGATTGGTGTCGCTTAAGCCAGTTCAATCTCGAGTTGATTAAAAAGTGGAACTTGAACCCGGAATGGCTCGCTTTCAATTTGCACCCCATCCGAAGTGGCCGAGATGATCTTACCCCCGTGCAGGACAAGGAACGTCCTGGTGTATGGCCAGGGATACTCTCCATCACTTCGACGGACGAGAACAAGCCGCTTGCCTGCTAGGGTTCCCTCATAGCTGTCTACCCGGTACTCTTGATAGCCATCCCCCTCATCACTGTAGAGCTGACCGTCCAACGGCCCTGCCTCGGGCAGGAAAACATGGAGTTCGAGGGTCATAGGGTCGCGCGCCATGGGAAGTACGGCACCACCCCGTACGTAGACTGGAATGCGGTTAAGTTCAGCGGGCACAAGCTTCTTGCCCGCATCAGATATGAATCCATCGTCCCATAATCCGTACCATCCTTCCTGGGGAAAGTGTATCTCTCGCTCGTGTGTGTCAGGCGTCATGACCGGGGCAACCAAGAGATCTGAGCCCAGGAAATATTGATCGCTGATCTGCCAGAGTGATGGATTGCTTGGGTCGCTCCAGAAGGTGGGTCGCATCAGGGGTGTCCCTTGTTTATGGGCGATCCAAGCCAGCGTATAAAGGTAGGGAAGGAGGCGATAACGTATCTCAAGCAGCTCACGCGCTGCTTCAAGGGTCTGCTCCCCAAAAACCCACGGCTCACGCGGTGGTGCACCGATGACTGAATGGGTGCGGAAGAAGGGGGAGAAAGTACCCAATTGAAACCAGCGCAAATAGAGTTGGGCATCCGGTGTGCCGCTAAATCCGCCGATATCGCTGCCAGTGTAGGCGAACCCGGAAAGGCTAACACCCAGCATCGTGACCAGGGTTTGGCGCAAGGCTTCCCAGCTTGTCTCGATATCCCCAGTCCAATTCCAGGCGTATCGCTGTGATCCCGCGTATCCGGCACGCGAAAGCAGCCAGGGTCGCTGATTTGATTGGTATTGTTGTAGGGCTTCAAAACCAGCCCTGTTCATCAGCAACCCATAGAGGTTGTGGGCACCGAGATGATCCCCTCCCTGCGATTCAAAATCATGTTGCGTAAGTATTGGGAAAGTCATATCACCCCAGGGTGTAAAACACATCGGTTCATTCTTATCATGCCAGAACCCGGCAATACCCTGCTCGACGAGCTGTGGGTAGGCATTTCCCCACCAGCGGCGGGTCGCAGGGTTGGTGAAGTCGGGAAAATAGGCCCAACCTGGCCAAACAACGCTCCGCATCGGCTGCCCATTTGGGAGCGTACAGAAGATTCCTTTGCTCAATCCTTGGTTGAAGAGTGCGAAGTTCCGATCTACCTTAACTCCCGGGTCAACAATCGCAACCAGTTTAATGTCGTCCGCTTGAAGGGATTGTGATAACTCCAGCACGTTGCCAAAATTGTGTTTATCGAAAGTAAAGATGCGGTAGCCATCCATGTAGTCGATGTCGAGGTGGATCGCACTGATCGGGAGTTTGTGCTGCTTGAACTGGTCAGCGATCTCCTGGATCTTATCTTGGCTTTGGTATCCCCAACGAGATTGATGGTAACCCAAAGACCAGTGCGGCGGCATGGGTGGACGACCAGTGAGTCGAGTGTAGCGCTCCAGGCAGTGCTCTGGTGATCCGAAAAAGAAATAAGAACGCAAAGCCCCTCGCTCGAATCGCACCCGGGCAGATTCAGCAAAGGCGAGCTCGCCCCGGTGTGCATTCTCGTACAACAGCAGATAGCTGCCCTGTGGCTGCAAACACAAGTAGAGCGGGATACTCATATAAAGCGGATCGTGTCCATGGCCATAGCTGCCACCGGGATCCTGATTCCACAGCTGGTAGCGGCCACCCCGTAAGTTCCATCCGCAGGCTCGCTCACCAAGCCCGAAGATGCAGGCTTCAGAATCAAGTGGGCTCGTTTGCTCCCAACGATCGCCTGTGAGTACCGGTGGATCATCTCTTCGGAGCTGCTTCCCCTCGCAATCTAGTATGGTCATCTCCCCAAGATTTGAGATCTGGACGGTGAGGCTGCTGCCTGTCAGCGTGAAACCATCGGGGTCTTGATCCGCCTGAACCTGATCGCCCGGCCATGCATTCCCGACAATCGCATAGGGGATTGGCAGCTCACCGGGTTTCCAGGATATGCGGATGACATCTGTTGCGAGAAATAGTAGCTCGAGGGTTGCCTGTTCAAACTGAACTTCGGCGCCATGGGGATTGGAGCGAATCCACTTGGCCAGGCCCGGTGAGCGAACATCGGGGTCGCGCGGCGTTATCGTTTTTTTGTAGCGTCGGTCCAGGCGATCGCGCAGGAGGGTATGGCGAAGTGTTCTGATGCTATTCGCAAGGCCGATGGATCTCAGTGAACGCAGGAAGAGATTCAGTTGCATCAAGACCTCCGGTTGAAGGCGTATCCATCGCTGTGCACAGAGGTTAAAGGATATACACGAGCAAACGCAAGTTGGCCTCGACAAACCTACGCAAAGCTTAAAGATATGCACGATTAAGAGCAAATACTGGCGAAAGCTTTTTCGCTTGACTATAATCCACAACTGTTGTCATTCTTTCATTAAGCTGGGTTCGAATGTCTTTTGTCCATCTCCACGTTCATTCTGAATATTCCCTGCTTGACGGCCTGAGCAAGGTTGACAAGCTGGTCCAACGGGCGAAGTCCTTGGACATGCCCGCTCTGGCGCTTACCGACCATGGAGCGTTATTCGGTGCGATCTCCTTCTATGAAGCCGCCAAGAAGGCAGAGATCAAACCGATCATCGGCATTGAAACCTATATGGCCGCCCGGGGAATGCGCGATCGCGACCCGCAGAAGGATCAACGATCCTTCCATCTCCTTCTGCTGGCAGAGAATGATCTTGGTTATAGGAACTTGCTCGACATTGCTTCTGCCTCTCAGTTGGAAGGGTTCTATTACCGTCCAAGAATTGACCACGACTTTCTCGCAGCTCATTCTGACGGATTGATTTGCACAACAGGCTGCCTATCGGGTGAGGTCCCACGCGCCCTTCGGGCAGGGCGTGATGAATACGCGCGCGAGTTGCTCGACTGGTACATGGAAGTCTTCGGCCCCGACCGTTTCTTCTTCGAGTTGCAGCATCATGAAATTCCTGAACTGCCGGAGATTAATCAAAAGCTGATCGAGCTGGGTAAGCGCTACCACGGTCAGTTTGTGGCGACGAATGATGTGCATTACGTCGATCCTCAGGACGCAGAACTTCAGGACATCCTCTTATGCATCCAGACCGGATCGCTTTATTCCGACCCCGATCGCATGCGTATGACCGATCCCTCCTATTACTTGCGTTCGGCGCAGGAGATGCAGAACCTGTTCGGTGAAGTTGATGGTGCGATCTCCAATACGCTTGCGATCGCGGAGCGCTGCAATATCGATCTGGATTTCAAAGGGTACCACCTGCCTGAATTCGAAGTGCCTCCCGGTTCTACACCGGATAGCTATTTGCGCAGCCTTTGCATTGCAGGCCTGCAGAAACGTTATGGGCCCCATGCTGACGATCCCGAAGTGCGAGAACGCCTGGATTATGAGTTGGGCGTGATCCATGAAATGGGGTTTGATGCGTACTTCCTGATTGTTTGGGATCTTTGCCGTTTCGCGCGGGAAGAGAATATCTGGTACAACGCGCGCGGTTCAGCGGCAGGTTCGATCGTGGCATATAGTCTTGAAATCACGCTCGTGGATCCGCTGGAACATGGATTGATCTTCGAGCGGTTCCTGAACCCGGGTCGCGTCTCGATGCCAGACATCGATCTGGATTTTCAAGATGACCTGCGCCACCGCTTGCTCGAATATACAGCCAATAAATATGGGCGTGATAAGGTTGCTCAGATCATTACGTTTGGGACGTTAGGTGCACGGGCGGCCATCCGGGATGTCGGTCGGGTGAAAGATATCCCCCTGCCTGATGTGGACCGGATAGCAAAGTTGATCCCGGCGATCCCGGGAAAACCGGTGACGATCCCGGAAGCGCTCAATTCCGTCCAGGCGCTCAAACAGGCATGTGAAGAAGTCCCCTATTTGCAGGAACTTGTAGACACCGCAGCCCAATTGGAGGGCGTGGTTCGAAATGCTGGTACCCATGCGGCTGGCGTGATCATCACCGATAAGCCGATCACTGAATACATACCGCTTCACCGCCCCACCGGTGGCAACCTGGAGGAAAGCCCGATTGGAGCCGTCACTCAATTCGAAATGCAGGTCCTCGATGCTCAGGGTCTGTTGAAGGTAGATTTTCTGGGATTATCAACCTTGACTGTGATGGCGCGAGCCTGTGAGCTCATCCGTGAACGTCACGGGGTAGACCTCGACATACATTCTATTCCGATTGACGATGCCGAGACTTTCGAGTTGCTAGGGCGGGGCGATGTCCTGGGCGTTTTCCAGGTTGAGGGTGTTGGGATGCGGCGATACCTGATGGACATGAAGCCGCGTGAACTCGCTAATGTCATCGCCATGGTGGCACTCTATCGGCCGGGGCCGATGGAATTCATCCCGACGTACATCAATCGAATGCACGGCCATGAGAAAGTGTCCTATCGCCATCCAACGCTGGCCAAGATCTTTGAAGAGACCTACGGCATTCCTGTATACCAGGAACAAATTATGTTTGCGGCGATGGAAATGGCCGCATACTCTGCCTCGGAAGCCGACGGCTTGCGCAAGGCAATCTCCAAGAAAAAGGCAAAATCGCTGGCACGACATCGCGAGCAATTCATCAAGGGAGCAGTGGGCAATGGCATCGAGGAAAGCACGGCGGTGGAAGTCTTTGATGATTGGGAAAATTTCGCCCGCTATGGTTTCAACAAAGCACATGCCGCCGACTATGGGGTTATCGCAGTACAGACGGCATATTTAAAGGCACATTACCCGCTTGAATATATGACGGCCTTGCTTTCGGTCTTCAAGCACGATAATGACCGTGTGGCTATCTACGTCGCCGATTGTCGCCGGATGGGGATCGACGTATTACCCCCAGATGTCAATACGAGCGAGCTCGATTTTGCAGCTCAAACCAATGGGCACGACCAGGCTGCCATACGATTTGGTCTGGGCGCGATAAAGAACGTCGGCCACGGGCCGGTCCAATCCATCCTGAAAGCGCGAAACGAAGGTGGTAATTTCGAGTCTCTGGAAGACTTTGCACGCCGGACAGATTTGCGCCAAGTTGGCAAGAGAGCCCTGGAGAGCCTTATTCGTGTCGGTGCGCTCGATAAGCTGGCTTCACGCATCGCCATGCTTGAATCGATTGACCGCATCATCGCGATCTCTTCCGGGTATTTCCGAGCCTCCGAGGTAGGACAGATGTCGTTCTTTGGAGAATCTACCGGTGTAAGCGATGCGCTCGACATACCCCAGACGCTTGCAAATGTCCCGCGCAGGAGGCTTCTGTCGTGGGAGAAGGAGTTGCTGGGAATCTATGTCTCTGATCACCCCTTAACTCCACACCTGGACGAGCTCACCAAGGTCGTGACGCATTTCAGTGCAGAGCTGGAAGAGACCCAGCAAGGGCAGATCATCCGGGTAGCCGGCGAAGTCAGTCAGATCCGCCCCTACCAGACTCGCAATGGAAAAGCGATGGGTTTCGTAACATTGGAGGATCTCCAGGGTCAGATTGAACTGGTGATATTCAGCCGAGTATGGAAAGATGTCGCCCGCTGGTTGGAGCAAGATGCGATCGTTGTAGCCGAGGGGAAAGTGGATCGGGAACGCGGTTCTCCGAAGATCTTGGTCGATAATATTTCAGAGGATTTCTCCGCCTTTGAGCAAAATGGGGATAAGAAGGCTGTTAAGGCGACAATAAGCCCCAGGCTTGTACAAGAACAACCGGTACAGCAAATTGTTCCCCCTACCAGCGATTCTGCGGAGCTGATTGCCCAAGTCTTTGAAGCTGCTGTCGTTGATGAGAAACCTCCTCTGCCCACGCAGGATGCCTGGGAGGAAGATAGCGCAGGGGCGGAACACCCGGTTGAGATTACGGTGCAATCGGCCGCAACGCCAGCGCCTTCTGGAGCTACGCCTGCAGTTACGCAAATGCCGGCGATGCCTGAGCAGACCCCAGCCAGGTCCGCAAGCGGGTTGGAAGGGGATAGCGACTCTGAGCCCAAGATTGTGACTGTGATGCTTGATTCGAGTGGAGATCGTAATCGAGATGCCCTGCGCATGCGCAGAGTACATGGTTTGCTCAATTCTTACCCTGGCAACGATCGATTTGCTTTTCTGCTCTTCGAATCATCACATCGCTATCTGCTTGAATTTCCAAGCTCGTCCACCGGCTACTGTGCCGAGCTGCATGCCCAACTGGTTGAACTTGTTGGTGAGCACCGCGTACGCATTGAGACGCTGAGATACCAATGAATATCAAGACCCTCGCCATTCTGACATCCGGGGGGGATGCGCCAGGTATAAACCCAAGCATTCGAGCGGTTGTGCGGACAGCTCTCTTCCATGATCTGGAGGTGATCGGTATCCAGGAAGGATTTGACGGGCTAATTCGAGGAGAGATGGAACCCCTACGTGCACGCGATGTAGGAGGGATCCTTCAGCGAGGGGGAACATTCTTGCGAACTGCTCGCTGCCCGGAATTCCTTGAGCGCAAAGGTCAAATTCAAGCTTTACGTGAGTTGAATGAATCGGCGATTGATGCGCTCGTTGTCGTGGGTGGCGATGGTTCAATGAAAGGTGCCCGCACGCTGGCAAAAATGGATTTCCCTGTGGTCGGAATTCCCGCCTCGATAGATAACGACATATGGGGAACGGACATGTCCTTGGGGGTTGATACAGCATTAAATACGATCATGGATGCTGTCGATAAGTTACGTGATACTGCCTCTTCACACCAACGCGCATTTCTTGTCGAGACGATGGGACGACATTGTGGCTACCTGGCCTTGATCACCGGCGTGATCTGCGGTGCAGAAATTGTGATCATCCCGGAGAATGAAATTCCGCTTGATCAGATCGGACCTGAGATTGAGGCAGCCTATGCGCGCGGGAAGACACATGCCATCATCATCATGGCGGAAGGCGCCTCTTATAGCACAGACCAGGTCCTTGAAGAGCTGAAAAAGCAAGACATTGGTTTTGAAACCAGAGTCACTGTGCTGGGTCATACGGTCCGAGGCGGAAGTCCCTCAGCTTTTGATCGTATGCTGGCAACCCGCATGGGAGTGGAGGCTGTGAATGCCTTGCTGGCGGGCAAGACAGATGTCATGGTGGGATTGAAAGGGCGCGAGATTGTCTTGCGCAGTCTTGAAGACGTTACAACCAAATCCCGATCCGTCAATCTTGATTTTTACCAGATTGCCGAGATGCTCTCGCGGTAAAATAGACCAGCTTTCTTGCAATAAACTCATGGGAAGAGGAAGAGAATGAAAATCGGTATCCTTACTGGGGGCGGTGATGTCCCAGGTCTGAACCCCTGCATCAAGGCCGTCGTCACGCGAGTCTTAGACGATGGCCATGAGATTGTGGGGATACGCAGAGGATGGGCGGGATTATTGGATACAAATCCAGAGGATGAGCATGCGATCACACGGAATATGATCACGCTTGATTTTCAGCGTGTACGCACGGTCGACCGCACGGGGGGTACCTTCCTGCACACCTCACGTACCAATCCCAGCAAAGTCTCACCTGAAAGGGTGCCTGACTTCCTCAAAGATCAAGTCAAGGGTGAGGGCCCTCAGGATTTTACGAAGCACGTACTGTCTATCATTGAAAAAGCGGGAATCGACGTGCTGATTCCAATTGGGGGTGACGACACGCTCTCCTATGCATTGCGCATGCATCAAGAAGGCATACCGGTCGTGGGCATCCCAAAAACAATGGATAACGATGTAAAAGGAACGGATTATTGCATCGGTTTTTCTACCGCAGTCACACGCAGTGTTGGCTTTATACATAACCTACGTACAAGCGCAGGATCGCATGAACGCATCGCCATCATAGAGCTTTTCGGTCGCTACAGCGGTGAGACCTCCCTTATTGCTGCTTACCTCTCGGGCGTTGAACGTGCCATCATTTCAGAGGTGCCCTTTGACCCGAAGAAACTTGCCGATCTGCTGATGCTAGATAAGAACAACAATCCCAGCAATTACGCCATGGTCACCATATCTGAAGGTGCGGTCATTGAGGGCGGCGAGATGATCATGCGAGGCAAAGAAGATGCCTTCGGGCATAAGAAGCTTGGTGGCATTGGGGCTGTGACTGGAGACCTCATAAAAGAGTACACAGGCTCCAATATTATCTACCAGCAGGTTGCCTACTTAATGCGATCCGGCAGCCCAGATTCACTCGACCTCATGGTCGGCTTCAACTTTGCGACAATGGCGGCTGATCTGGCGGTCAGCGGCCACTATGGTCGTCTAGTTGCCTTAAAAGATGGGATCTACACCAATGTAGCCCTCTCTGAAACTGGAACCGGGGTGAAACGGGTTAATGTTGATGCACTTTACGACTCTGAAAATTACCGGCCTCTCGTTCGCAGAGTAGAAGGCATGCCCATGTTCCTCTCGTAGGTGCCTGAAGAGACGGAAAATTACCAACGACCGGCTGAGGCCGGTCGTTTTTGATTTAGAGACGGGGGAAGCAAGCGGCAGGTGGGTAAAAATGCTTACCAGCGCATCAGGCGGCTACGCCGATGATCCAGTCGCCTGAGGCCAGCCTGACAGGCTTGATCAAGCGCGTTCTGATATTCCCTGGGGTGCAGTGCACGGTTGAGTTGTGGATCGTTATGGATCTTATAGGCCGGACGATATTGATCCATCAGATTGAGATACGTATCTGCCGATATCTCTTCTGCAAGAAATCGAACGATTTCAGATGTTCCCGCCAGGTTGTTCGGGAGGACGAGGTGTCGGACGAGCAATCCTCTTCTAGCAACACCATGCGTATCGAGAGTCAGATCGCCAACTTGACGGTGCATCTCTCTCACGGCGGCGCGATTTACTTCAGGATAATTGCTGACTTTTGAGTAGCGACGAGCGACATAGCGATCACTATATTTCATATCGGGCATGTAGATGTCGATGACACCATCGAGAAGATGCAGTGCTTCTAAGGAATCAAACCCGCCTGTATTGTAGACGAGTGGAATGGATAATCCCTTGGCGGCTGCGATTTCGAGCGCCTCAAGAATCTCAGCAACGACATGCGAGGGTGAGACGAAGTTAATATTATGACACCCGGATTGCTGAAGCTC
Organism: Anaerolineales bacterium; assembly: GCA_041573795.1. Taxonomy (GTDB): domain Bacteria; phylum Chloroflexota; class Anaerolineae; order Anaerolineales; family E44-bin32; genus E44-bin32. The sequence goes on from JBFFQB010000024.1 coordinate 29,340, forward strand.
GAGCATGATCGCTGCCAATTCCTTCGATTCGATTTCGCCACCCACGGCGGATTGGCTGATGTCATGGTTCTGGCAGTATTGACAGCGAAGATTGCACCAGGCGAAAAAAATCGTGCCCGAGCCGCGCGTCCCTCTGAGCGGATCTTCCTCGCCATGATGGGGGCCATAGGAAGCTACCCGAGCACGCATTCCGGTATGACAGCCTCCGAGCTTTTCGGCACGATCGATCCCACAGTAGCGTGCACATAGATCGCAGGCGTGTTCGCGTTGGCGAGCATCCTGTGCACGCAGCTTCAATACCCCTTCTTCATGCAGCTTCCTGTAGGCGGCTTGAAAGTCGTTCATACGCTGATCATAGCAGATGTCTAAATCCATGATCAATGGCTGCACTTTCGGCAATCCCTGGCCTGAAGCTTGCATCAATGTTGCGAAGACCACTATGGAGGAGAGCATGGCCATCATGGAAGCAGATCAAGGCGGAGCCAGTATCGTCGGACAAATCGAAACTTTGCCAGATCCCTATCGAGGCAACGTAATTGAGTGGTTGCGGTCCTGCACTCAATCCCCCTTGGATGATCTTGAAGAGGATATTGAATCGTTTCTCTCGCGTCTTAATCCAAAGGTTCGAGATCAATTCATCCTTCAGACCAATCGCTTGCTGGATACGGCGAAATTCTACTTTGGAACCACAAGCTGAGTACTGCGTAAAAAAAACCCGGCATAACATTGCCGGGTTTTTGCTTTTAACAGCGAGGCTCTAGGGCACGGTTATCGTGCAGTTGGGAACCACATCCACCGCAGATCCAGTTTGGAGAAAATCGACGCCGTCCCAGGTATGTTCAAGCGTCACCCATTCACAAGGCCCGAGCGGTCCATTATTGACAGTACCGAGGCTACTCGCCTCTCGGAAACGGATGCGATCCCCAAGTTTCTCCCACTCGCCGTAATAGCCCTCATTGTAATAAACCTGTGATAGCCCGGCCCCATTCCAAACATGTACACCTAGCTCAAAAAACAACTGTGGGTTTGAATGAAGGAAAGGCACGATAACAAGCTTTTGGCAATCCAAGAATTCGTACCAGCCTGCTTCGTCCATCAGCTGCTTCAGGTTGGGGTCGCCGCTGGCCATATTCCAAACATTAACCCAGGTAGCGCCATCCCACGAATCCACCGAGATGGTCTTCCCCACTATGCCTTGGTCAACAATGCGTAGGCGCTGGTAGGTGCCATCACAATTCAGGCTGACGCCATCCGGTGGCGGGGTTGCTGTCGGTGTTGTGGCAGCAGTGATCGTATCTGGTTGCGTGGGTGGTTGAGGGATATCCTCGGGGGAACCATACCAATCACAGATATCGATATTCCCGATATTCTCTCCAGCAGTAACTTCAAAGGGTAGCAAGCTGTGATCGCTGCAGCTAACACTCAAACCACAAGGTACAGCGGCTGAATAGGCACCGCCTAGATCGAAACCGTCACGCCAAGCATAGGCGATGTAAGTCCCAGCTGGTAAATCAATCTCATACATTCCAGTGCCACTGGTGTGTTCAAGCGAGTGAACAACTTGATTCACTGTACCCTCAAAGTAAATTGTCAGAGGGGGAAGCGGTGGCTCAGAGGGGTAGCAAATTTGTCCGCTCACATGCCCAACCTCTTC
>JBFFQB010000025.1:0-30170 GCA_041573795.1 Anaerolineales bacterium
CTGCGCCGACACTGAAGAATTTCGAGCAGAAGGCCAGTACAGCAACCGTAATGAGGAACAGATCGAGCAGCCAATTGCGATGTTGGATAGGGGGCCGCGAGTCTTTTCCCCCATCTTGAAACACCCCATTGAAGGAGAATAAGGAGGCCAGGTAGCGCTTAAGTGACGAAAATAATCGCTGGATCACCATGGTAGATCGTCATCGAATAAAGCGAAATCAGGATAGCAGAAGCCTACGTGACACGCATTGGCCCCCTAGTCCCTTGAATGGCAAGGGAACGATCTACAGGGTCCCCCTTGTGTTGTATTGAATTATGCGGGTTGCCTTTAGCGCAATCCCAGTTCAAGTCGGGAGATCACCAGGCGCTGGATTTCGCTCGTGCCTTCATAGATTTCCGTGATCTTCGCGTCTCTGAAATAGCGCTCGATAGGGAGTTCTTTCGAATAGCCCATCCCGCCGTGGATTTGAACTGCTGCATGGGCGCAGAACATGGCTGTTTCGGAGGCATACAGCTTGGCCATAGAAGCCGGTAGCGTGAAGCGTTCGCCTGAAATTTTTGATTTCTCTTTGGCAAGTGCGGCATTATAGATCAATAAACGACTGGCTTCGATGCGGGTCTTCATATCCGCTAATTTGAAAGAAATGCCCTGGAATTCTCCGATCTTCTGTCCGAAGGCCTCCCGCTCACGAGCATATTCCAGGCTGGCTTCGTAGGAGGCTTCGGCGATACCCAAAGCTTGTGAGGCAATACCGATGCGCCCGGCATCGAGCACGGTCATGGCGATCTTGAATCCATCCCCTTCCTCTCCCAGGCGATGAGAGACCGGGCAGCGGTAGTCCTCGTAGAGGATCTCGCTTGTAGCGGAGGCGCGAATGCCGAGTTTGGGCTCGGGTTTACCGAGGGTGAAACCGGGTTGATCGACTTCGGTCAGGAAGGCCGTGATCCCGCGATGGCCTTTCTCCGGGTCGGTCATCATGAAGACCAGGACGAAATCCGATTTTGGTGCCGAGGATACCCATGATTTGCGGCCGTTGAGGATGTACTCATCCCCTACGAGCTCAGCGCGTGAGCGCATGGTTGCAGCGTCGGAGCCGGACATAGGTTCGGTAAGCGAGTACGCGCCGATCGCTTCGCCCGAGGCCACCGGCTTTAGAAATTTCTGCTTCAGCTCTTCAGAGCCGAAGCGCAGAATGCCATAGCAGAACAGCGAGTTGTTAACAGACATCACCGTGCCGTGGGCGGCATCGGCTTTGCAGATCTCTTCCAGGGCCAACACGTAGGCCATGGTGTCCATACCGGCGCCCCCGTATTCCTCGGGGATTTCGATGCCCATGAAGCCCATCGCGCCCATCTTCTGGATTGTTTCGAGGGGGAATTCACCGCTCTTGTCGAATTCCTCTGCCACGGGTGCAATCTCATTCTGAGCGAAATCGCGCGCCGCCTGACGGATCATCTCATGCTCTTCACTCAATTCAAAAGAAGGACCTGCGTATGCGGTGTTGTCTGTCATCCAGACCTCCTGTGGGGGGTTCTCGGCTAGATTATATAGCAGGTGGGATTGAAGCTCCTATGGATTAAGTGGATATATTACGCAGGATGTTCTAGCCATTATGAGCTAGGGGATCTTCAACTCAGCCTTACCAGCGGCATGGCCGCCGTCAGTGCGTAAACCAGAATGGAAGTATCTTCAAATTTCTGGAGACCATATAAAAATCCGCTTGCCAGATGCGATAACAAGGGAGTCAAATCATTTTTGTGATCATGGCCAGCAGAGAATTTATCGATCAATGCGCACCAGCGAAATTGCGCGTAGGTCGTCTGAGACCTTTAAACACCTACAACGATGACCTTCAAGAGCTCGCGCCATAGAATCGGGCCACCCTTTGACCGACCTCTACCCGGGCGGTACAATGAGCGCTATCGCATCACCCGGAGGGCACATTGGCAAAGGGCAAGGATCAGAAAGATTCGATAACGCCTGAAATCTTCAATCATCTAGTTCAACTCGCGGCCTTTGAATTAACTCAGGAAGAAAGCGAATACCTACGGGCAGAACTCAACGCGCAGTTGAGCGCCATCGGTGAGCTTGAAGCGATTGAGATAGATGATTCGGTACCGATCACCTCACATGGTGTGCCGTATCCAGCGGCGATTACGCCGGAGTTGCGTGAGGATGTGATCCTGGATTGTCCCGAAGCGGATGATATCGTCGCTGGATCCCCCTCCAATGAAGATCGCTACATCATTGTCCCTGACATCCCCCACGAGGAGCTGGAATGACCGACAGCCTGCCCGATCTTCCAGCCCGCGAGCAGAGCCGACTTTTCCGTAGTGGTGAGGTGAGCGCGCTGGAGATTGTTGAAGCAACACTCGCGCGCATCGAGGCGCTGGAGGGGCGATCGCCGACGAGCGCTCCCTATGAGCAAACACCAGCCGATCTGGAGAAACTACACGCTTATATCACCGTCACCGCAGAACGAGCCAGGGCGCAAGCGCAAAGCCTCGATCAACATCGTGCACAGGGTGGCGAACTGGGGCCGTTGGCTGGAGCGACGTTGGCAGTCAAAGATATTTTCTGCGTAAAGGATACGCCTTCCACGGCAGGATCCAGGATTCTAGAAACCTTTATCTCGCCCTACACAGCGACGCCGGTTGCCCGGCTTGAAGCCGCCGGCGTGATCGTGCTGGGTAAAGCCAATATGGATGAGTTTGCCTTCGGTTCTTCGAGCGAGTCGTCGGCCTTTTTGCCGCCGCCCGGAAATCCCTGGAAACCTACCCACGTGCCCGGTGGATCTTCGGGTGGGAGTACGGCTGCAGTAGCGGCGGGAGAGGCGGCGCTCTCAATCGGGACCGATACGGCGGGCTCGATCCGCCAACCGGCGGCTTTCTGTGGTGTGGTGGGAATGAAACCCACCTACGGGCGCGTTTCGCGCTATGGCCTGATCGCCTTTGCCTCCTCATTAGACTGCCCCGGACCCATTGCCCGTGATGTGGAAGATACGGCGCTGATGCTGCAGGCCATGGCTGGCGAAGATCGGCGTGACGCCACAACAGCGGCGCTCGCAGTGCCATCCCTCACGGCTGAGCTTGACGCGGGGGTGGAAGGTCTGCGGGTTGGGCTATCGCCGGATTACTTTAAGCTTAAATATCCCGATCCTGAAACAGGGGAGCTGCACGAACAGGCCATCACACCTGAGATCGAAGAGGCGGTGCGCTCGGCAGCGCAGGTGCTGGAGCAGCAAGGGGCTATCATCGTCGAGGATGTGCCCATGCCTACGACACACTATGGTATCCCTGCCTATTTCGTCATTTCGCGGGTGGAAGCTGCCTCTAACCTGCATCGTTATGATGGAGTCAAGTATGGGCACCGATCGGCGCATTCTGTTGATGATCTACGACTGCTTTACCGCAAAACACGCGGTGAGGGCTTCGGCCCGCAGCCAAAGCTACGCATTCTAATGGGAATGTATGTTTCGGCAGAGCAATATGAGCAGGGGTACTATCAGCGGGCTTTACGCGTGCGCACACTGATCCGTCGCGACTTTGAAAAAGCCTTCGATCCCGAGGGCGAATATCGATTGGATGCGCTGCTATCAGCCACAACCCCGACCACTGCGTTCAAAATAGGCCAGGTGTATGGTGATAGCGTGTTGATGCAGTATGCTGACCTGCTTACAGTATCCGCCAATCATGCAGGGATTCCCGCGATTTCCGTACCCGCAGGATTCGACAATACGGGTATGCCGATAGGGATACAGTTCATGGGCCCAGATTTTCGTGAAGCTCAATTACTGAGGATCGCTCACGCTTTCGAGCATGGGACGATGGATGCTTCGTGGAGAAATATCAAACCGGGTGTGCTTGACCTGGAAGGGTAGCACCTCGCAGGAGATTATTCATGATTAAACGACGAAGTATTGTTTTCATTCTGGTCATTGCCACCGCATTTTTCATCTCGGCATGCAGCCTGCTTCCCGGCAATGTCACTACAGCCCCACCGCCAGAATTACCGCAGGAAGACACGGACGAGGTTCCGGTTGATGCGGGTGAATTGACATGGGATTCACCCCCTGAGATGACGATCAACCCGGAGCGCGTTTACCTGGCAACCTTGCGTACGGCCAAAGGTGACATAAAGATCGAGCTTTTCGCCGATCGTGCACCGATTACGGTAAACAATTTCGTATTCCTGGCCGAGTCGGGATTCTACGACAACACTACCTTCCACCGGGTTATCACCGGGTTCATGGCCCAGGGTGGTGATCCTACCGGCACGGGTGCGGGTGGGCCGGGCTATGCCTTTGAAGATGAAATTGTGCATGGGCTGGTCTTTGATCAGGCGGGGCTCCTGGCAATGGCGAATAGCGGGCCGGATACGAACGGTAGTCAGTTCTTCATCACCTATGCTCCCACGCCATGGTTGAATGGCTTCCATACGATTTTTGGAAAGGTTATTGAGGGTCTGGATGTTGTCGATGCGCTGACTCCCCGGGACCCGGCCGAGGCTGCGAGCTTTGAGGGCGATGCCATTCTTGGTGTCGAAATCGAAGAAAGTCTTAGGAGTAGCCTTCCCCCGGCTACGGCGACACCAGAGCTTGTTCGACCTGAAGAAGCACTGAACCGACCGTTGGCCGTGTTGCCCGTTGAAGAGCGCGAAAATATCTACACAGGAATGCCGGAGATGAGAATTGAGCTCGATAAACAATACAGTGCCAGTATTGTCACGACCAAGGGCACGATCGTAATTGAGCTTGAAACGCTGTCAACACCCCAGAGCGTTAACAATTTCATCCAATTAGCCAACCTGGGGTATTGGGATAATTTCCCCCTCAATACTCTTCAGGAAGGTGCCTATATCCTCACCGGTTCGCCGTTTGGCCGCCCCGATAGTGATGTGGGGTACCAATTACCATCAGAGAATGGATTGGAAGCAAGAAAAGGGGCGATTGCCTACTGGTTCCGGCAGGATCTGCTGGCTTCCAGTGGAAGCCAAATTCTCTTCCTGCTGGATGACCTACCAGGATTTGAAGAGTTCTTCACTATTTTTGGCTATGCCACTTCAGGCCTGGATGTCCTTGATGCACTCACTCTCGAAGATGAAATCGTGAGAGTGACGATCATTACTCGATAACTTGCCGTGAAGGCTCATTGCGATAGGCAGACACCCGAGGTAAATGGATGACGCAATACGAGGCCATCATTGGGCTGGAAACCCATATCCAGCTTAACACCGTCTCGAAGATCTTCTGCAGTTGCAAGGCGGATTCCTGGTTTGATCCCCCGAACACGAATATTTGTCCGGTTTGCACCGGTTTACCAGGAATCCTACCGGTACTTAATCGAGCAGCGGTTGAGAAGGCGATCAGGCTTGCCGGCGCGATGGGAGCAGAAGCGATCCAAGCGACCTCGTACTTCGCCCGCAAGAACTACTTCTACCCCGACCTGCCCAAAGGATACCAAATCAGTCAGTATGATGAGCCTTTAGCCAGGGGGGGCTATATGGATGTGCCCCTCTCTGAAAGCGATGTGCGGCGGGTTACGATCACAAAACTCCATCTTGAAGAGGACGCTGGCAAAACGGTTCGTTCGGGGCAGCAGCGTAAGATCGATTTCAACCGCTGTGGGGTCCCTCTGGTGGAGATGGTTACCGGGCCTGATTTGCGTTCCGCTGATGAAGCGGCACAGTACCTTATTCGTCTGAGGCAGCTGCTACGCTGGTTGGATATCTCCGAAGCCGATATGGAAAAGGGACAGCTGCGCTGTGATGCGAACGTATCAATCCGGGCCATTGGTGAAACCGGGCTGAATCCAAAAACCGAAATTAAAAATGTTAACTCGATTGAAAATGTCCGCGATGCGATCGAAGCTGAAGTCCAAAGACAAATTAGAGAAGTTGAAGGTGGAGGGATCGTAGAAGCCTGGACTCTCGATTGGGATGAGGAAACGGCGACCTTGCGAAAGATGCGATCCAAAGAAACAGAAGCGGACTACCGTTATTTCCGAGAACCGGATTTACTCCCGCTGGCAGTTGATGAGAGCTGGCGCGATAGGCTGGTAGAAGGTTTGCCGGAATTACCCCTGGCCCGACGAACTCGCATTGCCCAGGAGTATGGGATCCCGCTCTACGATGCAGAGATTCTGACCGAGGAGCGCAGCCTGGCAGACTACTTTGAAGGCACGGTTGAAATCTATGCTGGTGAAGCGAAAACGGTTTCAAACTGGTTGATGAACGATGTTCTGCGAATTATGCGTGAAAAGGGGTTGCGAGCAGGTCAGTTAAAGATCAAACCAGATCATCTTGCCGAGATCATTCAACTTGTGGATAAGAAGAGGATCAACACAACCACCGCAAAAGACTTACTTGAAAGAGTTCAGAAAACAGGGCAAGCTCCAGGGGTATTGGTCGAGCAAGAGGGATTGGCCCAGGTTTCCGATTCTGCCGAATTGGAAAGTCTGATTAAGGTGGTGATGGAAGAAAATCCCGACCAAGTTGCCACTTATCGGGGGGGGAAGACCACGGTCATTGGGTGGTTCGTTGGACAGGTTATGCGTAAATCTGGGGGAAAAGCTAATCCACAAATAGTTCAAGAATTGTTGGAACAGAGTCTCAGAGAATAGCGATCTTCATGGATAGATCGGCGTGAATCCAGTGGGTAAAAATTCGACACGCTCAATTGCTCTTCAACCGATCGTTCCGCCTCCAGTGCAAAACTCCTCGTCTCAAATTGATGTAACACTCATCCTTGCGTGAAAATAAGTAAATCCATGGGATCCATCGAATATCGCTTTCGCCGTGCCTCGGAAAAAGATCAAGGACTCATTCGCCAGCTCATCTTTCGCGCCAGATTGAATCCGCTGGGCATAGGCTGGAAAGGTTTTGATATCGTTGAGGCAGGTGATGGGCAGGTTCTAGGCATTGGCCAGATCAAAGTGCACCGTGATGGCTCGGAGGAACTGGCCTCGCTCTACATCGATCCAGCTTTCCGCAACCAGGGTATTGCAGCTGCGTTGGTAGGTTATCTCAAGGAGAGAGCTCGAACAGAACTCTGGTTGACCTGCCGATCCAGTTTGATCCCCTTTTACGAGAGACTGGCGTTTTTAGAAGTCACCGATCCCGTGCACATGCCAGCTTATTTTCGAACTGTCTGGCGAATCTTCAAGCTTTTCAAACCCTGGGTAGGGCGAAAGGATACCCTGGCGGTGATGCACTGGGATGGATTGAGGGGGAAAGCGTAAGCGGCGGAGAACCCTCCGCCGCTTCTTTCCACTGGTTTGAGTTCAGGACTTTTTAGAACTTTCCTACAACCAGGAACATGGAGACGAGCGATAGGAAAACAGCGACGAAGAAGCCAATCGCGGCCATCTGATGGTTTTTCTTGTTGCGGAAATTGATCATTTCAAGGTAATTGTTGAACTCAACAATTGTTTCACGATTGACCTCGCTGCTCTCATCTCCGGCGTCCTCTTTACCACGATTCCGGAAATGAAATGTTCGCAGCGGTTCCTGGGAAAGGCGCCACTGCATATATGCGAGGTACGCAAAGATCGCGGCCAGAATAAACCAAATGGGGAAAATGAGATTCATCCGAATTGCCTCCTGGGTCTCAAACCACCCTAGCGCAAAGCGCCACACCGTAGAAGATAGTACAGTTTTGCCAGCTTTGCAATTGGTGCCCTCATCCTATGCCTTTCTATAGGCTTATGTCAACTGTGCTGTTGCATGGAAGTGGTTAAATAGTGATACAAAAACAAGCCAAGGGCAGGGTCGCCTCCCACACAGTATTTATGGGGAAGGAGTTATTCTACTCGTATGTGTAAAAACCACGACCAGTTTTTCGCCCCAGATGCCCGGCATCGACCATCTTTCGTAAGAGCGGACAGGGTCGGTATTTATCCTCGCCAAGATCGCGATGAAGCACCTCCATGACAAATAAGACGACATCGAGGCCGACCAGATCTGCGAGGGTCAAAGGGCCCATGGGATGGTTCATACCCAGGCGCATAACGGTGTCAATCGCCTCGGTTGTGCCAATTCCTTCCTGCAGGGCATAAATGGCTTCGTTGATCATTGGACAAAGGATCCGATTGGAAATGAACCCCGGGGAATCCTTGGCCTCAACAGGTTCTTTTCCCATCTTCTTACCCACCTCGATCACGGTCTGGGTGGTTTCATCGGAAGTCGCAAGGCCTCGGACGACCTCCAGGAGCTTCATCAACGGTACTGGGTTAAAGAAATGCATGCCAACAACCTTGTCAGGTCGTTGGGTCGCTGCTGCAATTTTCGTCAAGGAGATTGAGGAGGTGTTGGATGAGAGGATCGTGTGTTCAGGCGCCTGCTGATCAAGATCAGCGAAGAGCTTAAGCTTTAATGTGGGATTTTCTGTTGCAGCCTCGATGACCAGATCGGTTTCGGCGATTGGTTCTAAATCGGTTGCGGTGGCGATAGAGAGCGCGGCTTCTTTTTGCTGGGCTGTGATGACACCCTTACTCTCAAGTTTTTCGACCGATCCTGAAATTGTTGCCATAGCACGCTCGAGGATTTCACTTGAGACATCCGTCATCGTAACCTTGAAGCCCGATACCGCAGCCGTCTGGGCGATGCCATGTCCCATTGTCCCCGCGCCGACGACAAATATATGCCTAACTTCCATTTCTGCCCTCCCCATAGGTGAATTATTCAAGCGCAATTGCCATGGCTACGGCTTCACCGCCACCAAGGCAGAGCGAGGCAACCCCGTGCTGCAGGCCGCGATCCTTCAGCGCGTAAATCAAGGTTGTAAGGACGCGGGCACCGGAGGCGCCGATAGGGTGGCCTAGTGCTACTGCGCCACCGTGGACATTGACCCGTTCCCAATCCCAGCCTAGATCCCTGAGCATGTGGCCGTCGGCCAGTACCTGGGCGGCGAAAGCCTCATTCAATTCGAGCAGGTCAACCTGTTCCAGGCTCCAGCCGATCTTCTCAAGCAGCTTTGGAATGACGTAGGCAGGCGCGGTAAATAGCTCTTTAGGTGGTACGGCAGCTTGAGCGTAGCCTACAACGCGGGCGAGAGGTGCTAGCCCGAGTTCCTCGGCCTTCTTGCGGCTGGCGTAGACCAGCGCTGCTCCGCCATCATTCAACCCTGGTGAATTCCCGGCCGTTACTTTTCCATCCTTCTTGAAAACGGGGGGGAGTTTGGCAAGCACCTCCATGCACGTATCTGGCCGGGGAGTTTCATCTTCCTCCACAAGGGTGGTTTTTCCCTTGCGGCCGGGTACTTCAATGGGTGTAATTTCGTGCTTAAATTTCCCGGCTTTAATCGCTTCTAGAGCTTTGGCATGACTGTCGCAAGCCCATTGATCCATCGCTTCTCGGGAAACATCGTACTCGTCCGCTACCCACTCGGCCGCCATGCCCATAGCCCAGTCTTCAAAGGGGTCCCATAGCCCATCGTGGAGCAGGGCATCAACAAGGGTCTCGTGTCCGTACCGAAGCTTGCCTGTGCGGCCGTTCACCAGGAAGGGTGCATTGCTCATACTCTCCATGCCGCCAGCTACCAAGAGATGAGCGTCTCCCGCTCGAATGGCCTGACTGGCCAGCATGCCGGCCTTTAAACCTGAGCCGCAAACCTTATTGATCGTTGTGGCGCCGACAGTAGGGGGGATGCCAGCAGCGATCGCAGCCTGGCGGGCGGGAGCCTGCCCCAGACCTGCGCTTACGACATTTCCCATCAATACTTCGTCGATCATTGAAAGATCTTTAAGCCCGGCCCGTTCGATGGCTGCTCGTATCGCCTCGGCCCCTAGTTGGGGGGCGCTAAGCGGTGTGAGGCTGCCCTGGAATCGACCCATCGGGGTCCTTGTCGCACTAAGAATGACTGCATCGTGGGGTTGCGTGTTATCCGTCATACAATCCTCATTCTGGTTTTGAACGTCAGGAAATCGCGGGGTATAAATTATTCGTCAGGTTGCGCTCCATGGTCAAGATCTTGCCAATGATGGCGCAGCTTTTCATACGTCACACTTAGGTCTTCAGGGATCACGCGTGTCTCAGCGGTCGAGGCCATGAAGTTCGTATCACCATGCCAGCGGGGGACAATATGGAAATGTACATGCTCTTTCACGCCCGCCCCGGCCGCCTCACCGATATTCGCTCCGATATTGAAACCGTCGGTCTCATATGTCGCACGCAGCACCTGTGTCGAAAGCTGTGTGAACCGGATCATTTCGAGTAAAACGTCGGCAGGAAGTCCTTCAAGCGAGGATTTATGCTTGAAAGGGACGACCATCACGTGGCCGTTGGTATAGGGAAATCGATTCAGGATGACGAAGACATGTTGCCCACGATGGATGATGAGGTTATCCGGCCCGTCATCCATCGAGACCAAGGAGCAAAACAAGCACTCGGTTTCGTCGATGCCTTCTTGGATGTATGTCATTCGCCAAGGAGCCCAGAGATGCTTCATGAATGGTCCACCCGATTGTAGCAGAGTTCAAGTAGGTCTCAAACTGATTGGCATGCTTTCTGCATCTATCATTACAATAAAACCATGATTGATGTCCCGCGTCTGGAGGCAGGCCTACCAGTTGAAGGCCTGGGTGAGCCCTTGTACGTGTTCCCCACGATCGGTTCGACGAACGATGAAGCGAAATCGTTGGCGGAGCATGGCGCACCCCACGGCACGCTCGTGGTGGCAGATGAACAGTCACGCGGGAGAGGGCGGAGAGAGCGCAAGTGGTACAGCCAACCCGGAAGCGGAATTGCACTAAGCCTGCTTTTACGACCGCGCTCGGTTGGATCAAACGAAAGTAGTTTGACGGCGCTGGGAGCTCTTGCGGTGGTGAAGAGTCTGGCAATGCGGAAGCTTGAGGCTTATATCAAATGGCCCAATGATGTGATTGTATCGGCCGGAAAATTGGCTGGGATTTTGGTGGAAACGAGCTGGCAAGGAGATCAGATTGATTATGCCATTGTTGGAATCGGGGTGAATGTACATCAAGGCTCGATTCCTCAAGCAGCGCTCGATTTTCCTGCCACCTGTGTAGACGATGCGCTGGGTTCGAAGGTTGATCGAGAAGCGTTGTTATTGGATATCATCGCCAATCTGGGTGCCTGGTATCCGAAGCTTGGATCGGAAGAAATGATAGAGGCTTGGCAGCAGCGTTTAGCCTATAGGGACAGACAAGTTCAAATTACAGGAGCAGGCACAAAAACAGTGGGCCGCCTGGAAGGCCTAGCTGCAGATGGGAGGCTGGTGATCCAGGTGGATAGCGGGGAGAAGATTCTTGTAGCCCAGGGTGACCTTAGCTTACGTCCCATTGACAGTGATGGGGATTAGATTAAACTCTTGCAGATAAGGGCTACGTTTCGTCAGTTTCCAGGCGAACGCAGGTCTTAGGAAGGCAAAGGAGATAGGCGATGTTCGATGAACTAAGACAATTATCAGATGGGGAAGCTCTCTTTGAGGAACAAGAAGTCTACGACTATGATGAATATGAGGTTGAAGATCTGGGTCCGCCTCCTCGCCGCTTCCTTGGAATGACGCCGATGCAACGATTCGTGCTTTCACTCATGTTCCTTGGCACAGTTGTTGTCATCGGTTTATTGGGCTTGATGGTAACAGGCAAGCTGGCGATCTTCTAAGCAACAAGTTGGTCTGCATCTCTAAAAGCAAAACGGGAGGCACTCAGTGCCTCCCGTTTTTTATGCTGAGCTGGGTTTGATCAAGGTGTCAGAATCAGGTAGTCTGCGGCTGCGGCTTCTACCTGCCCGCGCGTCCATAGCATGGTGTGGTATTCAATGTTGCGCCAGGGATCAATCATATCATCGTAGTGGGGGTGGAATGGATGCCCCGATTGCCCGGTTGTGTGCAAGGAAAGTGATTGTTCAAAGTATTGGAAGTCAATAATCTGCCGCTGGGAGGGTACACCGGTAACGCCATACGGGTCCGAGAATGAGTAGGAGGTGGCATTGGGTGACCCGCTGGATCCATCTACGGCAACCGGCCCACGATTTAGCAACCATTCGATAAAACCAATCCCACTTTGTCCAAGACTCTGGTTCTCGAAGGTGGCTGTGTGAAGGGTACCCCAGGTCCAAGCCTCAATGTCCTTCCCGATTCTAGCGGTCAACTCCTCTATAGTGTCTTGAAGTGCAAGCAAAACCACTTGATCACGGGTCTCCACTTCTTCGGTGTAGATGTCATCAAACCACACGGAATCTGGTGTCGGGAGGATGTTTTTCAGGGCCAGTAGCAAATCCGAGCGTGAGCGGTTCAGGAGCTGATCGCCCAGCTCATCACCGTAGGTACGCGTAACAAGATGAACGCGCATGGCTTCAAAAATCATTGCCGGGACGCTGTCACGCCAGGCATAACCATCCCAGCCACGCAAGCGATCGAGAAGTTGGGCATGAACCGGATCATCGGGTTGTGCGGCGAGAATGAATGGCAGGATATCGACAGCATAAAGAAGCTTGGGATCACCATGCATGGGTGGAATATCTTCCAGGGTAACGCTCTCAAGCTTCTCGATCATCTCGATGATGCGGCGAGCTCGGAATCCCGGCGCCCAGTCAGCGGAGAGAAAATAGCGGTAATCCTCGTCGACGACAGCGTTGTTCGCTGTCACGATATAGCCAGCGGGAGGGTTGAAGACGCTGGGGAGCTCTTCAAAAGGAATCTCAGCCACCCATTCGTGAGAGCCGGTCCAGCCGGGCGAGGGCAATGTGCCATTCCCGGCAGCACGTATAGGGATCCGCCCGGGTGTCTGGTAGCCAATATTTCCATCAACATCGGCGTAAACAAAATTTTGGCTGGGTACATCCCAATAGGAAAGCGCTGTTCGAAATTCGTCCCAGTTCTGCGCCTGATTCAGCAGGAAAACACTCTTCCAGATTGTTCCTGGTTCTAACGCCGTCCAGGAGAAAGACAGTGGTTGCCATCCATAAGACCAATCCTCTTCAATGCCACCCAGGATGTCATTGATGATCGGTCCATGACGTGTCATTCTCACAAAAATGATTTCAGGATCATCCGCTCCAGCAACTTGGATCTCTTCACGGACGATCTCCATATCAACGAACTGCCCCATATACTCGTACTGGTTGGGATTATCGGGGTTGATCCGTTCGATGAAAAGATCCTGTACATCTGGCCCGAGATTGGTAACGCCCCATCCGATGCGGTCGTTATGACCGATGATCACCGCCGGAACACCGGGAAAGGAGAAGCCCACAACATTATAGGGACACTCTGGACCCACGCTTGCACAGTGCAGCCCCACCTCGTACCAGATCGAGGGCATTTGGATGCCTAGATGCGTATCATCAGCCAGAATAGGCTTGCCACTCGCCGTGCGCGAGCCTGAGATCACCCAGTTGTTGCTTCCGGACTCGGGCCCGAAGCCCAGCGTGTTAAGGGAAAATAGTGTATCGGGGATCGCTGCGAGGCTGGCTTCATTAAGGGTGCCGGTCACGATGGTAGGATGATCCTCAGCGTACATGGGTATAAGTTGATCGACGGCATCCATGCCGAGGCGTGCAGCGATGTGGGCACGAGTGAGTTCGGCGCTGCGGTTGCCGCCAAGATCCCATGCCATGACCTTACCCCAGGTTATCGTATTTAACGGGGTCCACGGTTCGGGTTCATAATTCACACCGGTTAGGCCAAGCAATGTGAATTCGAGGCCAAGTTTGCCTGAGTGCTCGTGAATATAGGCGTTCACTCCTTCGGAATAGGATTCAAGCACGCTGATTTCCATCGGTTCAAGCAGCTTGAGCTCTTCAGCCGCGGTACGATGCCATCCTACGGTACGAATAAACCGATCCTGCTCCAGCGTTGCTTCTCCCAGGAGTTCCGATAATCGTCCGCTGCCTACACGTCGTGAGAATTCCATCTGCCAGAAACGATCTTGGGCGTGTACATAACCTTGCGCAAAGAAGAGATCGTGATGGTTGCTGGCGTAAATATGTGGAACACCAAAGGAATCTCGGAAAACTTCAACACGCCCGCGCAAACCTGGAACCTTGACTGTGCCATCGGTCTTTGGAAAGGATCGGCGAATGAAGAAGATGCCCGTACCTGAAATGATGAGAACCAGGACCATAAGAACGGAAAACAGGATGATAAAACGACGCATGCGTCTGGACACTACAACCTCCAATTAGGTTGTGCTTTGTAGCATTGATGTCGGCACGTGTCAATTTCTTGCACGGGCGGCCCTGAAAGGAAGTGGATGTCGCTCTTATGTCTTATTCCGACGGCTTCCAGGTGTATGTATAATGATTTTGAGCAGTTCGTATCCCTCGAGCTATCGCCATCCCGGAGCGTCTCGATCCATTGGATTGATTGAATTGAGAACGTTGTGACTGCACACAGGTTTTGGAAAAAAGATCTATGAAGTCCCGTCCTGCAATATTGATCCTGCTGGTTTCTCTTTGCTTCTGCCTTGGGGTTGGGACAGTATTATTGGGCGAGCAGACCGATGCCGCTTTCCTTGATCGCCTCGTCAACCTGTTCCCTTCAGGTGGGCTTAGCGATATCTTCAACCCTGCACGAGGGGAGGAGACAACGGTCTTGCTCATAGGAATTGATCAATTTGATCACCCCGATCCTGCGCTGCGCGCAATCTGGTTGTTAGCCTTTGCGCCACCCGATCCAAACGTGATGCTCTCCGGGGTTCCCTCAAACCTCGATCTTGTCCCAGGTGCAGAGGTCACCTTGGACTCTTTCTTCGGGTGGACTCCCGATGGCGTCGTCGCCCCACCATTTTTGGAAGCCTTTGAGCGAGCCCTTCGCATCCAAGTGGATGTGGTGGTGGTGATGGATGAAGTCGCCTTTGGCGCTCTTGTGGATTACGTCGGTGGGTTGCCGCTTGAGGCCGAGATGGGCCTGCCCTTCGAGGGTGATGTACTCAGCGGGCCGCAGGTACTGGCACTGCATACAGTCTTTGAAGCCGATCCCGTCAGCCTGGTGGGTCTCCAGGCAAGCATATTGGAGGGATTGTTACCCCAGGCGGCTAAACTTGGACCGAATCCAGATCTTGGTCCAGTCCTGGCATTGGCGCCGGATCATGCTGATGTGTCCATCAATCCGACCCAGTTTGCTGTGCTCCTTTCCCATCTGCTACCCATCAGAACTGATTTTGTTTCCATCCAGACCATTCTAGCCCCGATCCCGTGATCCCCCGCCCGATTTCTCCCTGAAGGGTTGCTTGCAGTAAATTCAGGCATTTGTACTAAACATAATAGACGCAGTTGCCCCAGTCTGGCGTTGCGAGAGGTGCTCATTCGAAGCCCCTGGGGTATAATTAACTGGCGACCCGCCGATGGCGGGTTTTCCATCAAATAGCGCTTTTAAAAAGACAAGGATCCTATGGAAATCGGAACAGTTCGACAGGTCAATATCGACGATCAGATGCGAAATGCATATCTGGATTATGCCATGAGCGTGATCGTGGCGCGTGCGCTTCCAGATGCGCGCGATGGATTGAAGCCGGTGCATCGGCGCATCCTGTATGCGATGCATGAAATGGGGATTCGTCCCAATTCTGCCTACCGCAAATCTGCCCGAATCGTGGGGGAGGTGCTGGGAAAATACCACCCCCATAGTGATCAAGCAGTCTACGATGCGATGGCTCGCATGGCGCAGGATTTCTCAATGCGCTACATGCTAGTGGATGGGCAGGGCAATTTCGGATCGATCGATGGCGACCCACCGGCTGCGATGCGTTATACCGAGGCGCGAATGGGGGCTCTGGCCGCAGAGTTGCTCGTTGATATCGAAAAGGAGACTGTCGATTTTGCCGACAATTTCGATGCGTCTCTACAGGAACCTCTGGTGCTTCCTGCCAGGCTCCCCAACCTGCTTCTCAATGGGTCGGCGGGGATCGCCGTGGGCATGGCGACGAATATTCCACCCCATAACCTGGTTGAACTTGCGAATGCCATCAGCTTCATGGTTGACAATTATGATCGCGTGGATGAGATCGCCTTTGATGAGCTCATGTCCTTTATCCCGGGTCCGGATTTCCCCACGGGCGGCATGATCGTTGGAGCAGAAGGGATCAAGCAGGCCTACAGTACGGGACGCGGTCGCATTGTCGTGCGTGGTGTTGCCCATATTGAGGAGATGAGCGGTAACCGCTTCCGGATTGTAGTAACTGAGATCCCATACCAGGTCAATAAAACCACGCTGATCGAGCGAATCGCCGAATTGGTCCGCTCTGGTAAGCTCGGAGAGATCGCCGATTTGCGGGATGAATCAGACCGTCGCGGTCTGAGCATTGTCATCGAGCTTAAGCGCAGCGCCCAACCGAAGAAAGTCCTCAATCAGCTCTATAAGTTCACTCAACTTCAAACAACCTTCGGCGTGCAGCTTCTCGCTTTGGTCGAGAATGAGCCGCGCTTACTGCCGCTTAAACGAACCCTGCTTGTCTACATTGACCACCGGCGAGAGGTTACTACACGCCGGAGTGAATTTGAGCTTGCCAAGGCGCAGGCTCGAGCGCACATCCTTGAAGGGCTACTGATCGCGCTTAAGAATTTGGACGCGGTGATCGAGACAATCCGCAAATCACCTGATGCCGATGTTGCCAAAGAACGCTTGATGAAAAACTTCAAGCTCAGCGACCTTCAAGCCCAGGCCATCCTCGATATGCAGTTGCGAAGACTGGCAGCTCTGGAACGGAAGAAAATCCAAGATGAACACAAAGAGGTGAAAAAGACGATCGCCTACCTCGAGGATCTGCTTGCAAGCCCGAAGAAGATCCTGGCGTTGATCAAAGATGACTTAAAAGAGCTATCGGAGAAATATGGCGATCCGCGTCGAACGCATATCTCACCGGACGCGACGGAGGAATTCAGCGAAGAGGATCTGGTACCAGATGAAGCCGTTTTGATCAGCATTACCCAGCGCGGCTATGTCAAGCGGGTACTCGCGAAGACATACCGTCGTCAGGGCCGTGGTGGTCGCGGGGTACAGGGCCATTCTTTGAAGGATGAGGATGAAGTGCTGATGCTGATCCCAGCACGGACGCTCGATACGGTGCTCTTCTTCTCCGATCGCGGAAAGGTCTACTCTGAGAAAGCCTATCAAATTCCGGATGCCGACCGCACTGCCCGCGGCATCCCTGTGGTAAACATCCTGGCTCTGGAGCCGGACGAATCGATCACTGCTGCGGTTGTTGTCCCAGATTTTAAGCAGGCCAATTACTGCACGATGACCACGCGTAAGGGTAAGATCAAGCGTGTAAAACTTTCTGATTTCGCTTCGGTACGTCCCTCCGGCCTGATCGCCATTGGATTGGCGAAAGGCGATGTCCTCGGGTGGGTGCGCCTGACCAGCGGCAGGAATGAAATCATCATTGTGACTGAGCGAGGGCAATCTCTGCGCTTCAAGGAATCACAGGTCCGGGCTATGGGACGGCCAGCGATGGGTGTGAAAGCGCTTAATCTGAAAAAGGGTGATTTTGTGGCTGGTATGAACGTTGTTGCCAGCAAAGAGGATCTGCTGGTCGTCACAGAAAATGGCTATGGCAAGCGTACGCCTTTGAAAGAATACCCCACGCAAAACCGTGGCGGTGTGGGTGTTCTCACGCTGAGCCGCAGCAAGCTCAAGCAGACGGGCAAAATCGCGGATGCGCGAGTCGTCAACCAGGAGGATGACCTCACAATTATCTCCAGCGGTGGTATCGTGCTACGAACGAAAGTAAAGCAGATAGCTACCACGGGCCGGGCGACCATGGGTGTTCGGGTGATTGATCTCAAAAAGGGAGAGACCGTTGGCTCTGTAGCAAATTTCTCCGCAAAAGAGCTTAAACAAGCTGGTGTAGAGGAAAAGGATTGATCTCGACACCAGGTCAGGCAGACGAAAGTGGTGCTGGTTAACCGGCACCACTTTTATTTTTACCAATTTCCGCGTCAATCCAATCAGGGTTGCTTCAATACCTCCTGATCCCAACTTGCAGACTGCACCAATGAAAAGGGCAAGTTCAAGGTTCGTAAGGAAGTTGCGAACGATGACACGTCGCCGGTGGTGATAAACCGTATTGTCCCATCTGAAGATTGTCTGTTAACAAGATCATTTTGCTCGAGCAGGCGACCGACCTGAAGCCCAATTGCAGGAGTGGGGTCGATCACCAGTATCGCTTCACCAACAATGTCTCGAAGCAAAGGGATGATAAAGGGGAAATGAGTGCAGGCGAGGACGAGGGTATCCACGCCTTGCTCTAGAAGCGGGAGGACCCCCTTCTCCAGGATCGCTCGTGTCTTGGGCGTATCGAGCTCGCCCTTTTCGATCTGTTGTACCAAGCCAGGAAGGGTCTCTTGCAGCACATTGACGTCCGTAGCAAAGCGTTCAACCACAGAGGCGAATAAAGCGCCCTGGAACGTGGCGGGGGTTGCCAAGACCCCTACAGTTTGGCTATGGGTGTGCGCGGCAGCTGGCTTCACTGCTGGTTCCATTCCTACAAACGGTGTCCCGGGATACTTTTTTCGCAGTGCATGCAAGCTGGCAGCGGAGGCCGTGTTGCAAGCTACCGTGATCAGTTTGGCGCTGCGTTCGAGCAGAAAATCTACGATAGCAAAAGAGAGTGTGCGGACTTCTTCCAGGGAGCGTGAACCATAGGGGACATGCGCTTGATCGGCAAGGTAAATCAGGTTTTCCGATGGGTGCTGCTGATGTACCTCTCGCAGGATGGACAGCCCGCCGATGCCTGAGTCGAATATACCAATAGGATCTTGATTCATCTGCGTGTCACCCTGGTTGTACGTGGCCGAGTAATCGTGATCATGATACACCAATCGATCCGCAAGCTCGATGAGGAAAACAGGGGGTTTGAGGATTTCAGACTTGAATTTCTCTTCTTAGATGAAAAACGTGCAGCGCAGGGCTGCACGTTGGTAATTTTGCGAAGCTTCCGGACTATCCGCGCTTTTCCTTTAAACGGGCTTTCTTACCGCTGCGCTCACGCAAGTAGTATAGTTTCGAGCGGCGCACATGTGCACGGCGTTGGAGTTCGATCTTTTCCAAGCGTGGAGAGCGCAGAGGGAAGGTTCTCTCGACACCGATACCGTGAGAGGCCGTACGGCGAACGGTGAAGTTTGCATCATTGCCACCCTTGCGTATGCGAATGATGGTGCCCTTGAATTCCTGTACCCGCTCTCGATCCCCTTCCTGGATGCGGAAATGAACCGAAACGGCGTCGCCGGGATTCAGCTCGGGCAGATCAGTTTTCTTTGGAGCCTCAACGGCTTTGAGTGCATCAGCCATTGTTACCGTCCTTCAGATTTATTGTGATTTTCATGCATCGGCCGCCCAAACGATCTGGGCGGCGGCGACGAAAGTATACCATAGCCCTTGAATGTCCGTCTAGGTAGGATTCGGCTATCATGCTAGGAGCATGGAAATATTGCGGTGCCGGCCTGAGCATTAGCCAGTTAAGGATTGTAGGCGAAACTCCCGACGGTTTAAGCCGATTCCCTCTCAAGGAATGCAAGGGCCAGTGCCAGGGCTGCGATCGTCTTGATATCACGCAGCTTCCCTGCGAGCACCTCACCCCAAACCTGATCCAGAGATATTTTACGAATTTCAAGTTCTTCGTCTGCATCCGGTTCGAGCGCCGAGGGCTTGAGCTCACGGGCCAGGAAGAAATGCAAGAATTCCGTCGAATAGCCTGGTGCCATGAAGCCGCCTCCCAAGGGTATGAGCTCCCCGGGTGCCATACCGATCTCTTCACGGCTCTCTCTTTGAGCACATTTGACGGGGTCCTCACCTGAATTTAGCGTTCCCGCAGGTATTTCCAGCAGAAGCTCTCCTGCGGCGTGACGGTATTGTTCGACAAACCAAACCCGTCCCTTTTGGTCTAGCGGAACAATGGCTACTGCGCCTGGGTGTTCAAGGACTTCGAGCTCCTGGATGTTTCCGCTGCGCAGCTCGACAGAGTCGCGGCGAACCCGGAGCAATTTGCCCTCAAACTCAACCTTCGTATGTTTTACCCGATTGATCATGGATGAACTCCTGGAAACGAACAGGGCGACCGCTTGGTCGCCCTGAAATCGGCGTGCTAATTCGCGCCTACGGGATAATTAGCTCGTCACCGGGGGAGATGCTAGCCGGATTGGTGAGGCTATTTGCATCGATGATCGCCTGCGGATCAACGCCATATACACGGGCGATCTGCCAGATCCACTCACCCGGTTTCACAATGTGAACCGTTGTGCCCCCTGTAGGTGTTGCGGTAGCAGCAGCAGGAGTTACACCAGGCTCAGGGGTATCGCCAGGCTCCGGGGTATCACTGGGCACAGGCGCAACCGCTGCACCTTCAACCGGAATCTTCAAAACCATTCCTACCGTGAGCGATCCGGGATTTGCCAGATCGTTGAGATCAATGATCTCCTGGGGATCTACATCGAATTGACGGGCGATCTTGAAAATCCAATCTCCGGGTTGTACCGTGTATTCAACCTCCTGACCCAGAGGCGTGGCTGTTGGACCCCCTGCTTGTGTCGTTGCGTCAGCAGAAGAGGTTGCATCTGTCGCGGGAGCTTCTGTTGGGGTGGGTGTTGCCACACCACCTGCCTCAGCTTGCGCAGTCTGGGTGAGGATGGCTGAACGGACAGCATCCATCGTAGCCTGGGTCTCAGATTGAGTTCCGGGTTCCTCAGAGTCTTCAGAGGGTGGCGGAGTTGAAGCTGAACGTGTGCACGCAGAGAGTGCAAGCACGATTAGGACGACCGCAAACAACAACAATTTATTGCGTTGGCGTTGACTGGCCATGGTTCCTCCTAGGTTGCTTGGGGCTTTTCACCCCAGGACGACCTTCAAGCGCGCATAGTAGCATAGCTGCTATTATGCGTCAAGCGGGGGGAATTCGCCATCAAGCAATGTGCAAACACCACAGCCTGGGTTCGGACTTGCTTTACATAAAAAAAGCCCGATCGAGTGATCGGGCATCATTGATGCGTATCAAGGCGAGAATCAGGCGGCAGCCAGCACGGGTCGAAATTTATACCCGTAAACGATCATGCCGCGCTCACCTTCAGAGCGAAGCTTGCGCGTAACCATCTCAACTGGCATGCCAATACTGACATCGCGCTGATCTAGATCGGTAAGTTGAGCAGTGACCAGCGGGCCTTCCTCGAGCTTAACGATAGCGACTGTGTAAGGAGCTTGGCCTTGATGACCTTCGGGAGCGTCATAAAGGGTGGTGTGGGAATAAACCTCACCCCGTCCACTGAACTGGTATAGCTTCTTCGCCTCATCCCCGCAATCAGGACAGATATCGCGAGGGGGGAAGATCTTATAGGCACAGTGGGGGCATTCTTCTCCCACGAGTGCGTATCGCTGTTGTTTTACTCGCCAATGACTAGAAACTTCCATAATTAACCTCTAAAAATCATCTCGGCTCAATCAAGCCAAAGTGTAGGGGAACAGGACTATCAGGAACTATCAACTCCCTGTCAAAGTGTCTCAGCTGTCTGGAGTATGTGGGTAACGACTGTGGCGGCTGCACCACCGATGGTCTGGATCATACCGGTCCGGGCGTTCTCAACTTGATTGGGATGAGCCCGCCCTTGCAATTGGCGGGTCGCTTCCACCGCTTGGTACAGCCCGGTCGCGCCCCCGGCTTCTCCCCTGGCTTTTGAGCCACCATAGGTACAGATCGGTATTTTGCCGTCCAGTGCAATCGAACCATCCTGGGCGAGTTTCCATCCCTCACCACGCTTGGCGAATCCGGCCGCCTCCAAAGCGAGTGCGGCGAAGATCGAATAGCGATCATGCAGTTCAAAAAGATCAATATCTGCAGGACTTCGTCCGGATTGCAGGTAGACGCGGCCTGTTGATTCGACGGCAGCGTCAAAAGTGAGCGGGTCACTGCGATCGTGAACGGAGATAGAACTGATCGCAGCGGACGATGCCGCGATTTCAACTCTGGGGAACAGGAGCGTATCCGGCAGGACATCCCCACGCGCCATGACGACGGCAGCGGCGCCATCCGCTAATGGGGCTGCATCAAACATATTCAAAGGTTCGCTCAGCATGGCCGCCCTGGCGTAAGTCTCCGCCTTGATCGCCCGTTGGAACATCGCCAATGGGTTCCCGACCGCATTGGCATGGGCGGTAAGGCTGAAGCCGGCGAGGGCATGCTCGGGTAAATCGAATTCGTGGGCATAGCGCCGCATGAGCATCGCTGCTAGCGATGTTTGGGTCACACCGTGAACACCTTCATAGTCGGCGTCACTGGTTGTTTGCAGCGCAGCCTCTACTTCCGCTGTCACTCTCTCGGTCGTCTTCTCTACACCAACCGCCACAGCGACCTGTATGTGGCCGGAAGCCAGGGCGAGATAGGCCTGGCGAAGGGCCATGCCACCAGAAGCCCCGGCGGCATCGATTGCAACAGCTTCGATCCCGCGTAAGCCGGCAAAATCGGCGACAAGGGAGCCAAGGTGAGATTGTCGAGAAAGTGCTGGGGCGAGCATATTTGCTACAAACATTGCCTGAGGTCTTAGTTCGCCTGCTTCTGCACGTGCCATCGCGATGGCCTCAAGCGCCAGCTCCCTCAAGGAGCGTTCCCAGTGCTCACCTGCCGGTGTCATGCCTGTGCCTATGATGTAAATCGAAGTGCTAGATGGTTTTGCGATCATCATGGTTATAAATTCAACTTTCCTCGATAGCGGGCGTAGGTTGCATAATCGATCTCGGTTCGCCGGGCGACATAATCCTGGGTGGAGCGTGCGCGCTCCTTTCGCTCAAGCAGGGCCTCGGTGGTGTGCAAGCTGATGGCATCCGATCCTGCCCCGGAGCCGTATGAGACCAGCAAGATTCGATCACCAGGTTGAGCAACATCTAATATAGCCGTCAGGCCCAGCAGCGCGGATCCGGCGTAGACATTCCCGATGTGGGGCACAAGCAACCCAGCCTCAATCTGCTCACTGCTGAAACCGAGATTCTTCGCAACCCGTTGCGGGAATTTGGTATTCGGTTGATGAAAAACTGCGAAGGTGTAATCTTGAGCGCTCGTCCCCATGGCGGTCATTAATTCCTCCGCCGCAGCCATAATATGTTTGAAGTAGGCTGGTTCCCCTGTAAAGCGCTCACCATGTGAAGGGTATTTCTCGTCCGAGCGACGCCAGAAATCGGGGGTATCTGTAGCAAAAGAGTAGGAGCCTTCGATAACCGCCAGCGCCTGATCCTCTGGTCCGAGGATATAAGCGGCGCCTCCGGCTGCGGCAGTGTACTCGAGAGGATCACCGGGTCTCCCCTGGGCTGTATCCATGCCGATTGCCAACGCATATTCGGCCATGCGTGAGCCCACAAAACCTACGGCTGCTTGAACAGCCTCCGTGCCGGCCTTACAGGCGAATTCCCAGTCTGCCGCAAGCGTATGAGGGGTGGCGCCAATCGCTTCAGCTACGACTGTCGAGGTGGGTTTTACGGCGTAAGGGTGGGATTCCGAGCCAACCCAAACAGCCCGTATCCTGGATGGGTCAATCTGTGCTCGTGCCAAAGCGTTGCGGGCGGCCTCGATCGACATCGTGATCACATCTTCATCCAAACCGGCGACCGCTTTTTCCTTGATCGGCAGCCCTCCCACACCCTCTTTCCAAACTCGTGAAACTTCGGAGGCTGGCAGGCGGTAGCGAGGGATATATGCGCCATAGCCGATAATTCCAACACCAAAATCAGGTCGCAGCGTCAAACTTTTTTGAAGATCAGCCATCTGATGTCCTACTCCTTATCAAGGCCCAGAAACTCAATACTTGAGGTGTGAAAAATCATCGATTGTGTTGTTGAGATCTGCGGATCTCGTTGATCCATGATTGTGCTTGCTCAATACCGATCGAGCCTTCCCGTACCATGCGCGTGGCAACTTCCTCGATCAATCCGCCTTCGGCGCCGGCAGCAATCGCTACTTGCCGGGCATGCAGCGACATATGCCCTCGTTGAATACCTTCACTTGCGAGCGCCCGCAGCGCAGCAAGATTCTGAGCAAGACCAACAGACACGATGATCTCGGCCAACTCCCGAGCAGTTGTCACTCCCATCAAAGCCAAGCAGGCCTTGGCCATGGGATGAACGCGGGTGGCACCTCCGACGATTCCTACCGCCATGGGCATTTCCAATTCACCCACCAGGTTTCCGGCCTCATTTTGGCTCCAGGTGCTGAGGGAGGTGTAATGACCAGACTGGGCGGCGTACGCATGGGCACCAGCCTCGATTGCACGCCAATCGTTTCCAGTGGCGATAACCACAGCATCAACCCCGTTCATGATGCCCTTGTTATGTGTTGCCGCTCGATAAGGATCAGCCGCAGCGAAAGCCCACGCTTCTACGATGCCATCCCGCACCTGCTCGCCTGAAAATTTTTCGAACTTGAGCGCAGCTGTCGGGATGATACAAGTCGCCCGGGCGAGCCGACGATCTGCCAGATTACTCAAGATGCGCAGATGCACCCGCCCACCGCTGATTGATTCAATTTTTGGCTTCAACCGTTCCACAGCTGTATTGACAGCATTGGCGCCCATGGCATCCCGGGTATCGAAGATCAAGTGAACGATTAACATTGCCCCCCTTGGTGTAGCGGGGAGAATGCGCACCTCGATCTCGCGGGCGCCGCCTCCCAGCCGTACCAGCAGAGGATCAACATCATTCGCAATGGCTAGAATCTCATCCCGAGCCGCCAGGAGCTTTTCAGCGGCTTGTGTCGGATCTGATACCTCAAGTACTTGAATCTGACCGATCATCTCGGGTTCGGTCGTCGTCGCCAGGAAGCCTCCACCTTCACGGGCTAATTTCGCCATGAAGGAAGCACCGGCGACAACCGAGGGCTCCTCGATGGCCATGGGCACCAGGACATCGCGCCCGTTCACCTGAAAATTGGTGGCGATACCAAGCGGAAGACCAAATACGCCAATCACGTTTTCTATCATGTGATCGGCTTGCTCTACGTCTATCCCTCCAACGCGTTTCAACACTGATAAGACCTCCGGCGCGACAGCAGCCTGTGATTCCAGGCTAGCCAAGCGCTCCGAGACAGTCTTGTCGTAAAAACCGGATAGGCGGGAGTCGGGTTTATTTGACATTCACATTCATCCGCAACGAGACCTCAGAGATTCATACCGGGTGAACACTGGCAAAAACTATCAAAGATCATTTTTAAGCTATCGAATGATCCACCCTGGACGGACAGGTGTTTGCTGGTGGTTCGTGGTATTACTTGAGAAGTCGGAGATGTTGATCTCATTCAAGAGAATCAAGGTCCCGATTGCAGTCTATACCAAGCGTGGGGTACAATCCATATGAGAGTGTTGCATGGTATCAAGTCAACGTACAGAAGAAGAAACTCGCGGTACGACCGCTGATCAGTATTCCCAGTTGGATTCCAACATTGTAGCGCTACACAGGGCCACGTTAAGCCTATTTTCAGACCTATCCCTGGATGGTGTGCTGCGGCGCGTAATCCACGCGGCGCAGGAGTTAGCGGATGCGCGCTATGCCGCACTCGGGATTCCGGATGGAGACGGTGGCCTTGAGACTTTCCTTACCACTGGAATAACTGAAGCTGAGATAGAAGCGATAGAAAGGCACCCACGCGGCGACGGTTTGCTAGGCGAGATGTTGAGAAACGGTGTCAGTATCCGTTTGGAACAAATTGCTAGCCACCCACGGTCCGTCGGATTCCCCGCCGGTCATCCGGAGATGGGGTCTTTTCTTGGTGTTCCTATTGCAGCGTATGGCCGGCCGATTGGACAGATTTATCTCACGAATAAACAATCCGCACCCGAATTCAGCATCCAGGATCAACGCCTGATTGAAATGCTGGCTTCCCATGCAGCCGCGGCGATAGAGAACGCACGCCTCTATCAGA
The DNA here is from genome assembly GCA_041573795.1 of Anaerolineales bacterium. Taxonomy (GTDB): domain Bacteria; phylum Chloroflexota; class Anaerolineae; order Anaerolineales; family E44-bin32; genus E44-bin32. The sequence continues at coordinate 25,848 of JBFFQB010000025.1, forward strand.
AGGTATTGGAGAACGAGAACGAACTTGGTGGCCGCAATGAGGAATTAGGGTTAATGTTTTCACTGGCGACAGCGGTAGGCTCGTCGATGGATCTTGATCTGCTGCTTGAAGTCATGCTTGACCGAGTGATGGGTCTCTTCCATGCTGCTGCAGGGGAGATTTTTCTTCTGGAAGAAACTGAAGGCGTATACCAGAAGGCGATCCATCTAGGTGATTCTCCGGAGGTCTTCTGGGATATTGGACGCTTCCGACCCGGACAGGGCTTCATCGGAAAGGTTGCTCAATCAGGAAGCCCGCGCTGGACAACGCAACTGAGCGAGGACGTCGATTTCTTAAGCAAATCGGTGGTGGAACAAGGATTTGAAACCCTGGTGTGTGTACCGTTATTGGCTCCTGGAAAAGTCACCGGTGTCCTCAGCCTGGCCTTCAAACGAAAGCGACCGATTGAGGATCGTGAGATCGGCTTGCTGGGTGCGGTCGGCGCTGGAGTCGGCGTAGCGGTAGAGAATGCTCGGCTATACCGCCAGGCACGGCGTGTGGCCGTGCTGGAAGAACGTGAACGCATCGGTATGGATTTGCATGATGGCATCATTCAATCCATTTATGCCATTGGCTTGACCCTGGACTACACCCGGCTTCAAGTCAATGACGAGGCACCTGAGGCTTCGGGGAGACTAGAAGAAGCCATTAAGGGATTGAATACTGTCATACGTGACCTGCGTTCGTACATCCTGGACCTGCAGCCTGCCCGTATTCAAACTGATGATCTCGAGGTGGCACTGGCTCGGCTGGTTAAGGAGTTTCGCGCCAATACCTTGATCGATGCGGAGTTGATACTGGAGGAAAAGGCGGTCTCTTATTTCCATAACCAGCATGCCAGTGAACTTTTCCATATCGCACAAGAAGCCATGGCCAACGCTGCCAAGCATGCCCGCGCCTCCAGAGTTCTCTTGACTCTACGCAGCCCGACCGATGAAAGTGTAGCGCTGCAGGTGATAGATAATGGTGTAGGCTTTGAATCCGAATCGGAGCCCGAACTGCTTGGCCATGGATTGTCAAACATGAGCGAGCGAGCGCGCATCCTTGGTGGGCAATTATCGATTGCCTCAGGACCAGGTGAAGGCACTACGGTCACGATAAGCATCCCAGTACCATTAAGCTAATCATTACGCCCCCTTCCCCCTATTGACCAGGATAGGGCCCCCCCTTCGAATCTATTCTCCTGCATGACAGGTGGCGAAGCACTTCGGGAAGGATTTCACTTCGGTACATGGATTGAGCATCCTATACTGAACTTCAGGAGATGGGGTCACTTGGACACTGCTACGATCTATATTGTCGATGAGCATGAAAGCGTGCGTTCTGCTTTAGCTGAACGGCTTGGGCACGCCAAAGGTTTGCGCGTAATAGGCCATTCCGCAATTCCAAATGAAGTGTTAAAAGAAATTCGTAAATATAAACCCTGCATTGTCCTGCTTGAGGTGAAGCGCAAGGATGGAATGGGATTAGAACTCCTTCGTCAGATCACCTCTCTGCCCGATCCGCCTAAACTGGCAGTCTTAACGAGTTATCCTTCACAATGGGAAGAGGATGCGGCAACCCGAGCTGGTGCAGAGATCTATCTGCTTAAAGACATCGCTTCAGAAGACCTGATCAACCAGATTGCGAAACTAGCTATCGCCTGATCGGATCAAAGAGGAAGAAAAAAAAGCCCCAATGAAGGGGCTTTTTTGGCATCAGGGTGGATCGGATTAGCTTCGTAGGTACTGCGTTCTTAGAATGTAATCCAGCCAAATGAACACAATGCTGCCCGTCGAGGCAAATACCAAAATCGCATTTCCTACAGTGAACTTTTCAAGCGTTGTGCCGAAAACTGCGATCGTGACGATCGTGCTGACGATCCCGGTCAGAATTGATATGGTCCAAACGATGGTGCGTCTCGTATTCATACTTGTCTCACCTGCGTATCACGAAGATTCCGAAGCTCGTCGGCATTCTATCGTAGCGCCCAGGGTCCGTCAAGCACTACGCCGATGCGTGAGGAGGACTGCGCAGGATGTCGCTGATTGTTCTCTCGAGATCCTTGTACGAAAATGGCTTGGGCAGGAAGACATCGGCGCCTGACTCTAACGCCAGATGGTGATCCTCCGGGGTAGTTTTGGCACTAATGATCACGATCGGCGTGGTATGCCAATCAGACTGAGAGCGCAGATGACGAACGAAACTCAGCCCATCCATATCGGGCATCATCACATCGGTGAGGATCAAATCAGGTTTCACTCGTGTAAGCAACGCGAGGGCCTGATTTGCGTTGAAGGCATGATGAGCTTGATATCCCATGGCATCCAAGATTTCACATACGACATCACAAAAAGCAGGTTCGTCATCAATAACAAGAATGACACCCATCTTAGGTTGGGTATCGCGTAGACCTGGGGATAAGAAATCTTGGGTCATATGCAACGACTTCCGCCTGCCCGTCGAAGCCTCTATTCGTTCTATAGCGGGCATTGGCTAAGCGCAAGGTTGCAAGTTCAAGGCCCGGCGCCTTCAAGGTAGACGTCGATTTTGAAAGGAAGATGAGGTAGGTGGGCTTCTGAGCCCATGGATGAGTGGCCCGGGAGGGTACGCATAAAGCAAACATCCCACCAGCGGATTTGCCGGCTTAAGTGTAGGATAGATGCGAAACTGGTGAATGGGGCAGAGAGTCGTGCAAAGATTGAAACCATCAGCGACGAGCAAGAGTGGGCGAAGCTGTCTTCTGCTATTTGCGATATTCTGGCTGGGTTTTTCACTTATCTGGACGTATACGGCCTGGCAGGGGGGCGGCGGGGCTATGGCATTGTTCGGGGTACCCTTTATCCTCATTGGGTTACTGCTCATCACAGGGGCATTATGGCGTAGCGTCGCGGGGGTGAAGATTATGCCACCTGTGGTCAGTGTTTCCAATCCTAACCCGATGGTAGGCGAGACCATCCGGGTCCAATGGGAATTGGGTTTTCGCACGGGGGTCACACTGCAGGATGGTCGGGTAGAGTTACTCTTCCGCGAGTCAGCTTCCTATACGCAGGGCACGGATCACCGCACCGATACGCACGAAGAAATCGAGGAATTCAATGAATTACCGATCGGTGAGATGGAGCCTGGGAAAAACCTGCAAGGGCACACTGATTTCACTATCCCTGCCACTGGGATGCATTCCTTTAAAGCGGAGAACAACCAGCTGGCATGGCTCCTGCGGTTGCGGGTCAATGTGATGGAATGGCCCGACCTGGAGGATGAATTTGAGCTGGACGTACAACCACAAAGGGCATGGGGATCATGAGTCCAGCATCGTTTCAGATCGAGATCCGTGAGGGTGAACAGGAGGGAGAACTGGTGCGCTTCCGTCCTGGAGAGAGGCTGCAAGGCTCCGTCCGTATCACACCAGATGAGGATCTGCAGGCCAGACATGTATTTGCCCGCTTGCGCTGGCATACCGAGGGCCGTGGCGATCGCGATGAAGCGGTCATCGCCGAAGAAGATCTGTACCAGGGCATGCTGCGGGCGGGCACGCCTGTGTATTATTCCTTCCGCTTTACACTTCCAAACGGACCCTGGAGCTATGCCGGGCACTATGTGAATATTATCTGGGAAGTTGATGTTTCGATCGATTTGGCATTGGCGCGCGACCTGCGTGATCAGCAGCCCTTTGTGCTAGCCCCTGATTAGCTCTGCGCCTCGATTATCGACTTTAGGTGGCTTACTGGGATCGGGCCTGGCTGCTTCCAGGTTTGATAGGCTTCATATAGCAACTGCTCCAAGCGCCGAAAATCCGTTCCACAATGTGTAATAACGAGCGAGAGCGCATCCGGCGTTAACCTTACCCCCTGCTGTCCTGGGAGCTGGAAATATCGCAGCCGATCTTCAACCAACCTCTCGGCGAAGCTGTCCGTATGATTCTTAAGATCGATGGTCTCAGCTCTGACCCCGTACTCCCTGGCAATGATGGCAAGATTTACGTGCGAGGCGAGGATGATTCTAGGTTGGGCAGCATCACTCCTTCCAATCTGAGCGAGGAGTTTTTTGAGCGAGCCCTGGGATAATCTCTGGGCTTCATCCAGCAGTAACACCTCGATGTCCTGTATCCTTGCTCTGTAGCGATTCGAGCCCGGTGGTAGGTACTCGTACCGAGTCTGTTGACCGTGGCTGCTGAGCTGGCGTTCAATAGCGATGAGAGTGGATGTCTTCCCACTGCCTTTATGACCCAGAATCTGTGTCAGAGGGGGTAGTTGATGCAAGATTTCCAGCAATGGCTCTGGAAGTCTCGCCACGTCGTACCAC
>JBFFQB010000026.1:0-29659 GCA_041573795.1 Anaerolineales bacterium
GCCCTGACCGAGGTCAAACTATCACCGCAACCAGCGCACTCCAGCGCCGAGGCGAGATTATGGGTCCCGCAGGAGGGACAGATTTTGGGTAATGGCTCACCTGAACGGTGCGCACCCAAAACTTTACCGGCCTGGCGCTGCTGCGCGCCTTCCAAGCCTCCACCACAGGCACCGCAGTAGGTGGCTGCCGCCGGGTTGCGCGCACCGCAATACGGACAGTGGACATCGGCCCCAGCTTTGGCCGCTTCGAGCTCGTCTGGCTTGGTGATGAAGATTTCTTGCGCCGGCTGATGAAATTCTACTTCCGCTGGTTGGGGCGCGCCGCAGGCATTACAGAATTTGCGCGGTCCGGGATTCTCACTATCACAGCGGTCGCAGGTCCAGGCAAGTTTTACATATCCAAGTGATTTGCGGGCCATAGAGCAGTACCTCCAAGTAATCTAGCTTGCGTTGATCGAACGAACTGCGCTGGCTAGGATAACGTCAGTTGCCGAATTGTGCCAGAGGACCTTGGAGGGAGAAAGGACACCCAGTACACTTAGGCTTCATGCGTTCCTGGCAACAGCCTTGCAACACAAAGCAGATAGATTCGTATCGATGAATACACCCATGTCTAGCGCAAACCCTTCTATGCAAGATAACAAAGCAAGGGGTACAGCTTTAAAGATCGGGATTGGAAGAATATTGCGATTATTCCTCCTGGGCGTGCTCGCTTTCAGCTTGCCACCCCTATTGCTCACGCTGGGGTCTTTCGTGTTCTTCATGAACAGCGACCGCATCCTACCTGGCGTGATGCTTGAGGATTTAGATCTAAGTTGGAAGACCGTAACAGAAGTGGAAGAGATGATCGAGGCCGAGTGGAATCGCAATGAACGCATCATGCTCGTCGATCTTGATGATCCTGCTCGTACCTGGGAAGATCAGGCGTCATCATTCGGATTATCAGTGGACGCGGTCGAAACAACCCAGCGAGCATACCAGCAAGGACGCCAGGGGCAGGGATTAGCATCGATCCGTACAATGCTCTCAACCCTGCGAGCAGGGGCGAAGGTCGATTACGTCGTCAGCTTGGATCCGATAAGGGCAAAATCTCAGCTCGAAGCGTGGGCTGAGCGTGTTAATCTACCGACGCAGGATGGAGACCTTCGATTGGAAGGTCGTGAGATTATCCATACCTTACCCAGGGATGGAAAGTCACTGGACGTTCTCGCCAGCCTGGATTTGCTGATCAAAGACCCCGAGACTATTCGCATCGATCACCAAATGATCCCGCTGGTTATGGTGCCGAATGTTTCCCAGCAGCTCGATCCACATAAAGCCATCGAGACTCTGGAAACGATAGTGGGCAGGGATGCTGCCTTACGTGCTTACGATCCCGTAACCGATGAGCAGTTTGTTTGGCGTCCCGAGGATGATGAATTTCAACGCTGGATCGACATAACGATTGAAGGTGACCAATTTATGGTCAACCTGATCCCGCAGGCGATCCGAGCGTATACAGAGGCGGTCAATTCCTCGCTAGGGGCACAGCGTTTCATCGATACGGATCAGGCCCTTGTGGCACTGGAAGCGCAGCTGTCAGAGGGAGCCCAGCAGCCCGAAGTTTTGGTGGTGAAGTATTTACCCGATACGTATATTGTCCAACCAGGGGATAACCTGGTGAGCATAAGTTTCAAGATTGGACTGCCCTACTGGAAGTTGAATGAGGCCAATCCGGAGCTTGCCCGGCGCGGACTGGTTGTGGGCGAAGAATTGATCGTTCCACCCAAAGATGACATGCTCGCTCTTCCAGTTATCCCCGAGAAAAGGATCGTGATCAGCATCCTGGAACAGAAGATGTGGGTGCATGAGAATCACGAGCTTCTCAGCGAGCACATCATCAGTACGGGGATCCCCAACTCTCCAACGCTACCTGGGATCTTCCAGGTCAATTCGCACTATGAGAACGCCTATGCTTCGATCTGGGATCTAACCATGCCGCACTTTATGGGCATCTATGATGCGGTGCCGGGTCTGACGAATGGTATTCATGGCCTTCCGCTGCTTTCAAGCGGGCGGCGATTGTGGGCCGATGTGCTGGGCAACCCGGCTTCCTATGGTTGCATCATCCTCGATCTGGAGGCTGCCGAAGAACTTTTCTACTGGGCGGAGGAAGGGGTGGTGGTTGAGATTCGAGAGTAGAGAGGAAATTAAATTACTCGAGTGCAAAAGCAGGAAGGCAGCATCATGCTGCCTTCTATTGGTCGGGGCGGGCGGATTTGAACCGCCGACCTCACGGACCCGAACCGTGCGCGCTACCGGACTGCGCTACGCCCCGAAGCGCAGGCAGTATATCGCTGATTAGATCACGGGTCAACGAAACCAAACCCACGCCTCCTTTTGTGGCGTTGCAACAAAACCATAAACCCCCGCCAGGTGGTCGGCGGGGGCTTCTATCATTCCAGAGAAAACAAGGGAGTAATGCCGTCGTACTTTTAGGAGATGCGGCGATAGCAATCACGCTTCTGGTCTTCGCTATCGACGCAGCAGGCCATCCAGATCCAGGCTTCCGGTAGGGAGGGTGACTGGCGTAGAACCCAACTCAAGGCAGCTTTGCCATTGTAGGTGTCGCCACGCGCGATCGACTCGATGGCATACTCCATGGCTTCTTCGATCGATGTTAGGTTATTAGGTGCCATAAATCCTCTCCTCGTACCTTCTCATCCCGGGCAATCAGCACCCTATATAACGCGATACCTGAATAATAGTTACTACGAGCTACCTTACAGCGGGCTTACAGCGTGAAAGTGTATCACGAATGAATTCACCAATTCAGTGCTGCTGGATTGGCGTTGCAGCTAATGCAAATCGGTGAGGCTTAACACCAACCCTAATCATGCCCCAGCCTTGACACCCTGGTGCCTGAGGGAAATTGGTTATTCTTCGATCAATCGTTTCGGAATACTTTCGAGGCGGCCTTGGCACTCGCTTGGTCGGTCGGCAGCATCATGCAGAAGAGGCTACCGGTGCCTTCCTTGCTTTCGCACCAGATCTGGCCGTTGTGCATCTCGACCATGGCTTTGGCGATAGAGAGGCCTAATCCCATCCCCCCATGTTTACGCGTGAGATGCGATTCAACCTGAAAGAAGCGATCGAATACCTTACTGACGGCCTCAGGCGGAATGCCGATCCCGGTATCCACCACAAAGACCTTCACCATGCCCTGGTCACCCTCAGCCTTGATTCCCACCTGGCCACCTGCATCGGTGAAGATGATCGCATTCTTAACCAGGTTCGACAGGGCGATATCTAGTTTCTCCTGATCACCTTCAACGGTAAGCGCCTCCCCGGCAGGTACATCGAAGCCAATTTCAATCTTCTTCTCATGGGCCATATCTTCAAAGCGACCCGCTACCACCTCCACAAGTTTGCCCATTGAGAAAGGCTCTCGCCGCACACGTGATTCGCCTTGCTCCTGATGTGCCATCGTGGCCATATCTTCGATGATGGCTTTTAGGCGCATGGCACTGCGGATGATGACCTCCATCTGCTCCTGATGCTCATTTGGGATGAATTCCTTCAAAAAAGTAGCGTGTCCCAGGATCAAGCCCAGAGGTGTACGGAGTTCGTGAGAGGCGATGGCGATGAAGTCAGATTTCATCGAATCGAGTCGTTGTAGCTCAGCGTTTGTATCCTGGATACTGGTAAGCAGCTGCGCGTTATCGATCGCCACCGCTGCCTGGGAGGCGAGAGTCTCTAGAACCTTAAGATCATCTTCGGTATAATTGCCTTCACCCTGTTTATTGAGGGATTCCAGGACGCCAATCGTGCGGCTCCGGACGATGAGCGGAACGCCGAGGATCGATCGGGTTTCAAATCCTAAGGCTTTATCGATCGGCCGGTAGACGCGTGTATCTGAGCTCGCATCCTGGATCACCATTGGACGGCTGTTGGTGTAGATCCATCCTGCCACGCTGGAGTCAAGTGGCACGCTGACATCGATAAGGTCTTTTTGCTGGAATCCAGGAACAGCTTCAAAGCGTAAGCGACCTTTCTCAGGATCATAAAGTAGAATTGATGAAACTTCACTCTCGGTAAGTTCACAAGCGACCTCGACGATGGTTTCAAGTAAGGGGCGAATCTCGAGCGTCGCTGCCAGAGTGCGGCTTATCTCCAGTAATCGTTCGAGGCGTTGTTTTTTTGAGGGCGCTGCAGTTTTTTCAGCCATTCGTCACATCCGTGGGGATGCATGCGATTGTAGCATACCAAGTGGTTTCAGGGCATGACAACGATCCATTGCTCCCATAGATTAAAATAAAGACCGACATACATTCATGGAGGCAAGAAGATGCCGGAAAGCAAGAAAGTGCGCGTCGCCATCATCGGCGTAGGGAACTGCGCTTCGTCATTCATCCAGGGCGTTGAATACTACAAAAACGCAAAATCTTCGGATTTCGTGCCAGGGCTGATGCATGTTAACCTGGGCGGCTATCATATATCCGATATTGAGTTTACAGCAGCCTTCGATGTCATCAAGGGGAAGGTAGGAGAAGACTTGGGGGAGGCGATCTTTGCCCATCCAAACAACACGGTCAAGTTTTCAGACGTGCCCAATCTGGGCGTGAAGGTCATGCGAGGCATGACCCATGATGGCATCGGTAAGTACCTGGCCCAGGTCGTTGAAAAGTCACCAGGCCCGACGGATGACATCATCGGCGTTTTGAAAGAAACCCAAACCGATGTCGTTGTCAGCTACCTGCCCGTTGGGGCTGAAATGGCGACGAAATGGTATGTAGAGCAGGTGTTGGAGGCAGGTTGTGCCTTCGTCAACTGCATTCCCGTCTTCATCGCCTCCTCCGATTACTGGGCTGGAAGGTTCAAGGAGCGCGGTCTTCCGATTATCGGGGATGATATCAAGAGCCAGGTCGGTGCGACGATAACCCACCGCGTCCTGACCTCGCTCTTCAACGATCGAGGCGTCAACCTCGATCGGACCTACCAGCTCAACTTCGGTGGCAACATGGATTTCTACAACATGCTTGAGCGTGATCGGCTCGAATCCAAGAAAATATCGAAGACCGGTGCTGTAACCAGCTTGGTACCTTACGAAATGGATCCGGGTGACGTCCATGTCGGACCGAGCGATTACGTACCCTGGTTAACCGATCGTAAGTGGTGTCATATTCGCATGGAGGGAACCTCTTTCGGGGATGTCCCACTCAATCTTGAGCTCAAGTTAGAAGTATGGGATTCGCCCAACTCCGCCGGAGTCGTAATCGATGCGGTGCGCTGTGCCAAGCTTGCACTCGATCGTGGTCTGGCCGGACCCATTCTGGAGCCTTCATCCTACTTCATGAAGACTCCGCCGGTACAGTATACCGATGCTGAGGCCAAAGATCTCACCGAGAAATTTATTCTCGGACCAAAGAGGAAGAAGAAAGCCTAGTGCACCAGCAAAGCTTGCTCTCCCGGATAATGAAAGCTTGAAAGCTGAACGTGAAGAAGAGGCACCCAATCAACGGGTGCCTCTTGTGTAAAATCTGCTTCATCGAGGCATCGAATCAAGGTCGCAAGATGGGGAAAGTTCGACGAGGGTAGCATGAAGGCCATGTTTCTGGACGAACCCGCCGCAATCGAGGCGGCCCCGCTTGTTGCACGGGAGACGCAGATCGCCCAACCTGTTGCGGATGAACTCCTCATCCAGGTTCAGGCGTGTGGTATCTGTCATACAGACTTACACACAGTAGAAGGGGATATCCACCCCCCTAAGGTGCCGATCATCCCCGGCCATCAAGTCATTGGAATTGTGGAAGCGATGGGGGACGATGTTCAGGGTTGGTCAATCGGTGACCTCGCGGGAGTTCCCTGGCTTTATCAAGTTTGCAGGGCCTGTGAATTTTGTCAGCGTGGTGAAGAAAATCTCTGCCCCCAGGCTCACTTCACGGGTTTTCACCGCCAAGGTGGATATGCAGAGAAAATCCTTTCCAGGGCTGATTACACGCTGAAGATCCCGCAGGGACTACGAGCGGAAAGTGCTGCACCGCTGCTTTGCGCCGGGATCATTGGATATCGTGCGCTGCGCAAAGCGGATGTGAACCCCGGGGAGCGCCTGGGTCTGGTAGGCTTCGGCGCCAGCGCGCATCTGGCCATACAGGTTGCACGCCATTGGGCTTGTGAAGTTTACGTATTTACGCGGGGATTGGAGCACCGCAGACTGGCACAAGAGCTCGGCGCTGCCTGGGTGGGGGGAGCTGAGGATGACCCTGTCCATGCGCTTGATCGGGCGATTCTATTCGCACCGGTGGGCACACTGGTACCGCAAATGATGGCCAAGCTCAGGCGTGGGGGTACGCTCGCTATCAATGCCATTCATATGAGCCCCATCCCGGAGATGCCCTATCAACTCCTTTATGGCGAACGGACCTTGCGCAGTGTGGCGAATGCCACCTATGATGATGGCGTTGAATTTCTCAAACTGGCTGCAGAAATCCCCATCCAAACCCGGATTGAAACCTACGCGCTTACTGAGGCAAACCGCGCCTTACTCGATTTGAAGCAAAGCCGCATCAGTGGTGCAGGAGTATTGATACCATGATCCGTTTAGGGACCTCTGGCTTTTCCTATGATGATTGGATCGGACCTGTGTATCCTGAAGATCTCCCACGCTGGGGATGGCTGGGATACTACGCTAAGCAGTTCGATACAGTCGAATTGAATGTGACTTACTACCGCATACCTGAATTAAAGATTGTCAGTGGGTGGATTAATAAAACCCCTGAAGATTTTCTTTTTACCGTTAAAGCCCATCGATCGATCACCCATGAGCGCAAAGCCCCCGATTTTGCTGCATTCCGGGCGGCCGTCGAACCTTTGCTCGAAGAAGGACGCTTGGCTGCCATCCTGGCGCAGTTTCCTCACTCCTTCCACCCTACAAACGAGAATACGGAATATCTTCAGGTCTTACGCGAGGGTCTACGCGATCTGCCGGTGGTGATTGAGTTTCGTGGTAGCAAGTGGGTTTCTGAAGCGACTTTTTCCTTACTCGAAGGATTGCAATTTGGATTTTGCTGCGTTGATGAACCCGAGCTGCCGGGGCTCATGCCGCCAACGGTCCGCAGCACAAGCGATATCGCCTATGTTCGTTTCCATGGTCGCAATGCGGATAAGTGGTGGCAGCATGACCATGCCTGGGAGCGCTACGATTATTCCTACGAAGAAGAAGAACTGAAAGAATGGAAACCTCGCATCGAAGCCTTACATGCAGAATCTCCCCTGACGCTGGTGTATGCCAACAATCATTACCGTGGCCAGAGTGTGGAGACCTTGCGCAAGCTTGAAAAAATCCTCGCAGCATAGGAAGTACGAAGAATAGATCTTATCCCGCTTTCGGCCCATATCCCGAATGGTATAATGGCGGCGACCGTCGATTTTGATCCAATTGTGGTTTTTAAGTGATCCAATGGGTGGGTGAGCGATGTCTGGACATTCCAAATGGTCGACAATCAAACGCAAGAAGGCAGCCAACGATGCCAAGCGAGGTGCGATCTTCACACGCCTGGCCCGCGAGATCGCCATCGCCGCGCGTGAAGGTGGTGGTGACATAGAAACCAACTTCAACCTCCGCCTGGTCATCGATAAGGCCAAGGCCGAGAATATGCCCAAGGATAATATTGAGCGGGCGATCCGCCGCGGTACAGGTGAGGACAAAGAGGGCGCGGCCTTAGAGCAGATTATGTACGAAGGATATGCCCCGCATGGTGTAGCACTCTTGATCGATGTTGTCACCGACAATCGCAACCGGACGGTGGCAGAAATTCGCCATCTGCTCTCAAAATCTGGAGGGAGTATGGCCGATGCCGGTTCTGTCTCATGGCAATTTCGACGGGCAGCCTACTTCTATTTGTCCGGAGAAAACCTTAATACTGATGCGATATTTGAACTGGCCGTCGAAGCAGGTGCCGAAGACGTCATTATCGCCGACGGGGATGCCGAAATCATTGCACCGGTTGACCGCTTCAAGATCATCAGTGACGAATTACGCCAGGCAGGCTTCTCACCCGAAGAAGCTCAAGTTCGAATGCTCCCCAACACAGAGATTGAGTTAGACGAGGAGCAAACGCTAAGAGTGATGCGAGCGATTGAAGAATTGGAAGACATGGATGATGTCCAGAATGTCTTCTCGAACTTAAACGTGAGTGAAGCAGCCGTCGCCTTGCTCGAGACAGCCTGATTCACTTTGACGATGCTGGTCATAGGGATCGATCCAGGGACAGCGCGCACAGGATATGGGCTGGTAGAAACCTCCCCATCCGGCGCGCTGAAGCTTATTCAGTATGGCGTTATTACCACACCTGCGAAGGAGCCTATGGCCGAACGCCTGATCAAGCTGCATCGCGGCTTGCAGGAAGTCCTACAAACATATAAACCTCATATGGGCGCAGTTGAGCAATTATTCTTTCAAAAGAACGTCACCACTGCGATCAGCGTTGGCCAGGCGCGCGGTGTGGTACTTCTCACCCTGGCAACGTCGGGATTGGTCGTGGAGGAATACTCTCCCCAGGACGTAAAACAGGCGGTGACAGGTTATGGTGCCGCTGATAAAACCCAGATGCAGCGCATGGTCCAGACTCTTTTGAATATGGATGAGTTACCCAAACCGGATGATGCCGCCGATGCCCTGGCCGTGGCCATATGCCATATTCAGAGTCACGCTTTCCGCTCGCGCCTGGAGGGACGATCGTGATTGCCTCGATAACCGGGCGGCTGCAGCATCTGGGCGAGGGCGAAGCGGTCCTGGAAATTAACGGCCTTGGTTTGCGCATAGCCATTACAAAATCAGTGATCGATACGCTTCCAGCGGTTGGACGAGAGGTGTTCCTGCATACAAAATTGATCGTTAAAGAAGACTCACTCTCGCTCTATGGTTTTGTAAGCCGGGAAGAGCGGGAGCTTTTTGAAACACTGTTAGCTGTGTCTGGAATCGGGCCGAAACTGGCGCTTGCGCTGCTCTCTCATCTATCACCGGATGTGCTGCGCTCAGCAGTCGTCAATAACCAGCCGGGAGTGCTTGCCAAGGTCCCAGGCTTAGGCAAGAAAACAGCGGAAAAGGTAGTTTTTCATCTGAAGGACACGTTTGAGGCTCCACTCATCCCAGATTTCAGCCCGACCGAGTCAGACACGGAAGTCCTCAGTGTGCTGACGACATTAGGGTACTCCATGGTCGAAGCGCAAGCCGCAATACAATCGATTCCATCGGAGACAGGGGATGACGTTGAAGAGCGTGTCCGTCTGGCTTTGAAATACTTCGCCAAGCCATAATTCTGGCTATCGCCCAAACAGCCTTATCTCCAGGTGAGCAGTAAGTTAAACTTACGGCTTGATCTTGCTTTCAAAATAATAGTTGTGGAGTGAACATGTTGAAAATAAAAGAACAAATTGGATTCATCGGTCCGGGCGTTATGGCTGAGGCGATAGCTCGTAATCTTATTCGTGCCGAAATCGTCCAGGCTGAACAAATCGTGATGGCAGGTCCCAGAGAAAATCGGTTGGAAGATTTAAGAGACCAGTACGGGTTCTCAAGCTCAATCGATAATGAGAAAGCCGTGGAGAAAGCTGCCATTGTGCTGCTCTGTGTTAAGCCCCAGTCCTTGCCAGCGGTATTGGAAGAACTCAAAGGAAAGATACCTGCAGAGACGCTTGTGTTATCTATTGTTGCAGGAGCGACTTTGGGTATGATCGCTGCAAAGCTTGATCACTCGTCCGTAATTCGGTGTATGCCCAACACACCTGCACAGATCGGGGAGGGCATTACAGTATGGATCCCAACGTCATCAGTTACAGATAAGCAGCTTGACCTTTGCCGGGAAATCCTAAGATCCATGGGGGAGGAGATTTGTGTGTCCGATGAGGATTACCTTGATATGGCCACGGCGCTCTCCGGTACTGGCCCTGCGTATACTTTCCTCTTCATGGAAGCGCTGGTAGATGCCGGGGTGCACCTAGGATTTCCACGGCGAATCGCTGAGCAACTTGTTATTGGCACTGTCAGGGGATCGGTAGCCTTCTTCGATCACTCTCCCAGTCACCTCTCAAGACTTCGCAACCAGGTTACCTCACCAGGAGGGACCTCCGCCGAAGCGCTATATTACCTTGAGAAAGCTGGTTTCCGGACAGCGTTGTCACGTGCAATCTGGGCAGCCTATGAACGGTCGGTAGCGTTAGGCAAAGGGCGTAAACGCGGCGTCGTCGATGAGAATGAAAGCTGATTCGGAGCCGTCCCATTGTGAATTGCTGGACAAAAAGGGAGGCATCAGGTATGATTTCCAGCGATGCCGGTTCGTCTTGGCATTGCCTTCCGGCCGTGTTCAATTCCGTGATTTATGCGGAAATTGGCACGCCGGTATTAGTGTCGAGTGATATCTAAAATCTTGTAGGATATAACCCCCATATCCCCACTTTTCCGGGAGGGCTAATGTCGGATCTGGTAAAAAACCTTTCCAGTGATCTCCAAAAACAAATTGACGAATTTTCACCCGAAGTAGCTCTACGCGATGTAGGGTCAGTTCTTGAAGCGGGCGATGGAATCGCGCGCGTATCTGGTCTATCGAATGTGCGTGCCCAAGAGCTGATCCGCTTTGCAAACGGCACCATGGGGATCGCGTTCAACCTCGAGGAGCAGGAAGTGGGCGTCCTCATTATGGGAGAGTATGCCGAAATTGAAGAAGGTATGTTGGT
The DNA here is from genome assembly GCA_041573795.1 of Anaerolineales bacterium. GTDB lineage: Bacteria > Chloroflexota > Anaerolineae > Anaerolineales > E44-bin32 > E44-bin32. The sequence goes on from JBFFQB010000026.1 coordinate 10,714, forward strand.
TTATACGACGGGTCGTATTGCCTCCGTACCTGTGGGCGAAGGCTTGGTTGGACGGGTCGTGAACGCACTCGGCGACCCGCTTGATGGGAAAGGCCCAATCCAATTCGACGGCTACCGGGCGATGGAGCGCATTGCGCCAGGTGTTGTCGCTCGCAAGGACGTCGATACGCCCGTTCAAACCGGAATTAAAGCCATTGATACGATGATCCCAATCGGTCGCGGTCAACGAGAGTTGATCATCGGTGACCGACAGACGGGAAAGACAGCCCTGGCGATCGACACAATCATTAATCAAAAAGGCAAAGATCTGATCTGCATTTACGTCGCCATTGGACAGAAACGCGCCGCCGTGGCCCGCACAGTTGCTTTGTTGGAGCGTTTTGGAGCCATGGATCACACCATTGTCGTCATCGCTGCCGCCGATGATCCTGCGGCGCTTCAATACTTAGCACCTTACTCAGGCTGTGCGATGGGCGAGGAATTCGCTGAAAATGGTAGGGACGCGCTGGTTGTCTATGATGACTTGAGTAAACATGCCTGGGCTTATCGGCAAGTATCCCTGCTCCTGCGCCGGCCGCCTGGTCGTGAAGCTTACCCAGGTGACGTATTTTACCTGCACAGTCGCTTGCTTGAGCGTGCCGTTCGCCTGGCAGATCATTTCGTGATTGTCCCTAACAAGATTGAAGGGAAGGCGACGGATGAAGATTCTGTCGATGGCAAGCGCTATGTCGGCCCCCTGGCTGAGCATGAAGCTGGAGAAGCATTGGCGGCGATGAAGGATGGGGATAAGTATCGGGTTGCCCAGGTAAAAGGCAGTGGCGGCTCACTCACGGCATTGCCGATCATCGAAACATTGCTCGGCGACGTCTCTGCGTATGTCCCCACCAATGTTATCTCGATCACAGATGGGCAGATCTATCTCGAAAGTGAGCTCTTCAACGCAGGCATCCGCCCGGGCATCAACGCTGGCCTATCCGTTTCCAGGGTTGGCGGGGATGCGCAGACGAAAGCGATCCGACAGGTGGCTGGGCGGCTTCGATTGGACATGGCATCCTATCGCGAAGTTGCAGCTTTCGCACAGTTCGGTTCCGATCTCGATAAAGCCACCCAGGCCCAGCTGAGTCGCGGGCAGCGATTGCAGGAGATCTTAAAGCAGCCACAGTATCAGCCTGTCAGCCTTGAACATGAAGTAGCGGTACTTTACGCTGCTACACAGGGTCTTGCCGATAGGGTGGATGTCGATCGCATCAGCGAGTGGGAAGCTGCCTTGGTGCGTTATCTTGAAAGCTCCCATCCCGATCTTCTCAAGGATATTGCTGAGAAGAAAATCATCACTGAAGCGACGCAGGACAAATTGAAAGAAGCTGTTGAGAATTTCAACCGCAGCTGGTTAGACTAAAGCGGAGACACGGAGTAATAACTGATGGCTTCCGCACGAGAGATGCGGCTCCGAATCCGGAGCGTCGAAAATATCGCCCAGGTTACGCGTGCACTTCAGGCCGTCAGCGCCAGCCGGGTACGCAAAGCCGAAGCGCGGGTGAAACAAACCCGCCCGTATGCTGATAAAGCCTGGCAGGTATTGCGCCACCTTTCAGTACAGCCAGCGAAAGAAGATGTCCATCCGTTCATGATCGCACGAGAGCCGGTTGAGAACATCCTCGCCGTTGTGATCACCGGCGATCGTGGTCTGGCTGGAGCATACAACACCAATATCCTGCGCTATACGCTGGAGCATTTCCGCGCCTCTGCAGCCCCGGTAAAGTTCGTAGTCGTGGGTCGAAAAGGCCGAGATACACTTATTCGAAGGCGGGTAGACATTCTTGCCGAATTCAGTGATTTACCTGCCGAACCAACCTTTGCCGATGTTTCCGCTATTGGTCGCTTGGTCATGGATGAATTCCTGGCCGGGCGAGCGGATCAAGTTTTCCTGGTCTATACCGATTTTGTCAATCTACTCCGGCAGATACCGCGGCATAAGCTCCTGCTGCCGGTATCCTTCGATCTCCTGCCCATAGGTGAGAATGTAAACAATGAGGCTCAGCAATCCACCGAGCGAGAGGGTGCGTTGCCGACCTACATCTATGAACCAAGCCAGGAAGCATTAATCAGTCAGATTGTGCCGCGGTTGACGGAACTGCAGGTTTTCCAGGCGATCACCGAATCGCTCGCCAGCGAACACGCAGCTCGCATGGTGGCGATGCGTAATGCAACGGATAATGCCGTCGAATTAGCCGGGGCGTTGAGATTGGAATACAACAAAGCGCGACAGCAGGCCATCACCAGCGACATGCTCGATATTGCCGGTGGTGCTGAAGCGCTTAGTAACGCCTAGTGAAGTAATCGACTTTTTGGAGGTTAGCATGGCAGGAAGTACAGGCCGCGTGACTCAAATTCAGGGTGCTGTCATCGATTGTGCCTTTCCCCCAGGCGAAATGCCTGCGATTTATGAGTCGGTGGAAGTCGAGCGGGAAGATGGTGGAATCCTGGTGCTCGAGGTCCAACGACACCTGGGGAATAATTGGGTTCGTACGGTCGCAATGGATTCCACCGACGGAGTGCAGCGAGGCCTCCCTGCCCGGGCTACCGGTGCGCCTATTCAAGTGCCTGTGGGTGAAGCGACACTAGGACGAATGTTTAATGTCCTTGGGACGGCAATTGATGAGCGTGGGGAGGTAATGTCATCCACGTATTATCCCATCCATCGCCCGGCACCATCCTTTGATGAACAGTCAACCCGCGTCGAGGTTTTCGAGACGGGTTTGAAAGTTATCGATTTGATCGCGCCTTTCACGCGAGGTGGTAAGACGGGTATTTTTGGTGGCGCCGGCGTGGGTAAGACGATTATCATCCAGGAGCTCATTCGATCGATCGCCACGGTGCATAAAGGGAATTCAGTCTTCGCCGGGGTTGGCGAGCGCACTCGCGAGGGTACCCAGATGTACCGTGAGATGATCGAGTCGGGTGTGTTGAAAGACACTGTCCTGGTGTATGGGCAGATGAACGAACCACCCGGTGTTCGCCTGCGCGTTGGACTTACAGCACTCACAATGGCGGAGTTCTTCCGTGATCAGGGCAGGGACGTGTTGCTCTTTATTGACAACATTTTCCGTTTCAGCATGTCCGGCTCGGAAGTCTCAGCCCTGTTGGGTCGCATGCCCTCTGCCGTCGGCTATCAACCGACCCTTGCGACTGAAATGGGCGAGCTGCAAGAGCGCATAACCTCGACCCGCACTGGCTCGATCACATCGATGCAAGCCGTCTACGTTCCTGCCGATGATTACTCTGATCCGGCACCAGTAGCAACGTTCACCCATCTGGACGCTACCATCGCGCTCGAGCGCTCGATCTCTGAGAAGGGCATATATCCTGCGGTTGATCCACTCGCATCGACCTCGCGTATCCTCGACCCGCAGATCGTGGGAGAAGATCACTACTACGTCGCCCGCGAGGTGCAGCAGGTCCTGCAGCGCTACAAGGATTTGCAGGATATTATCGCAATCCTCGGCATTGAAGAGTTGAGCGAGGAGGATAAGCTCGTTGTATCCCGGGCGCGAAAGATCGAGCGCTTCTTCTCCCAGCCCATGTTTGTTGCCGAGCAATTTACCGGTCAAGAAGGGCGCTACGTACCCCTACGCGATACGGTGTCCGGATTCCGTGAGATCTTAGATGGAAAGCATGACGATTTACCCGAGCAAGCCTTTATGATGGTCGGGACGATCGATGAAGCGGTAGAAAAAGCCGAACAATTAGCGGCAAGCTAGCAGGGAGGCACTCGGGCGATGCCCATTCGCTGTGAGATCGTAACGCAAGACCGGGCTTTATTTGAAGGTCCAGTTGATATCGTTATAGCACCTGGCTCTGAAGGTGAGCTGGGAATCTTGCCGAATCACGCGCCGCTGTTGACGACGCTGGGTGTTGGTGTGCTGCGAGCAAGCTACCGCGGGGAAGAAACGGTATTTACGATCGCAGGTGGGATCCTGGAGGTGCGTCCTGATCTCGTCACCGTCCTAGCAGATGTTGGTGAGAACGTGGACGAGATCGATATTGATCGAGCAGAAGCAGCAAAAGCGCGGGCCGAGCAATACCTCAAAGAAGGACCTCCACCCGATACGGATGAATATCTTCGTATTCAGGCAGCCCTGCGCAGATCCCAACTTCGCCTTGACGCTGTGCGACGCTTTCGCCAGCGGCAGAAACCCCCCACGAGAATTTCTTCAGAAGAAGGATCCTAATCCATGGCCCTCCTAGGGAAGGATTTGGGTATCGATCTCGGCACCGTCAATACGCTGATATGCGAAGATGACGAGATCGTCCTTCACGAACCCACCGTTGTCGCAATAGACATCGAAGAATTAAAGATTGTTGATGTTGGTCACTCGGCACGTGAAATGGATGGGCGTGTGCCCGAAGTGATTGAAGTTTCGCGGCCCTTACGAGAAGGGGTGATCGCAGATTTTGAAGTCACGCATCGTATGTTAGGGCACTTCATCGAACAGGTGAGTGGACCGGCGCGATTATTCAAACCACGTGTGATGATCACCGTCCCGCTTGGCGTTACCAGTGTTGAGAGAAGGGCGGTTCATGAGGCTACCCTGCAAGCTGGAAGTCGTGATGTATACCTGATCCAGGAGCCGCTGGCGGCGGCGATAGGGGTTGGGCTTCCGATCGCAACGCCTTCCGGAAATATGGTTGTCAATCTTGGCGGTGGCGTCACACAGGCGGCTGTCATTGCCATGAGTGGGATTGTCGCTGCCGAGGCCACACGCATTGCTGGGATCCGCATCGACGAGGCCATCAGCCAATATGTGCGCAAGAAGTACGGCCTGATCATCGGCTCGCGTACTGCAGAAGAAGCCAAGCTGCGTATCGGTGCTGCCATCCCTCAAGATGAAGAGCGCACGATAGAAATCCAAGGCCAGGATCAAGTGACCGGCTTGCCAAGGCCGATTACGCTGAGTACAAGCGAGGTAGTGGAGGCGATCCAGGAGACCTTAAACCTCATGGTGACTTCTATTCGCAAGGTGCTTGAACAGACACCCCCCGAGTTGGCTTCGGATATTATTGATCGCGGGATGGTTATCTGCGGCGGTACGTCTCTATTGCGTGGCATGGACAAATGGCTCACGCGCGAGACGGGTGTTCCGGCCTATCTTGCGGAAGAACCCGTCGCCTGTGTAGCCAAGGGAGCCTCGAAGGGCTTGACGATGCTGGATCGCCTTCGACGCAATTTACCCCAAGTTTAGTTCTGCGCATAGCCATAGTTACGGCATAATTAAAGCAAAGTCTCCCGCAGGGGAGACTTTTATTTTTAGGTCTCGGGCTTGCTTACTTGAGATAGTAAGCCATGTGCTGGAGGTGCAAGGCGGGATCAATATATTGCACAAATACGTCCGGAGGCACCTTAAGTGAGATGGGGGCGTAGCAAAGGATCGCTACAATTCCCGCATCGACAAGATCATCTGAGACATCCTGTGCCTGACCGGCTGGAACTGCCAGCATGGCTACCTCGATGTTGCCGGCTTCTACATCGAATTTAAGCTGACTTACGTCTTTGACTGTATGCTGGCCAACGACCTCACCGATTTTGTTCTGATCATTATCGTATACAGCCACAATTTTAAAGCCTCGGTGGATGAATCCGGCATAATTGGAAACCGCATGACCCAGGTCACCTGCACCAACGAGGATAACATCCCAAATCTGATCAACGTTAAGTATTTTCTTGATTTGATCAGCGAGGTACGTGATGTTATAGCCCGTACCTTGCTTTCCAAACTCGCCGAATTGTGATAAGTCCTTGCGGATCTGTGCCGATGAAATCCCTAAGCGACCTCCCAATTCCTGGGATGAGGTGATCTCTTTTCCCTCTTGGATCATTTGAGTCAAAGCGCGCAAATACAAAGGGAGCCGTCCCACAACGATATCGGGCACCTTCAATGCTGGCATAGATTCCTCCACATGAGGGCTATATTAAGTGGACCAAATCTAGCACATTAAAAGGGCGCTTGCAAATATTTTGTGCTCGCAATAAAGGGGGTACCCTGAGAGTATAATGTGCGTATTGAATAGTAAAGGTAGTCTTCGCCATGTTTTTGGATGAAGTTCAAATTGAGGTGAGCTCAGGTCGGGGTGGAGATGGTGCCGTGCATTTCCGCCGCGAGAAATTTGTGCCACGGGGCGGGCCGGATGGTGGTGATGGGGGCAAGGGAGGCGATATCGTGCTCTTCGTTGATGGCAAACGAACGACGCTTTCGTCCTTTCGTCACAGCCGTCGCTTTCGCGCCGAAGATGGCCGGCCGGGTTCGGGTTCGAACAAAACTGGTCGCTCGGGGAAAGATGTTCTTATCCCAGTGCCACCCGGTACGGTCGTGCGTGACCAGCAGACGGGTTTGCTGATGGGGGACCTGGTTGAACCGGACCAACGCTTGACTGTGTGCAAGGGGGGTCGCGGTGGGCGTGGCAATGCGCGTTTTGCTACCTCTCGCAATCAGTCACCACGCATGGCGGAAAAGGGAGAACCCCAGGAAACGCGCACACTTGCATTGGAGTTACGACTGCTTGCGGATATTGGCATTATCGGGGTTCCCAATGCTGGCAAATCTACGTTTCTGGCTGCAGTCACCAATGCCCAACCCAAGATCGCAGATTATCCCTTCACGACCCTTCAGCCAAATCTTGGCGTTGCCAGGTTGAATGACGAGGTTGAAATGGTGCTGGCTGATATCCCTGGATTGATCGAAGGTGCCCACGCCGGCGCTGGCCTGGGGTCATCTTTCCTGCGACATATCCAGCGGACGAAGGTGCTTATCCATCTATTGGATGGCACTGCGCAGGATCCGTGGGCTGATTTTTCGCAAATAAACAGCGAACTGAGCCTTTTTGATCCACATCTGGGTGAAAAAGCGCAGGTCATCGCGCTTAATAAGATCGACCTGCCTCAGGTGCGCGAGCGGACGGAGGAAATCCTCGCTAATTTCAAAGGCCAGGGAATTGAGGTTCACCTGGTTTCTGCATTGGCTCGCCAGGGGTTGCGTGAATTACTATTTGAAGCGCATGAAAAGTTGGGGTTGGTGGAAGAAGTTCGACGGGAAGAGGTGCCGGTGTATCGGCTCGACACCGCTCCTGGAGAATTTCAGATTAATCGGGAAGATGATGGTGCCTGGCGTGTTTCAGGGATTGCTGTGGAGCGAGCTGCTGCCATGACCTATTGGGAGTATGATGAAGCCGTACGACGTTTCCAAAGGATCCTGGAACACCTGGGGGTGGAGCGGGCTTTGAATGAGGCCGGCATTCAATCAGGGGCCACCGTGCGGATCGGGGAGTACGAACTCGAATGGGTAGTTTGATCGGGGTTTTCGGAGGCACATTCGATCCACCTCATATCGGCCATTGCATCCTGGCTGATGAGGCCCTTCAGCATTTGGGCTTGGACATGATCTACTGGGTACCGGCGGGTGAGCCTCCCCATAAACCGGATTGGCCCATTTCACCGATCGAGCAGCGTTTGCGCATGCTGGCGTACATTACGGAACAGCATCCTTCGTTTGCGCTCTCAAGTGTTGATGTCGATCGGCCAGGACCTCACTACTCAAAGGATACACTTCGCTTCCTGCAAGCGGATCAAGCCGAAGCGAGATTTGTATACCTGATGGGCGCTGATTCCTTACGTGACCTAACCCAATGGAAGGATCCGGAGCAATTTGTCGAGCGGGCTCATGCGATAGGGATCATGCAGCGGCCATCGGTTGAAGTTGATCACGATCGCAATCAACGACTAATTCCAGGTCTGTCAGAGAAGTTGCTCTTCTTCCCCGCTCCCTTGATCGATATATCTGGGCAGAGTATCCGACAGCGAGTTAAGCACGGTCAGCCTTATCGCTATATGCTCACGCCCGAAGTATATGACCATATCCGGCAGCACAAGCTTTATCAATGAGCCTCTTGCGAGACCGGACTTACACTGCAACCGGATTTGCGCATTTTGGTGTCGATATTCTCAACAGCCAGATTGGAATCTTGCTGGCCTACCTCAGTGGTCCTCTTGCGCTTAGCAATGCTTTCATCGGTCTGATCAGCACCTTCTATAGTTTGAGCGGTTCATTATCCCAGCCAGTGTTTGGTTGGCTTTCCGATCGAGGGGTCGCCAAACCATACGCGGTGGGCGGCGTGCTTTGGATGGTGGGCAATTTTGCTATTGCATTACTTCTCCCGGGACGTCTGGCGCTGGTTTTTCTCATCATCGGGGCACTTGGTTCGGCAGCGTTTCATCCGGCCGGGGCAGCAGAAGCGACCAAGCGTGGTCAGAGCCATCTCAGCCGGATGGAAACAACCGCAGCTTCAATCTTTTTCTTCTTCGGTCAAGGAGGTTTATTTCTCGGGCCCGTTCTGGGTGGTCCCTTACTTGATCTTTGGGGGAAAAACGGTTTGTTCCTGCTCTTCCTGATCGTAGTCCCAACTGCGCTGATATTGCAGCATGTATGGCGTCCGGAGCCGACCCATTCTACCGGCCGGGCTCTTCCCAAGCCCAAATTCAGCATCCAATCTTTGGCAACTCCCGGGATCGCAGCTTTTATCCTTCTCATATTCCTTCGAGCCTGGGTCCAGATGAGTGTATCTGCCTTCCTTCCCAAGTATTTGAGTGATCTCGGTTTCCGGCCCTGGATCTTCGGTCCGATCGCAGCATTATTTATGGGGGGAGCAGCGGTAGGAGGTGTGGTGGGAGGCTGGCTGGCAGACCGCTATAGCAACCGAATCGTTGCTTTCTGGAGCCTGGCTTTTGCACTCGTTCCGCTGATTGGGCTATCCTTTGCACAAGGACCGTTTGTGTTTTCCGTTTTGACCTTCTTTGCAGGGGCGCTTGTAGGAGCTCCGCATAGCATCATCATTGTCCTCGCTCAACGTATGCTCCCTGGTCAGATGGGGGCGGCTTCTGGATTGGTGCTCGGATTCACATTTGCGAGTGGGGCCATCGGCAATTTGATCAGCGGTTTCATGGCTGACTGGTGGACATTGCCCAGGTTGTTTCTTATCCTGGCAGCATTAAGCTGCACTGCTGCGCTTCTGGCGCTCAGTTTAAAACGGTCGACAGCCGCAGCTGACAACCAAACCTGAACGAAATCACAGTACGATTAGGTGATAGCACCGCTTCGTCCAATGTGGTGCAATATTTCAAACCCCGAAATAACGTGTCCTTAAATGAAGTAAAGAAGGAGGATGGGGTGGAAAATACATCCAATCGACTACGGATCATTGTAATCGCTGTCCTGGTCATGATCACTGGAAGCGCGATCGTGCTGCTGGCTGTGGGCAGCAAGGAGCCAGATAGTCCCCTCCTCTCCACGGGGGAGAATTCCAATGACTTGAGAAGTTTTGATAGCGCTGAAGCGCAAGGGGTGACGCGATCTACGGATCCTTGCAATTTGGTCGGGCGTCAGGATGTAGAAGCCGAATTGGGAGTATCTGTGGCGGATCCTCAGAGTGGGTATGCCGAGAATCCTCTCGGGGAACGCTTTTGTCGATTCCCTTCCCCTTCGAACTCGGGGGAGGACCTTGTCCTACTGTCGATTGTGTTTAATGATGCGATCGATCCTGCTCTCTTGAATGATGGCTATAATGTCACCCGCATGTACGAAGGTCGAAAAGTCTCGCCCGAAATGATCCAGCTCATTGAGGATGTCGGGGATGATGCATTCTGGGGGGGAACTGGGACAAACCTGTGGAATGGTCTACACATTCTCGTCCACGACATATATGTACAGGTAGATGTCAATAGCGGAGATCAGGCAGTGGATTATCAAGCTGCCAGGAACCTTGCCATAGTTGCCCTGGAGCGACTGTTTGGCCGCTAAACAATAGCCCTGATGATCGCCTTTTAAAGCAAGAGAGGTGCATGGCACCTCTTTTTTTTAAAGCCTTCATGCTCAAACACTTCCTGATTGGCCAGCAATCGTGTCAATCGTTCGGGAGCCCTAAGAAGAATGCTCCACACCGCGTTTATCATCGCTGGACCATTCTGACCATGACCCAGCATATAAACGCGGCAGGGGATAGCCAGCGTGGACAAAAGCCAGCACATTGTGGCAGGCGGTGACACCTGAGCCACAATAAATTACGGCATCAGTTGCCTGGTTATCCTTCAGTAAGTGCTCAAACACATCCTTAAGCTCTGCTTTGGATTTAAAAGAGCCATTTTCTAAAAGGTTGTCGCGCCAATAATGGTTGCGTGCACCGGGGATGTGGCCGGCAACCGTGTCAATTGGTTCTTCTTCTCCTCGGTACCGTTCAGGCGCGCGAGAATCGAGCAGCAGGAATTCTTGGGAGATAAGGGCTTGTTGCAGTTCTTCCACGACGATAAGTCGATCTTCTTGGATCTCCGGCGTGAATTGGCCTGGGGGTTGCTTGGTGATCTCACCTGCGAGATCAAATCCGCTTCCAACCCAGGCTTGAATACCACCATCCAATACCGCCACGTGTGTATGTCCGAGATAGCGCAGGATCCACCAAAGGCGTACGGCATATCCGCCACCATCATCATCGTACACGATGACCTGCGTGTGATTAGAAATACTAAGCGATTGGATTGTTTCAACAAGATCTTGCACTGGAGGCAGGGGGTGTCTCCCATTTGTGCCATCTGGCGTTGTTGACAGATCTTTCTCCAGGTCGACGTAGAGGGCACCAGGGATATGTCCCTGACGAAAAGCCTCAATGCCGAAGCCAGGATTATGTATATCGAAGCGACAATCACAAATGACCCAAGCTGGGTTCACAAGCTCAGTTTTTAGGTCTTGAGGTGAAATAAGTGTTTGAAACAAGGTGCGCTCCTGTATATTTGTGTGATTCGCTCAATTTTGCTACCTAGGTGCGATAGGTTACTCGTCGGTGATAGTCAAACGAATAGAGAAGCTCGCCTCAAAATAAATCGTCAATCGTCCTAAGGGTAGTGGTAAAAAATGGCCTGCTGGCATATCCTGATTCGGATCTTCGACGTGGGTCCATCGACTAGGGCTATCCATGACGGAGTCGAATCGCCATTCGTCCGCTGCGATATCCATGCGCCAACCGGGGCCTTCCTTGCAACCAAATTCCAGCTGAGCCTCCGCAGTCTTGCTGGCGCCACAGCCTTCGCCTCGCTGGAGAAGTGTGAAGTCTAGGTAGATTGGCAGTTGAATAGATCCCTTTTCAACGGAGCTATCACCATGAATTAGCATGTGGTTGGTGCTCAATTGAACGGAGAGATTGACTGGGATCCCTTCGTCCAAAGGATCTAACAATCCTGGCTGCCAGATGATCGGGATCACACCAGAATTCGGATGTTCCACAAAGATTGCTTCCAACCTATTCCGGAGGGGATCCATGATAACGAGCCATGGTCCCTGCCCTACGGTGATCCCTTCATGCTTGATCGGATCATCAGACTCTTCGTTGAGCCATGTCTCAGAGCCCCTGCCTTGGCTGCGAGCTTGTACCCACATCCTGGCGACTAAAAGCCGATCTAGAGCCTGTTGGAGTTCATCTTGACGCCTGGCACAGGCTGCGCTCGCCTGCCCAGCTGTTTCCATGCTGTCGGACAGTGATGCACAATCCGGGGTCGTGTGAGATTGAAATAATAAGTACCATGCGATCGTCTCTAAAGCTTCAGCGCCAGGCTCCTCATGGAATGGAAGCACTTCGCGGAGAGAAATGGGCGTGGAAGGGATGTCGCTGGTTTGGTTTGTTGATCGCTCCAGACCCTCCAGTCCAGCGGGATGAGACCCAGGCCTGATCTTACTAACGCGCTCTAGTGAGACAGGTTGGATCCAGGGGTGTGCTGCGATCCAGCGCAGCGAGGCGGCGGAACTCTGGGGGTCTCCCCAAAAACTTCGTTGGAAATCTGCGCTAAGAAGCATGATGGTTCCTGGATGGGAGGCTTGCGCACCCAGGATCATCTGTCGCCGAAGATTGAATGAAAGGCCGCCATCCGAACTTAATGTCTCCGCAGTGCTATTCGTGATCACATAAATCTGTGTGGAGGCTCGCAAATTCTTATCATATGTATCGAGGCTGATGGGTTGGCCATGCTTGAAGAAGAGCAGGGTATGACCAGTTAATGGATCGCTCGATTTTGCTGAGCCGGGTAAAGAAGAGCAGCTCAGCGCCCTACTGGATAAGTATCCCATTCTCTCCGACTGGGCTCGCAGGGAGCGTAGGAGTTCTTCAGGCCAACCTAAATGGTTGGCTTGTGCACAAATCGACCCAGGAAGTACATCTGGAAGGGAGATGAGATTAATCCGTTCAAGATGCTGGATTCTGCTGTCTGCTCCCAGCATTTGCAATCCCATCAAGCTGGTCGGCTGTTTAAGATCCGTAAGCACAATCGGGATTTCGTAGTCCGCCGAAGCTTCCAATAAATGTCTTAAACCAAAGCGCTCCCCGGCAGGCCCATTGTGAGCGCCATCCCAACTTCGCAACGCCTGCGCTGGTGTGGCAGCAGGGAATACATTACTGAAAGATAGCATGATGGGGATTGGAGCAGGAGCAGGGGCGTCGGAGCTGACAGGTCCAATCGTATCCATGATGCTGGCGTCCACGGGATCGATGCTGGCTATGGCGATGGTATACGGCCCAGGGGGTTCTGTCAGTGCTCGCGGTAAATCGATCCTGACGAGATCCACTTCGTAGTCAAAGTGCACATGAAGAGGTTCTTGGAGTTCTTCGACATTCCTTCCGGTGATTGCGTAGGAGAGGTCGGGAAAAATTATCAGGCTGGTATCCCATTGTTCTTCTGGGAAAAATCCATCAATGCCTTCGAGAGCACTCCCGGGAAAGGTATCCAGGACGATATGGAAGGCGGGCGGGTTAGCCTCTGAAAGATCAAACATATCGATGCGTATGGAAACTTCCGATCCTGAATGTCTTTCATAAAGCGCGAGGATGTCTGAAGTATCGCTGTTTGACCTGGCGAGATCGAGGGCAATAAGATCCTGGGCAGAAAATTGATCCGAGCTTGCATTAAACTGGCATGCGGTGGTGAAGAGAATCACCACCGCAGCACGCAGGAATCTTCTAAGGGCTTGTCCTTGGAAGTACTCTGGGTTAAGACGCTTCCGCAGGTTCATCCGAGGTCGGGGTTGGCGCAACTTTCTTCAGCTGCTCGAGGGAGACGCGATTCTTATGACGGCAACGAGGGCAGGGAGCGTCATAATGCTGACCATCACTGGCGTCAAGCGCTTCAATCGCAAACTCAACCTCTTCCTTCTTAAGCGCGAAGCTCCAACCACAACGATAGCATCGTAATTGCATCGATTGACTCCTTTACCCCTGCATTTTATCAATCTTAGTGTTTCCCGGTAAGGCTTTCTTGGGCTTATACAGGGCAGCTGCAATCCCGCTCAGAACGATCACTGCACCAACCCAGCGCATGACCGGTAGCGATTCACCCAGAATTAGATAGGCCAGGATTGCTGCAGCGACGGGTTCTCCCAGAAGGCTTAAAGAGACCGATGTGGCCGGCAAATAGCGCAAGGCCCAGTTATAAATGGAATGCGCCAGCAACTGAGGGAAGAGCGCCAGCAGCAAAAACCAGAGGTACATCCGTGGGGAATAACCGGTCAGGGGGAGCCTGGCATAGATTGTCGTAGAGAGTAAGGTCAATGCGGCAACGGCGTAGATTGAAGTGATGTAAGGGATCAGGCGCATGGAAGTGCGAATAGCTCGACCCAGCATGATGTAAATGGCGCCTGCAATTGCCCCGCTGAGCGCGAGCAGATCTCCCTTGACCGCGTTCGTACTCGGATTGGTGAGTTCGAGAAGGCAAGCCCGGTCTATGGATAGGCTGCAGGTGTCGCTGATGGCAATTGCGAGACTCCCGAATATTGCCAGCAACAAGCCCAGCAAAGTTGCCGTCGAGGGCTTCTCCCTGAGTAGTAGTGGAGATAGCAACATGACGAAGATCGGTGTCGTCTGAACGAGCACGACACTGCTGGTCACGCTGGTGAATTCCAGTGAAGAGATCCAGGTACCGAAATGAACTCCTAGGAAAATGCCTGCGCTGATCATCTGCAGCCACTGCCTCGCTTGCAGCCGGGTGAAGTCCGAGGCGTAGCGGGCCAGCGCCAACGGTAGTAATAACAACGAGGCTATGGCCAACCGGTAGCTGGCGATGACGAGCGAAGGTACCTCCACCAGGGCGAAGCGTATGAATATCGAAGAACTTGAGGCAGCGAGGATCCCCACAGCCAGTAGCGCGAGAGGGGACATGGATGGTCGTACTTCCTGCATCGGATTCTGCATTTAATCCTTCACAAGCTGACTGCTGGCGTAAGTTTTCTTGACAAAAGGGTTTGCGCAAGACTACAATGCCCGAAGCCCTGCTCATCGCATACTAGCGGATTCCCGGAGCAGGGTCAACGTATGGAAACGAGCCGAAGGATAGGAGGATTCAATGGCTTTCACGTTACCCCCACTCGATTTCCCGTATGACGCGCTTGAACCACACATCGATGCACGTACAATGGAGATTCATCACAGCAAGCATCATGCGGGCTATGTCAATAATGCTAACGCTGCGCTGGAAGGTCAGCCGGAACTCCAGGGAAAAGAGGTTGAGGCATTGTTGGCCGATCTAAATGCAGTTCCGGAAGAAATTCGTACGGCGGTTCGCAACAATGCAGGCGGGCATGCAAACCACAGCCTGTTTTGGAAGGTGATGGCACCGGGAGCAGGCGGTGAACCTGCAGGCGCTCTGGCGGAGGCCATCACGGCTGCCTTTGGGGACTTCGCTTCCTTTAAAGAGCAGTTTGCCAAGGCTGCGATGACCCGCTTTGGTTCCGGTTGGGCGTGGTTGGTCAAAGATGCAGCAGGCGGCCTGAAGGTGCTCTCCACGGCCAACCAGGATACACCCCTCTCCGAGGGAATGACCCCTGTTTTTGGTCTGGATGTTTGGGAACATGCCTACTACCTGAATTATCAAAACCGACGGGCGGATTATGTCTCAGCCTTCTGGAATGTTGCCAATTGGGATGAGGTTGCACGCCGCTTCGATTCCTGATAGGGTGATAGTGCCTAAAGGGGTGCTCACATAATCGGCCTAAGCGCCAATATTACCTGGAGGTTTTTGAAATGACCCATATCATCACCAGTTTGTGCCTCCGTGACTCCGGATGCGTGGATGTTTGTCCGGTGGAGTGCATCATACCCGGGAAGCCGGTTGAGCAGTGGCCCTGGTACTACATCGACCCGGATACCTGCATCGATTGTGGTGCTTGTATTCCCGAGTGCCCATACGAGGCGATCTTCACTGAGGATGAAACCCCGTCAGATTACGCCGCCAAGGGCGGTGAGTATCAAAGTATGCCGGCCGGTACAGCGGGATTCGACACGGTATACGACGGCGAAAATCATCATGGAGAAGCAGTGCATCTGGAAAGCACCAAAGTGCTTGAGGCAGGTGAAGTGGTCGATCTAACCCCCGATATCCAGCCCAACTATGATTACTTCACAGATGGGCCAGGCTATAGCGCACTCGACTGAAGAAATTTTCGAGCCCGCTAGCTGAAGGGAGCCATGCGGCTCCCTTTTCAGATTAAGCCCATCCTTTGATAAGATTTTATATGCAAGCAATTCGTTGAAGGTGGTGAGGGATGAAGGATCAAGCTACTTACCGTTTGGAGCAGGATTCCCTGGGGGAGGTGCGCATACCCGCTGAAGCGCTTTACGGCGCCCAAACACAACGCGCGGTGAATAATTTTCCCGTCTCGGGTCTGCTTCCTTGGCGGGCTTTTATCTGGTCTATGGCGGTGATCAAATACGCGGCTGCGAAAGTTAATGCCGGTTTGGGGCTGCTCGATCAACACCTGGCTGATGCCATCATGCAAGCGGCAGAGCAGGTGATCGCGGGTGAATGGGATGACCAGTTCGTGGTCGACCCATTCCAGGCCGGCGCAGGCACAAGTCATAACATGAATGCGAATGAGGTTATCGCCAACCGGGCAACATTGATCCTGGGGGGCGGCTTGGGAGAATACCTTGTCCATCCCAATGACCATGTAAACATGGCGCAATCCACCAATGACACAATCCCGACGGCGATTCGCTTGGGCTGTCTGTGGCGGCTCGAGGAACTTATGAACGCCGTGGATGGGCTGGCGCAAGCCCTGGGCAGTAAGGCAAGTGAATTTGATGATGTGGTGAAATCTGGACGCACTCATCTCCAGGATGCCGTCCCCATCCGCCTGGGGCAGGAATTCAAAGGCTATGCGCGCGCAGTTGAGCGCGATGCCGACCGCATCCGCCGGTCGGCGCAGGGTCTGGCCAGGCTAGGTATTGGTGGAACGGCGGCAGGGACCGGGTTGAACGCCCACCCAGAATATTCTGCGCGCATGATCACAACATTGAACGAACTTACCGACCTGGGGCTTGAAGCCAGCGATGATCTCGTCGAGAGCATGCAATCGATGGCCGATATGGCCGACTTCTCAGGTGCACTAAGGACGCTGGCGATCACGCTCACCCGAATTGCCAATGACATTCGTTTACTATCTTCCGGTCCTGCGACGGGATTAAATGAGCTTCATTTGCCCCCTGTCCAACCAGGTTCAAGCATCATGCCTGGAAAGGTTAACCCGGTCCTGGCTGAAATGTTGAATATGGCCATGTATCACATTCAAGGTTGTGACTTGACGGTTGCTATGGCCGCCCAAGCGGGTCAACTCGAGCTCAATGTAATGATGCCGGTTATCGCCCATAACTTATTTGAGATGATGCAGGTGATGATCGGCGCTGTCGGTGCGTTCACAGAGAAGTGTGTTCTTGGATTGGAGGCCAATCGAGCCCAGGCGCAGTATTGGCTTGAGCGCAACGCTATCATTGTGACTGCGCTCAATCCTCTCATCGGATATGCACGCGGCGCTGAGCTTGTGAAAGAAGCCCTGCAGCAGGGCGTAAGCATCCAGGATCTAGCGGTGGAAAAAGCGGAGCGCGGTGAGCTCGTTGACCGGGAGACTGGGACGACCCTGTCAAAAACTGCGGTTGAAGACGTCTTCCAGGATCTGCGAAAATTAACAGAGGGCGGTATCATTAGCTGAAGGATAGTTTCTGCCCAGCATGGTGATTGCATCCTCATGGCAGGCGCTTGAGACTATCTGATCTTATCGATTTCAGCATCCCTTCCTGCATCTCTACCATCAGCAACCTCAAACCTGATCCGGGGTTTTGAATTGTGGAAGAATACATCCAAGGAGAAACGCGATGCTGGTTAATGCACTCTTGGCATCGGTCCTGGGGTATGTCTTAGGCTCGATCCCTTTTGGATTGATTATTGTCCGACTACGCAGGGGGCGCGATATCCGCCAATGGTACAGCGGTAGGACTGGTGGTACCAACGTGATGCGCGTCGCCGGCTTCTGGTCCGGGTTGCTAACGGCAGTGCTTGATGTTGGCAAGGCCGCGATGGCAGTAGTCTTCGCCCGCATCCTATTCCCCGGTTGGGTATGGGGGGAGGTTCTGGCTGGAATCTTTGCGGTGTTAGGCCACAACTCTTCCGTGTTCCTCTGGCGACGAAAAGAGGGGAAGTGGGTTACTAGCGGTGGAGCAGGCGGGGGAGCAGCCTTCGGAGCAGCCATCGGGATTTGGCCGTCGACAGCCCTGATCATACTCCCGCTGGAGGTATTGATCTACTACGGGATTGGCTATGCCTCTATCACTACCCTAAGTATCCCCCTCATTGCTGCGGCGATATTTGCGGTTCGAGCTTCGTTGGGATTGGGTTCATGGGGTTATCTGGTTTTTGCGCTGGGGGCAGAAATTTTAATCCTCTGGGCATTACGGCCCAATTTACAAAGATTAGCCCGTGGAGAAGAGCGCCTCGTCGGCTGGCGTGCCCGACGAAAAATCGCTCAGGAGGCAGATGCGGCGCGAGGACCAGAGCAGAACCCGCAAGACTCTGAGATGAGCGGGTTATAGGGCTTCGACTCCATCCTGGTGCTATGCCAGGAACACGATGGCGGTGAGCCCTACGCCTGCAACCAATCCAAGTTCAATCAGTGTCCCTAGCCCAGATTCTTGATGTTCCAGGCTGCGCGCCCAACCGTGTGCCAGGTATACCCACAGCGCCAGGATCAATGAGACCTTCAGTGGTGACAGGGGCCAGTAATGAAAAGCCCATGCGGCTTGCGCCCCTAGTGCCCCGGTCACGAGGGCGTAGACGAGTGACCGTTTAGGAGCGATTGCTTCTAATCTTTGCAGACGCCAACTTACCGCGACGCTGGCGATGAAAGTCAAAGGTACGAGGTAAAACGCTCGAAGATTAACCGCATGGATGGCAAAGATTGCACCCACAAGGAGCAAGTAAGCCAACGTGCGCAATCCCACTCGAGCGATTTCATAGCGAGGATCGTGGGCATCGAAGACGATGAATTCGCCGATTAACACAGCGATGAGTAGAAAGGCTGCCAAGGGCAAACCGATCCACAGCGTCGGCCCCGTCGGTAATTGGGAAAGGATGGCACCGATTCCCAAGGAAGCCAGACCGGGTATGATCCAGTGCTCTGCTGTCCGTGTTTTTTGATCGGCGAGGGGATGGCCCCGCACGATCCAATCTGCACCGGCTGCGGTTAATGCTGCCGAGAGTGAGAGCAAGACCAGGGGGGTGTTGAAATTAATACTGATGATCAGCCCCAGGATCGTCGTTCCAAGGGCCAGCTCAGGCAAGTTCACAATACGCAGGAGTGCATAGATCAGGATAACAAGCGCTGTCAGGGCGCTTAGCCGGTCGCGATCTGGTTGTGGTAATCGATTTACCATATGGGCATTCTAGCACCGGGTGATCCTCAGTGTCTACGTGTCAGCTCATGCTCGCCTGGCCATAACTTGACATGTGCCCCTATAATGTGATCTATGCTCTACCTCGCACCCTTCCTTGGATTCGCCCTTGGTATAACAATCAATCTTCTTGCGGATAGCTTGCCCA
>JBFFQB010000027.1:0-28492 GCA_041573795.1 Anaerolineales bacterium
CAATCTTGGTAGCTGCAGCGATCACTATCTGGTTGGTCTTCAGCGAGGGGACGCTGACCGCCATTCTCGTGGCCGGCATTTTCTTTTTTCTAGGATCCCTGTTGGAGGTTTTTCAACAGCGAGAGATGCTGGATCGAAGGCGTTTGATCATGTACACCGTCATCTATACCCTTCTGTTGTTCCTGGTTATCGTCGTGCTCACCTGGCGCTATCGGGCGATTTTGCTCGGGTAGTCTTTTTGCGTGCTTGGATCGTAGTTCCAAGCCTTCGAATGAGCTTTCAAATCCCCTGGCGAGCATGCTGGCTTCAAGGCTGGGTCAAGAAGAAAGTGAGCAATCCTTTACCAGGAAGCTGCGGTCATGGATTGGGCATACAGGACGGCGAGATCCCAATTTGGGAATTAGGGGGCTTTTATTAGGAGATTGTCGAACTCAAAAGTACCAAGATCACCGGCTTCTTCTAATCCAATTGCCAGGCCAACGACCCCGGCCTGGTACTGGCTGTCACGCAACTGCGCCACGAGTTGATCGTTAATGAATAGATAGAACTGATCTCCAACTGCCAGTATTCCGAGGCGGTTCATCGCTCCTGAACGGAGATCCTCAGCTGTAGTCCAATCAATAAGCGTTTCCCAACCGTCCGCGACATTCCGCCAGAGGGTAAAGTATTCCCCCGAGACTTCATAGAGATAAAAACGATCCTGGTCAACCCGGAAGATCATACCCATTTCGCCATAGGGGTCGCCCTCGGTTTGGATTACTTCAACTTCCGCAAAAAAGTCTGTAAGTGAATCCATGTCCGGGTAGGACCACCACACGAACCCATCATTCGCTTGAGCAACCCAGCGGTATTTGCCGTCAACAATCTGGACCTCCAGCCTGGCGAGATCGTCAGCCTCGCTAAACTCGGGCCAGTCAACATTGTTAACCACAAAGGCCTCCTCGAATACGGTTGGCCAATCTTCGTAGATCGCGGTAATTGAATCTTGCTGCTCTGCCAGGCGTGTAGCTTCAAGTTCCATGGCGGAGGGGCCTGCCTGAAAACTTTGATCTGTATCGGGTCCAAGCCCATCCGAGCGGATTGAGATGAGGGGCTCAATCCAGTCTAGAGCAGTTGCGAGCACACCCGAATCAAGCAGGTCGACAATGCCCAGGAATCCAATCGCCACGGCGCCGATGCTCAGCAATAAAAACAACCCAAAGATGATGAGGAGTCTGCGGTTTGTACGATCTTTCATCTCAGTCGGGCCCTGATTTCATCGAACGACCTTTTTTTGAGTCTCTGGGGACATGATCGTAGAGAGGGAGTATTCTGTCAATATGCCCTGGAGTAATCATTTTGGACTGCACCATCTGATAAGCTGTGGCACAATTACCCAATGGAGTCACCGGGTCCAGTTATTCCCCCAATTGAGTTTGAGAAGCCACAGATATTCTGGTGGCAGCGAGTGCTTCAACGGCTCACGGCAATGCCATGGGCAGCGCGGCTCATGACCAACCGTTTGCACCTCTGGGATCGCTGGCTCTATCGCCTAACCGGGGAACGATGGACAGCCACTGAAATCCTGGCTGGCCTACCGGTCATCTTCGTTACATCGACCGGCAGGATAACCGGGCTAAAAAGGACGACGCCACTGCTGGCCATAAAGGAAGATGACAAATTCATCGTGATTGCGACCAAGTTCGGTTCTGATCACCACCCCCATTGGTATTTCAATATGGTCGCTAATCCAAATGTCGAAGTGCTTTATATGCGCAAGCAATTCCCTTATTTCGCTACCCAGCTCGAGGGTGAGGAGCGTCGTGTAGCGTGGGCACGGGCGGTTGCGTTCTATCCCGGATACAGCGCATATGAGCAGCGGGCCCATAACCGTCGCATTCCGGTATTGCGACTTTCTCCACTTCCACCCCCAACTTCTTGACCTCACTTTTCTGCTCGCATCCCCCCACGGAGCATATTCATTGAATATTAAATGTGTTTGATGATGTAATGATTCATCATTATTAAGATCTGCTTAGAGTTAACTGAGAGAATGGTATTTTCCATTAAACTACACGCTGTTGTTTTACGGAGTCTTGTGCCAAAGGCTTCGCCGATGGGTGGATCGCGAGATGAATCAACCGAAGCAGCCAAGAGAGCGACGACGTTACCCACCATTTTGGGAGCGCGCCGTGCCAGTTATCGTAGCTCTCATCAGCATCGTGGTGCTTGGACTTGCGGTTGTGGCTATATCCGTCGCCCTCGGTGTCTTCCCTGCTGGTAGCTGAAGTGCACCGGAGAATTGCTCCAGATCGCGCTTCGAAAGGATAGCGTATGACATACTTGAACACCCTTGTACCTTTCGCGTCAAGTCTGATCAGCTTCGTATTCGCTGGCTTTGTATTGCGACGATATGCGCAACGTAAAGGTGCGCATTTGCTGCTTTGGGGCATTGGCATGATCTTCTATGGTATCGGTGGCTTTACGGAAGGTTATTACGGGGCTTTTGGTTGGAATACGTTGATCTTTCGCCTGTGGTACCTGTTTGGCGCTATCCTGGTAGCGGCCTGGTTGGGGCAGGGTACAGTCTACTTGCTGGCCAGGCGGCGCTGGGCCAACGCCTTTATGATTCTCCTTGCCGTCGGCTCGCTTTACGGTGCCTTTCGGGTCTTTACCGCTGAACTTGACCCAAGCCTGCTAACCTCCAGTCTTCACACGGGCAGCGAGTTGAGTGGTCATGCCATTATCACGCCTGGCGTGCGTACGCTTACACCGTTCTTCAACCTTTATGGCACAGTGACCCTGGTTGGAGGCGCTGCCTACTCGGCTCTTATCTTCTGGCGCAAGCGCGTGCTGCTGCACCGCACCATCGGAAATGTGCTCATTGCCGTTGGTGCGATCCTGCCCGCCTTTGGTGGGACCTTCAGCCGTATGGGTGTCAGTGGTGCCCTGTATATCAGTGAGTTCCTCGGTGCTGTGATCATCTTTCTAGGTTTCTTGAGAGCGATCTCGCCGATCGAGGAACATGAACTGCAGGTGGCTAGCGCGACTGACTGAAAACAAAAACCCATTTCCTGAGGTGTCCCTCGATCGGTGTTGCGCAATTCTCATTTAAATATCCACAACGAATTGCCATCCCGCAGGCAGTCACTTGATTTGATGGGCTGGATTGTCCTCACCAGAGCTCTGGTCGATTGCTTACGCCTGGCCCTGCTTTCACTGCGTTTATGTATACATCGGACAGCCGCATACTCATTTTCCAATTGAACGATCCTCCACTAGACTCAGAATCACCTTTCCTTCACTCGCGCAGGGTTAAGTATGAGCCGTCTTGATTATCCCCATGCCAAGGCACTGGATGTTCGGGTGCGCCTGCATGAGGAATATTCCACCAATCCTTATGGGTGGCAGCGCTGGGTGATGGATCATGCTGCACCTCACTTAAGAGGGCGAGTCCTGGAAGTGGGCACTGGGCCGGCTTACCTCTGGGTCAAGAATGCCCACAGGATCCCGCCCGATGTCCAATTTGTTCTCAGCGATCGCTCCTCAGGCATGGTTCATGACGCACGCTCTCGGCTGTCTGAGGCAGGCCATGCGGCTACCTGGGTCAACTGCGATGCCGGTCACCTGCCCTTTCAAGCCTCCAGCTTTGATACTGTGATTGCCAATCACCTACTCTTCTTGCTAGATCACCCGGCGGGGGCAGTCGAACAGCTGGCTGAGAGCCTCATCCCCGGGGGGGTTTTATGTGCCACCACGGATCACCGTGATCATCTGCTTGGCTTAATTGAGCTCTTCGTGAGCTTGTCTGAGGATCACTTTGGTCATTTGCATATGGGAGAAATGGCTGCGCGTCGTGAAAGGTTCAATTTCGTAACGGGTGCTGCGCTACTTATCCCACACTTTGATGATATCCAGCTTGTGACCTATGAGGATGGCCTTGAGATCGACCGTGCGGAGATCCTCGAGCCTTGGATGGTGCACTGGGCGCAACCAGCCCTGGATCGTGAGACCAAAAAACAAATCCTCGATGACATAGACGAGATGATAGCGATTGAAGGGAAGCTCCGCATTGGAAAAAATTCTGGAATGTTCATTGCACGGAAGGGTGTGGTGTAAAGCAAGCAACGTAAAGCATGCGAGGAGCGATTGAGCTTCAATGAACACCCTTACAGGAGGTAGGTCCTCAACATGGATGTCTTCAGCCTGATCACCGTTCTGGGTGTTCTGCTGATCTTCGCTCTGATCGTCTATCTATTAATCAGAAGCGAGCGGCGCCGTCGAAGTGATTGGAATCAGATCGCTGAAAGTCTGGGATTTGAGCCCCTTGAGCGGCTGGATTATGAGAAATCACAGCGACTCATTCAGCTTCACCAACACAGTAGCTCTCAGGAAATAAAGGTTGAGAATGCAGCCCAGAAGGATGAGGCCCAGTCCACACTTATCCTGTTTGATTTGGTCGACTATAGCGGGGATAGTGTAAGTACCCTTGTTGATGCTGGGATCGCAGTTTTTTCTAAGCGATTGGCCTTGCCCCGCTTCTCCCTCATGTCACGCGTCGCTGAAAAGGGCCGGCTCGCTGAGATTGCTAATCGGTTCCTGGAAATCCTGGTGGGGAAGCGTAAAGACCGGATCATACTAGGGACCCATCCTAAATTCGATGAACGTTACTTCTTGTTTGGAGAAGATAAGGCACGGATAAGAGCTTTGCTGGATGAGTATCGACAAAGCTGTCTTAGCCAGTCCAAGTATCGTCATATTGAAGCTGACGGTGATAGTTTTACTTACTCTCGGTTCGTCTTTACCGGGCGCAGCGAAAGTGATCGCCAGGTCAATCTAAAGAAGGATCTCTCCAAGGCGAATGCCTTACTCGAATTACTCAGCTGTGAACCCTAACGAGTTAGAAAATCGATCTGTCCTAATCCGAGCCTGAGGGTTCACCCTCATCTGCGCAACGGGCTCCCTCATCGAGCGGTGTGACCAGGATCTTGTCGACCCGGTGTCCATCCATATCCATAACCTCAAGACAGAGGTGTTCCCAGGCAAAGGATTGGCCCGCTTGCGGGATATTCCCGATCATCGTCATTACAAATCCGCCAACAGTTTGATAGCGGCCGAATTCCTCTCCGGGTAGATCCTTGAGATCAAAGAGTTCCTTGAATTCATCGATTGGAAGCAGGCCGTCTACCAGTTGGCTTCCATCCGACCGAGGGACGATCAGAGAATCGAGAGGCTGGCGCGAGGTTGGGAACCATCCGGCAATATCCTCGAGGATGTCGCGATGGGTTACAACCCCCTCAATCCCTCCGTATTCATCAGCGATCAAGGCGATTTTCATTGAGCTTTGGGAGAACTGCTCTAGCACTTGTAAGGCCGAGATACTCTCGGGAACGAGCAGTGGTTGACGGATGAGGCCTTCAATTTCCAGTGGTTGTCCAGCGAGGCTTTGCTCCAAAAGATCCTTCGCCTGGACAATCCCACGCACCTTATCGCGGCTACCTTCGATGACTGGAAAGCTGGAGAACTCACTAGCCGCAATCTTGCGTCGGATCTCTGCAGGAGGATCATGGATGTCAAGCGCCAGGATCTTGGTCCTGGGAGTCATGAATGCGCCAATCCGGCGCTCATCCAACCTCAAGATGGCGTCGATCATATCCTGCTCGCTTGTTTCAAAAACACCGAGTTCGGTGCCTTGCTTGATCAGGACGCGGATCTCTTCAGGTGTAATTGGCGGCTCGGTGGACGGTTTCACCCCAAGTAAACGAATGACCAGATCGGTGGAGAAGTTCACAAAACGAACCAGCGGTGCGCTTAAGGAAGCCAGGAAGCGCATGGGGTAGGCCAAGGTCGACGCAATACTTTCGGCATTGTTGAGTGCCAGACGTTTAGGAACCAACTCACCGACGATGAGCGACAAGTAAGTGATCAGTAATACGACCGCGCCGACCCCAATGGTCTCGCCGTAAGGCGCGATGGCCGGGATGCCTTCCAGCCATTGGGCGATCTCCTGAGCGATGGTTGCGCCGCCGAATGCGCCGGCCAGGATCCCAATCAGGGTAATACCGATCTGGACCATTGCGAGAAATCGATTGGGTTGATTGGCAAGTTGGAGCGCTGCACGGGCACGGCTACTGCCTTCATCTGCCATGTTTTGTAGACGAGCTTTGCGCGCAGATACGATGGCAATCTCCGCCATCGCAAAGATGCCATTTGCGATGAGTAAAAGTAAGACAATGAGAAGTTCAATCACCGGATTTCGCATTTAAGCCTCCGTGGCTAATGTACATTGTACGCTACTCCGGAAATGCGAAACTCGATTCCAAGCTCATGGAAAGGGTAAACCAATGAAGTGCAAGCGAACGCGCCTCGCAATTATGTGTTCCAAACGTCAGGGGTGATTTGTCCTAAGGAGTAATTTCGAGTAAAGCATCTTTTTGATATAACCTATCTTGGTCCATGACGTGGATACAGTGATTGAAGGGTGGGTACTTAGTAGATGACAACGAATGACACGTTGAGGAATTTAGGACGGACGGATCTGAAAGTCTCAAAGATTGGTCTTGGTGTGATGCAGTTTTCGGGGGCAGAGGGTTTCTTTCGCTGGGTCTTCAATGATCTCCAGCAAACTGAGATGAATGCCATTGTTGCTGAGGCGCTTAAGGGCGGCATCAATTGGTTCGACACGGCAGAGTTGTATGGACGCGGTCGTTCGGAGCGTGCGCTCGCTCAGGGTCTTAAATCAGCCGGAAGAGAGGATGATGATGTCATTGTCTGCACGAAATGGTTCCCGATCTTCCGCACCGCTGCGAACATCCCCAAGACCATTGACGTGCGCCTGCACCACCTTGATGGCTACTCGATTGATCACTATATCGTGCATCAGCCCTGGGGATTCTCTTCGGTGGAAGCCGAGATGAACGCTATGGCAGATCTGGTCGAGGCCGGCAAAGTCCGGACGATAGGAGTGAGCAACTTTAGCGCAGACCAGATGCGGCGGGCGCATACCGCATTAACACGGAGGGGTATGATCTTGGCAAGCAATCAGGTGGAGTATAGCTTGCTTAATCGCTCAATCGAGAGCAACGGTGTGTTGGATACTGCCCGGGAATTGGGCATCTCTATCGTCTCGTGGGGACCACTTGCCTCAGGGCTCTTGACGGGTAAATTCCATCGGGATGCATCGGTACTGGCCCGCACACCCGTTGGACGGCGTATGCGGTTGCAGCGGCAGCTGGAACGCACGAGGCCATTGATTGATCTGCTTTTCAAAATCGCTGAGGGGAATGGGGCGACACCGGCTCAAGTGGCGTTAAATTGGCTAGTTTCCCACGCAGGAGAAACAGTCCTGGCTATCCCGGGTGCATCGAAAGTCCATCAGGCTGAAGAGGCTGCCGGTGCGATGAGGTTTCAATTGTCGAAGGCGGATACGGCCGAACTTGATAGAGCCTCACGTATGATCTAATCGTATCGGTTCGCGATAGACGTGTCCGGGAAACTGGAGGAACACCATTTATCGGATCTAAGAATAGACCGGGGCGGGTGAGAACCCGCCCCGGTTTTGTAAAGAGGAGGTGCAGGAAGCCTTCTCAACTAGCCCTCATCGGAACTAAAGTGTCGACTTCTAGGAAATTGCCCTTTGAAACCTCTCATGCCGAGTCCTGCTGGGAAGTGTCCGTCGCCCATCCCGGGTCGACCGTTTTCAAGCAGGAGATCGGCCTGGGTTTGTGTAATCGCACCTTCGCTAAGAGCCTGGCTGACGGCCTCTTCAAAGGCTTCTGCAATGGCGGATTCCAAGTAAGGTGCTAAGGCTTGATGGCTTAGCATCACCTCATACTGCTCCTGGCTGAGATCTCCACTCTCAAGCGCATCTTCCATCAGCTTTTCACGGACTTCCGATTGGGCAGCTTCGAGCGTCGAAACGGATATCCCGAGTTCGCCTGCCAGTAATGTAGCCATCTCGCCACTGAAAAGACCAGGGCTCCTACGACCTCGAAAACCAAAACCCTTACGATTCAGAATCTGATCCGCTTGCTCCTCAGTCAACGTACCGTCGCCGACAGCGGCTTCGATCTGAGCCTGGAATACGACTTCATGTGCGGCTTGAAGTTCTTCTACCGTGATCCCCAACGCCTCTGCGAGCGCTTCTTCATATTTGCCCATGGGGCGATCCCCATCGTTGAGCCAACCCGAATAGGGGGAGGCGCCCTGAATGGGTGGGGAGTACCGACTGGCGGCTTCACTCGTAAGGAATGCAAATCCCGCCCCGGCAATCAAACCCACTGCCAGGAAACCACCTATGAGCATATTGATCCACTTCGTACTTTTCTTCATCGTTTCAATTCTCCTTCGTCCCTTTTTTTTGTGTCTTGCCTTCGAAAGGTTACCTGGGTTCCAAAGAAAGGGAGACCCAAAGTAACGCATTCACCTTTCTTTTATGGTGCGCTTTCGTATGCCACCACGATTGCCAGGTCCATAAGTTTCCGATAGTTCCTCCTATCCGATCAAGACTTGACCGGATAGTATCGGCAGGGTGTTAGTCAATGTTTATGAACTCATGAAGGACTTGTGAAGATCAGGGGAGGCAGGTGAAGATGATCCCATTTGCCCGACTCTGGGTGGATGGGCAGAATGAAGCATCGGGACCGGCACCAAAGGACTCTAAACGCACATCGGCAAAATGCTCTCTCCAGCCTTTGCAAACGCTTCGCTGCGATCTTGAATATTCCTGGCTTGAGACGAGAACAGCGCTTGCCTGACCCATTTTTAGTGGCACCCTGACGCCAGTATCAATCTTTCCGAAAGAGCCAACCTGCTCAGCTCAAGTTCAAGGTCTACGTATTCCCCTTTAATGGGTTCTGTGGATTTCGTTTTAATGCTAGAGTCTGATCATGGCATACTGTTTGCACTCCAGGGGTATGCAGGAGCGAGTGCGACCAAGATTTGGGGCAAGCGCTCATTCCAATCCACTCCCACTTGGGATCAAAGGAGAGATGCAAATGACGGAAGAAATTACGAAACGACTCAACTTAATGCGGTTCTGGTTGTTCGGGACCTTTGTAATCGTGTTTGGAGCGATCACGATTTACATAGGTTTGTTCACCAGCCGAGATTGGATAATGGCACTGCGAGCAGGATTTCCCATTTGGGGAATCGTTGGCCTGCTTTGCATTGTCTGGTACTTTGCCTATAAGTTCTGGGTAAACCGCTCTACCGGCAAGGGCCCTGAGGAACCCCCCACGCCCAGTTTTTAACTTTATTCTCCCGGTGGGGCTTTGCGATGATCGCTCAAGAGGTCGGGTGACCGGCCTCTTTCACATCCCCCTGCTGGTTAAAATCCCCTGAGCGAGTCTCTGGATGTCAGGGATTCATAAATTGAACTCCCAGTGGGGCTAGAATAGATCGTGCTCGGAGGTATGACGTTATGCTAATGCGCCTATCGAACGTATTCACTCACTTTAGCACAGGCCGGGTTACGCTCCTGGCTGTGGCGATCTTCATCCTTTTCATGTTCTTTGTCCTCCCGAGCCAGGCTGCACAGGCTGAGAAAGTTAGTGGCGGTCTAGGGTCGCCCGATACTTCATTTTTCTACGAAGCCAACGATCTCTATGCCTTTGCCGAAAGCTACGGGGAAGCGGGTCGGGCAGCCTACATCCGTGCCCGCTGGACGTTTGATTTGATCTACCCTTTGGTGTACGCATTCTTTCTCATTACGACTATAAGTTGGGCGTTTAACCACACCAAACCAACTGGATCACGCTGGCAGGCAGTCAACTTGATCCCATTTGCCGGCATGATATTTGATTACCTTGAGAACAGCGCCACCTCGCTCGTGATGGCTCGCTATCCACAATCCACACCATTCGTAGCCGACCTCGCACCTTTTCTGACCCTGACCAAGTGGATTTTTGTCAGCGGAAGCTTCCTGATCCTAATGATCGGGATCGTTATGGCTGGATACGCCCGCATGAAAGATCGACGTAATCCAGGCGATCTTGACATTTGATAGAAGTATTGCAGGCGTTCATTCTTTATGCTCCCCTCATTCCTCGAGCGTTGTAACGATTCGGTAACGCTTTGTATCCGAACCGCCAAGTGTCTGCCATCAAGATTGAAAGGTGCAATGCGATAATGATCCGATTGATTTCATAGCCCGGTTTGATGGAGGGCGTTAAGTAGGGTGAGGATGAGCAATGAAACAATTTAACCGTGGGATAAAGTACTTTCGTATCGACTGGCAGTCAGGGGTGATCAAAGCTTTCCTGGTTGGTGCCTACATCACTGCCTTTGTTGCAGCTTCGTTGCTTATTACCAGCTGCGGCTCGCTGCAAATCTCGTTAGAAGAGAGTGCTGAAAATACCATCTCGATTACCGAGGCGAATGGTCCATCTAAAACACCGGAATCGGAGCCGACAGAGCCAGTTACCTTGGGCCTTGATGGACAGGGGCCGTTCTATATTGGAGAACCCTTTAGTGTAGGAGCAGCGGATGAGGTTACGGTGTTGCAAGTTAGGGATGGTAGAGCTGCCTTTACTCAATCTCCGGTTGGAATGGGGGTCTTGTGGGATTACAGTGGGCCAAGCGGGAAGATCGCCTATGCCAGCGAGTTTTACCACGCTTCTCGCGCTTTCAGCCGCAGCGTAACTGACCTGTGGGTCTATGATTACGCCACCGATACCACGGAACAATGGCTGCAAGACGATGTCGGGCGAGCCTATTGGTCCCCGTACTTGCCTGAATCTTCGGAGCCTCAACAGTTAGTGGCAGCCGTTTTCGACGCTGAAATCGGCGCCTTTGACCTGGTGCTCGTCGATGGTCCGGATCAAACACGCAAGCTAGTTGGCTGCAGCTCGGAGGAGTTTTCCTTTTCACCGGATGGCTCCCAGATTGCGTATAAGTCCGGGTGGTACAACGAATCCCAACCTCGCCCTGATGAGTGCAGCGGTGTTTTCGTCATTGAGCTTGAGGATGGCTCGATCCGTCGATTGACCAATACCGATCCGTTGGCGACCGGGGGCTGGTTTGGTGATCAGCCGTTGTGGGCGGAAAGTCTCGACGCGTTGTTGTTCAAGTCGTTTAATGAGGACTCGCTCTTCAACATCGTCCCTCTCGGTGGGTCGGAGTGGTCCCGGGTGGGCATTGCGGAATCTATTGAAGAAGACTATCTTCCGGCACCCTTGTTCTCCCTCTGGTCAGACGCTCATCGATCGGTCATCGGCCAGACTGAAGGGATGATGGATCCACATGCGGTTTGGGTCTATCGGCTCTCCGCCGATGGCGCCCAGATTGAGGAAGCTTTTCGTGTTGACTGGGAGGAGGTCCAGCGCGACCTTCTGTTGCTGGGGTGGTGGGAACCTGGCGAAAGTGTGCTCATACGAGATATTACAAACCCAAGCGACATTAACCCTCTTGGCGAAGTCGTCGTATGGTCACTGAGTGAACGCAGGGTGATTGAAACCGTTTCGATCAAACCGGATATACCCATAACGCTCTACTCTGAAGATATCCGTACGGAAATAGCCGAGCTTGATGTGGTCTTGGCGGCATTTCTGAGGGGATCTGCCGAGGAGCGCGCCCTGTTAGCGCAAACGATCAATCAGGGCTGTACGACCGAATTGTTTGCCTATGGTCCTCCTCCTTGTGAGGAGGGTATGGCAGAAGGCACGCTCGTGGAGCGCTTCCCCTATATGCAGTATCGTCAAGAGCGGTATGAAAAGCCTGAAAATATCGCCAAGCTCATGGATTTTGAGATTGCCGGTTTGTACGCGATCTATCGTATCCTCTCGAGTCCACTTGATAGCGGATTTTCCCCTGAGCATGAATACGTTTCAGCATTTGTTTCTGCAGAAGGACAAAAGTTGATCCTGGTTTTTTCGGAACTGGGCCGAGTCCATCGAATCGATTTCTGGGAATTAACCCCACCCGAAGTCCTTGATCGGTCAACTGTTGAGTATCTGCTGCCGCCGCTTCAATAACATGAATCGTTTGCAAAGGATGATTATTATGGATTTGTCGATCTCGCGTTTGCTTGTTATTACAAGTATTACCGGCTTGCTATTGGGAGCCTGCAATTTCCCTCTGGGGCAGGCTTCAATTGGCATCGAATCCCCTATGCCAACTGTATCCGAACTTGCGACTCCCAATAAGCAGCCAACGCTTCAAGAAAGTGGAGCTCCAACGC
The DNA here is from genome assembly GCA_041573795.1 of Anaerolineales bacterium. Lineage (GTDB taxonomy): Bacteria > Chloroflexota > Anaerolineae > Anaerolineales > E44-bin32 > E44-bin32. The sequence goes on from JBFFQB010000027.1 coordinate 12,158, forward strand.
TTGATCCAACAGCGGCAACTCTCCAGCTTGCTGTCTACCCGCCAGAGAGAAGAACAGGGTGGCCAAATCTTGATGCCATCATCGACATCGTATTGGCTCATGATTTTGACGCGCTGCGTGGATTGACCCGCTATACCCAGGTCGGCTGCACGCACTCTGAGGGTCTGGGAGGGCCCCCTAAATGTCAGCCTGATGAAGCTGAAGGAACGATGGTTGAGGTAGTTCCGTTCCTTGGACCTGGTGAAGGATCCCATCAACGCAAAGAAGAATATGAAACTTGGTCTGGACCTGACGTCCTGGGGCTACTGGCCGTCTACGCCCCCTCAGAGGCGGTCTTCTCCGATGAAAACTTTCCAATGGGCGAGTTCGCGATCGTTTTTTTAGATAGAAGTGGCATCTCAGATCTAACGCTGCATGTGAGCGGCGGTCGCGTAATCCGTTATGACTATGGCGCACCCGGGTCCCTGGAAAGCAAGCTCTCCAACGATGCGGCTGAGGTGCTCCTGCCGCTATCTTTCAACCCTATCCCCACCGCAGTGCCATGGAACCGGTTTACGCACGATCGCTTCAGCTTCCTATACCCGCCCATATTGACCCTCTCGGATGGAGCGGGGGAGCAGATCTGGAGATTGGGGGACCAGATCGAGTTTTTCATCCCGGCAGGCATATCTTGGGTAGCCTGCTTCGATCAGGCGCTCGGTGATTGCCCGGTTAAAGAAGAAGATACCCAGGTAGAGATTAATGGTCTGCCCGCCCGCCGTGTGAAAGGGTATCTTGGAGCAGTTGGTGGTTATATCCCCCAGGAATATCTTACCTATATATTTGCCCTGGATGATGAGCAACTTGTTTTCACCGTCTATGCGCTGCCCTTCGATACACCATACCAACAGATCACGCAGATATGGCCACTGGAAGGGATGGCGCTCGAGCTCTTTGAACGTACGGTCAGGACGATCACCTTGAATCCGTAGACTTTGGCAGACGTACTTGACATATCGATAAACTTCGATATAATCGGAGCAATGGTAAAGCCGCAGGATATCCCCGAAACCGTCACGTTTGCCAAGGCATTGGCGGATGACACCCGCCAGCGCATCATGGAGTTGTGCTGCTGCAATCCGATGACGGTCAATGAGTTGGTTGAAGCGATGGGTGTAGCCCAGCCCACCGTCTCGCATCATCTAGCAATCTTGCGCAACGCCGAGCTGGTGCACGTCGAACGCCGTGGGAAACACATCCTGTATCAGATCGACCAGCAGAAATTAGCCGAGAATTGCTGCCAGGTGGCGCGCGTCTTTGCGCCCGGGATGGACATCGAGCTCGCTGAAAGCGAGAGCTAAGTCTCTTTTTTTGACCTAACATATCGAAATATGTAAATATATCTATAGGAGGTTTGGAAATGGCGGTTCAAGAAAAGTTCGATCAAGAGGAGATCCGCAAGCAAGTGCGCAAGCATTATAGCAGCCTGGCACAAGGCGTAGAAGCAGCCCCAGCCGAAAGCTGCTGCTCGCCCCGTGCGGACACCACACAGTTGATTTACGATGTACAGGAGGTGGGGGAGCTGCCCCTAGAAGTGCGATCGCTCTCTGCCGGGTGTGGTGATCCGGTGACGTTGGCAGCGCTTGAGCCAGGTCAGACCGTGCTGGACCTCGGCAGCGGCGGCGGCATCGATTGTTTCCTGGCAGCCCAGAAGGTTGGCCCGAGCGGGAAAGTCATCGGGGTCGATATGACCGCAGAAATGCTTTCGAAAGCTCGTGCAAATAAAGCCCGTATGGGGATGGAAAACGTCGAGTTCCGCCTGGGCGAGATAGAAAACCTTCCCGTCGCCGACGAGAGCGTTGATGTAATAATCTCCAACTGCGTTATCAACCTCAGCCCAGATAAGTCGCAGGTCTTCCGGGAAGCCTTCCGGGTACTTCGGTCGGGGGGCAAGTTTGCGGTGAGTGACATCGTCGCCGATGGCCCCTTACCTGAGATCCTGGAAGGGGATGTCGCTTCCTGGGCTGCTTGCATCTGCGGGGCGATGGATCAACATGATTTCGTCAAGGAGCTTGAACAAGTGGGCTTCGTCGATGTTGAGGTAACACCCCAAGAACTCGACCAGGAACTGGTAAATGATTTCATGGTGGAGCAGGGCATTGCTTATTCTAACGATGGCGAGCAGGGCGAGCGTAAGCCGATGATCAACCTCGATGGTGAATGGGTGAGCGTAGATCTCGGTGATCGCAAGCTTCCCTTCAGCGCCCGCATCACAGCGCGCAAACCATAACCCTCGTTTTTCGAATGATCTACGCCATCGCCGATGAGAAGTTAAAGCCTGTTTTGATCATCGGCGATGGTTGTGTTATTCCCACTTTCTAAATATTCCGGGATATCTTCCTCTCCATCGGGCTTTTCAACCGTAAGAAATGGTCCTATACTTCAGATGCCGCTGATGCCTGGGGATCTTGAGTTTGTAAACTCCGACGTATCTCGCATGGCAGTCATCTGAGCGGCATATACCCCTCCTGCTGCATCCTCTCAGACCCCCACTGTAAAGTGACTGTAAGGCAGGTTGTTCACCAGCTGAGCTATCCTGTTTATACGTGATAACCGGTCGGCCTCCGGGTCTTCAGATGACCCAGGGAAGGATTCGAGCAGGTGCGGCATGCACGCAGAAATCGATCAAAATGAAATGGATATCAGGTCCAAGGATTCCCCCATCTATCTGCCACCGGCTGGCGATAATCTCGAGGCCTGGCGCGACATCCCCTACAAGCGAGACTCCTGGATTGGGCTCCTGAGGTACTGGGTGAAAGAGTTGCGTTGGCGGAAGAGCTTTTGGGGGGATCGCCACCGCTAGGGATCCGACAGAACTGGTACCATTCGTCATCCTATCCTAAAGGCTAAAGCGGTTCTTTGTATCATCTCGATGCTCTGAAAGACCGAAGGACTCATAGAGTCCTTCTTTGATTCAAAGTCTCGATATTAAGGGTATGGCTTTAAGATTAGGATGGGTCTTCTACGGTGTACAGGTAACTTGCGATAAGCCACGTAGATGTCTGCCTCGAGCATCACCCCATCCTGGTAATAATGGTGTACAAAATATAAGTTTCCGGCAACATCGAGGCTGGGTTCGCCAGCGAACTGTGAGACGATCCGTTCGGGCTCAGACCAATCTGAAGCTGTCTATATGGCGCGGAAGATTCCGGGCGTCCCTAGATAAGTGCGGGTGAACCAGAGTTGGCTGCCATCAGGGCTAAGGTAGGGCCAACCCTCATTATCGCTTGTGTTCAACTCAGCGAGATTGATCGGCGGGCTCCACCCGTCTGCCGCACGAGCAGCGTGAAGAATACGCTGCGAGCAATTGTCATGAGGTTTCTCATTTCAGCAGATTGCAGAAGCTCAACCTCTTATACAACATTACAAATCAATAGCAGAAAATGTCGCGCTAGTCGCCTCTGTGAACGAGGGTTGGAGAAAAGAAAGTACTACCACGCTGGAGTCGGAAGGCTGGACGGTTCTTTAGCGAAGGGCACTTACCCCGATAAAATTTGTGCCAGGAGGTACTGTAGCAACCAGATGATCAACGGCAGAATGACCGCCGCGAGCATCTGTCTCAATGTCTCAATCCTCCAGGGCCAGGTCGAAATTCGTTCAATCTGGGAGCGAGCCTTCTCCAGGCTGGTTAGGCGCTGATCCGCCAGCGCTAATCCCTCAGGCTGCGATTTCTTCATCTCAACCATTAAGGTCTCGATGGTCTTTTCTACTTCTCGAGCATTCTCATCGAGCAGTCGGTCTTTCTCTTTTTCAAGGATGCTATGGACGCCGATTAAGGGTGAGATGAAGGCAATTAGCCCCAGAATTGCGAAGATGATACTGACGACTAAGGAGACAACCCCTGGATCAAAAACGATCCAGAGCGGGGTAACGATGACAATGGCGATACCCGTCTGCGCAGAAAATGTTGAAAAGGCAAAGAGCTCTCTCTGATGAAAGGGATGGACCTCTGTGAGATGGGTGAAAATATAATTCACGACGCTCAGTTGATGGTAGGTGTGGTAGACGAATAGGCCGTTGGTAAACCACAGGAACAGCATGGTAAGCCCGATCACGACGCCAAAGTAGCCGGAGCTGGGAGCCACCGTCGAATCAAGGTTTCCTGAAAGCGCTACAACAACCAGGAGGATACCCACAAGCCCGAACAAAGCGGTCGCTATTAATGTCATCCTTGCGGGCAAGGTCGAAATCAGGCGCTCTAATGCAGGGTACGCTTCAGCTTCAATATTGAGGGCGGGTTTGAATGCAGTGAGCGCCTTGAGTGCAAGTTTATCCAGAAATTGAATAATGAAGAAGATATAGGCAATCTGTGAGATCGCCACAAAGGAGATCGGTTCCCAATCTCGTATAGAACCTGAGCCATCGAGCCGCTGCGCAAGCCAAGCCAGTAGTATCCATAGCACAGGGATGAGTGCATAGACCAGCCCATTCGGGAGCCTTGATGCATCGACCCAGGCGCTGAAACGGTTGTACCAACTGGGGGCATAGGTTCGCCTTAGCCGGTTTAAGTGCATATCTGAATTATTCTTCATCTCTACTCCTAAATATTCTATTCACTGACTTCATGGCGATGGGCGATCATCAGGGCAATTAGCCCCAGCGCTGTGAAAAGCGCTGCCGCCGGAAAGATAGTGAAGAGGCTGGTTTGTGTTATGCGTGTGCCGAGTGCTGCGCCGATCATGAAACCGATGTTTACCGGCATATAGGCAAAGGACATCACCCGTCCCCGCACACGCGCAGCAGCCGAGGTGGATAGCACTGTGAAGGAAAGGGCGAAGACGGCTGATACAACCCCGTTCAGTACCGACCAGACGATAGCAAAGGGCAGCAGGGTAGAGGTAAGCAAAGGCATCGGCCATAGTATCAAGGCGGCAATGCCACCGGCGAAAAGAACACGCCAGGCGCCGACCCGATCGGCGAGGGCACCCAGGATGGGCCCCAGGATCATCGTGGTAAGCCCGCTGGCACCGATGACCAAACCAATAACTTTGCCAGGATCTTCGCCGCTGTAAAGCTCCCCGATAACGAGCGGGATGTAGGTGAAGGCCAGCATCCAACCACCAAAGAGCATTAACAGCGCCGGGAAGAGTGCCATTAGTCGGCGTGAGCGACCGATGATGCGCAGGGACTCCCAGGCCATTGGCAGAATCCGTCCACGTTCCTGTGCACGGTAGGTATCTCGGTAGCCCCGGATCAGTAAAGCGACAACCAGGCTTACTACCAGCAGGTTGATGAGCAATAGCGTTCTGAAGCCATAGGCATCCACGATCCATCCGCCACTAAGCGGACCGAGAAAGGCGCCCACGGGTGCAGCACTGTTCATAATCGAAAAACCGAAAGCTTGTCGATCCTCGGGTAGGCGTTCGGAGAGTGTGGTCATCATCAAGCCGCTGTTACCCAGGGCAAATCCTGTCAAACTGCGGGCGATGACGAAAACCCACACCGATCGGGCTATGAAAGCCAGGCTGGCAGCGATCAGAATGACGACGAAGGAGCGCACAATAATGGGTTTGCGCGAATAGCGATCTGCCAGCGCACCCCAGAAGGGCAGGAAGGGGATCCCAATCCCATTTGAAATGGCCGTGATTGCCCCGACGAGCACCAGGATCCGTGCTTCATCACTGACTCCCAGCTCAGGTAGATACAATGGGGTAAACGCTAGCATCTGACTGTAGAAGATCGTCTCAGCCAGGCTAGCGAGTGTGAAAATCCCTAACAGCCATTGCCAGGATTTGAAGAAGCTTGGTTTCTGCATCGGTACTCCGCTATTCTACCTTGAGTTAACTGCCTAGCCCCGAGTTGAGCATGATGCACGATTTTGCTACAGGGTGAAACTCATAATATCTTTACACTCTTCCCGGCTTGCTTAGGTTACACTGCATCAAGCAACTTACAGATTTGAGGTGGAAGATAATGAAATCACGTAAATGGATAGGCACCGTACTCATCACTTTAGCCGTGGTGGCAGTCTTGTTCACAGCTGGTTATGGCCTTTATCGCTTCGGTTACGCCAGGGGGATGACGGCCGCCAGCTCGGTTGAGGGGTTCATGTTCCATGATTTTGAGAGCATGCCCTTCCTTGGAGGGCACATGGGCGAGCTCCCCCGTGGTCGTTTCAACGCGCCCGGTTTTGATGATATGCCAGAAGGCTTCCGGAATCGTGCGCATCTCTACGGACAGCTTGTTTTCCCGCATACTTCCGGCCGGGGCTTAGGTCATCAAGGGATCCCATTTGGCCGTTCACTATTACCTTGGTCACTTTTTTCACCCTTGGGGATCATAGTGAAAATCATCTTCTTTAGCCTGGGCGTCTGGGTGGTCTATAAGTTCGTTTCGCTCTTCAGCGGAGGCAGGAGTTGGCAGCTGAGCTTCAGCGCAGATGATCACCCGGATGAAGAGGCAGGAGCCAAACCTGGGGGGAGAGCGAAGAAGACGTAATCTCTTAGCACAGTATTCACCAAAGATGGAACCAGAAAAAGGCCAGCAACCGGCCTTTTTCGTCGTTTAAGTCCGAGCGATGAACAAGAATAAAGGCAAGAATATTCTGGCACGAAGACTGCAACTTAAAAGGAGCATACGCTTGGTGAAATGTGGAGGCTACGCGCAAAATTATGTATCAAGAACTGCAAACAGAACCCACGATCAGGACAATGAAGGACGTTGAACCGAAACGTATCCTGATTGTTGAGGATGATTTATCCATCATCGATGTGCTGTTAAATTTGCTGGAATTGGTCTTGGGACAGGAAGAGATCCATGTCGCCCAGGACGGTTGTGCCGGTCTAAAGAAAGCGATCGAGTGTGAACCGGATCTGATTCTGATGGATCTCAACCTGCCCCGGATGGATGGTTGGGAGGCAACCCGTTGGTTGAGGAGCAATCCACGTTTTGCCCAAGTGCCAATCCTGGCCGTTACCGCAGACACAATGCGGGGTCATCGCGAGAGAGCGTTGGAAGCCGGCTGCAGCGATTATTATGCAAAACCGATTGAGGTTGACGATTTTATCCATTTCATGCGACCATACCTGTCAGGCCGATGAATTTGTCGCTGACAGGGGTTTCGTATGCGCAAAATCAAGGTGTTGTGGCGTGTTTTCAGGTCCCTTGGAAACTTTTCAAAGAGTAGTCGCCAAACGGACCAGTTTTTTCGACACTTCGTCGTAAAGGCACTGGATGAGATCGGATTATTTGACTATTTAAGTGAACCACGAACTTTTGGTGAGATCATGAGTCATTTTCAATTCGAGGATATCGCGTATGCCCAAGAGGTACTTGAGATCTTATCGCTAGATAGGGAGAACCTTGTCATCTTCGAAAATGATCGATATATTCGCAACTTCTCAGTGCCTATGCCAGACCTTTTAAGAATTCTTGATGCCGCCAATCCCGGAATTCGGCAATTAAGCGCACTTGCTGAGGCGATGCAAGATAGCATCCTTCAGCGGCTTATTAAAGAAAAAGTGGGGGTTAAAGAGGTCTTTGAACGAAATGAGAAGAAGGTTGTAAATACGCTTAACCATCTATTAGGTGGAGATGTCTATTCAACCATTCGGAAACTGTGCTTTGAATATCTTTTACCGTCCGAACGGACATGGTTGCAAGGAAAGCTCCTGCTTGATATTGGCTGCGGAAATGGGCTCGAGACTGCAGAACTCTGGCTACTATCGAATGGTAACATCAAGATTACCGCAGTTGACACTGTCCCGAGCATGCTCGAATTAGCCGAGAGCCAATTTGAAAGCCTGCTCGATCAACTGCAGCATGATCACCCACCACTAATGGACGACAATCGCCCCACATTTGAGCTAGCGAACGCGATCTCCCTACCCTACCAAGACAACAGCTTCGATGCAGCTTTTTGGTCCGTTATGCTGCACTGGACTTCGGATCCTGCGAAAGCGATCAAAGAGGCGGTGCGGGTTGTAAAACCAGGTGGCCTAATCTTTGGATCTCAACCAGGCAAGCCCTACGCTAACCCCTACATTAACTTGGTGATTCGCAGCAGTCGTGACTCCTACGGGTTTTTTTGGAAAGAGGATTTGTATCGCTGGGCGTCGGATTCCGGGATTGAATTAGATATGGTGCCCGCAGTTAATATCTTCCGGACGAGAAAGCCAATACATTAACACCGATTGAATCTGTAATTGGTACGAGTTAGGTCTGAAAAACAAATGATGGATGGAACAGATCCCTTTGATCCCCGCTCACCCTATGAGCGTCTTGAGATTGCCCGGCGTACTCGGTTGGTCCTGGCTTTTGTCAACAACAGCTTTTACGCGCTTATCCCATTTGTGGTTTATGTCGCCGCTACTATTCTTCCAGAGGGGTCAAGTCATGCATATGTCGTGTTCGGGTTGAGTTTTGGAACAATCCCGATATCGTTAATCGCCCGTTCGTGCATCACCAAAGGCAGGTTATCTATAGGTTCATTAATATTCCTTTTCTATTTCATCATACTTCTATTAATTAATTCAACCATTCTCGAGGGGTTAATGCCCGTCGTGGTTCCCGCCCTTCTATTAATAACCATAGTTGGGGGCATGATGTTGCCGCCGGTTCAAGGATATATTATCGGGCTAACATCGGTTCTTGTTTACGCCTCTCTCCGGCTATTTACGTCAGAACAGCAGTTCCCACTTAAGATTGAGCAGGGTGTTCTGGGTTTGGAGTTTTTACTCATTGGAATCACCTTCTATTTTTCGGTTTTCATTAACAACCTTTCTTTACGAGATTTGCGACGATCGCTTGATGAAGCCACCTATGACTTAATCCGCCTCAATAAGGAAGTCCAGGAAGCCAGCGATCGGAAATCTCAATTCACTGCTCGAACCAGCCACGAATTGCGAACGCCCTTAAGCGCCATCATCGTCTTCGCGGATTTAGCGCTGCGTGAGGCCTACGGTCCACTCAATGAGAAAATGCGCAATGCACAACAGCATATAGTCAACAGCGCCCGCCACCTAAAACGGATAATCAATGATTTACTTGACCTCTCCAAGATCGAGGCGGGCGAATTCGAGATCGCTGAATCGCCTTTTTCCATCAACGAGGTAGTAGATCTGCTGGAAAGCACATGCCTTCCAATAGCCGAAGAGAAAGGACTTGAGTGGTCCATCGAGATTGACAGTACGATGCCGCCATTCTTGCAGGGAGATTGTGAGCGTATTTCACAGATTGCTGTGAACCTGGCTGGCAATGCAGTAAAGTTTACAGATGAGGGTATCGTACAGGTGATAATCAAGCCGGAGGATGAGCACACCTGGCGTCTCGTTGTTAGAGACAGCGGACCCGGGATTCCTGAAGACCAGCAGGAGAAGGTTTTTGACGCTTTTCGATCGCTGGAAAAGAGCGGCTCCAAATCGGTCGCCGCAAGTACCGGGCTGGGACTGGCAATTGCCCGTAATTTAGCCGAAATTATGGGGGGGTCAATCACCCTGCATAGCGAATTAGGTGTCGGCTCTGAGTTTGAAGTTTGTCTGCCGATGATCGTTCCCGAAGGAGATCAGGAACTAGCCGTTGCGGCAAACTGAAGCTAGATTTTTAATTGTATGACTACCCTATTCGAACCCCAAGGGGTTCTTTTTTTATGTATTTCTCGATGGTGCGTACGTATTATCGATCGAAGTAGATGCTTTTTCCACTGACCGAGAGCGGAATGCCCATCACGAAATCGGCATCGATCAAACCAGAACCACGGGCGGCAACGCCAGCTCGATACATAATGCGGTTATCCACGTTCAATAGGCTGGCAGTCTTAACCGCGGAACCAAGGGCGATGCCCATATCGAGTACTCGCAGAGCACACTGAGGTCCTTTAAACTCGCCTTCGACCGTGTTGATCGCAATGCAGGCTTCCGACCCGCACGCAGCACAATTTAAATCTGCCACTTCCGCATCTTTCAACCCAACTAATACCATGGCATCTGATTGGAGCACGTTTTTAGCGTCACGGGCGAAGCCAGGGATGCCCTGCTGTTCGGCGTATTGAACCATCCAATCGTGGATGCGGACCAGGTCATCACCTACCAGGGTTTTGGTCACAAGAAAATCCTCCCCTTTGGTTTTAGGAGCCGTGATTGCGGCAATCTCCATGAAATCTGCGACGCTCTTCGTACCTGCCATTGTTGCCTCCTCTAGGGTAGGGGTAATCTAAACTTTACACCCATTTGATTTTCTATCAAAAAGAGGTCTACATTCCACGATTTCCTTCTTGTATTAAGAGCTGGCATGCTTTCTGCATTAAAAGGCGTGTAACTCAATCCGTTAGGTACTGCATGGGAGTATCGGATCATAGCAACTTCCATCGCATAAGGAGAAAGCATATCCAGTAATGGAATGAGCTGGTGAAAGCAGGGAATTTGGAATGGATAACACGCTAGAAGAGAAACCGTTGGTTCAAGAAAGTAGTCATAAGCCCGAGCAGTCCGGATTCCTTGACCGGACGATTTCGAAGATCAAGCGTTCATTGGCATCAGGGACTCAACATGAGTCGTGGTGGTCGAACCTGATTTTCTGGATAGGAGAAATTCGCTGGCGGCGTGCCTTCTGGAAGAAGATCTCGCAGCCGCACGAATCCGAAATTAAAAAGTAGCTGTTGAGGACGGAAGATTTTGCAGGCGTTGCATGCCGCAACGCCTGTTTTCGTTCCCGCAAACAAGGATCCAGGTGTGATATGGTTTCAGAATTCCAATCGCCAAAGGAATGATTGGTCACACAATACGGCTTTTTAAATTGGACGAGCGGCATTGGCTTGCATCGAGCGCATGGATCCCCAAGCCTTTACTCACCGGCGATTTCAATGGATAAAGTGGTAGGAATGATGAACACACCAGGCATCTTGCAGTATGGACGCTTGACGGTGGTGGGTTCCATGGAGAAGGTGCCCTTTGCGCATTGGGTTCAGGGTGAATACGTTTGACGGAGATCGTTTTGCAACGGATCGTGAGCAGATGTTCCCGAGGCAGCTTGCGATCATGGAAACCTATCAAACAATTCCGGTAGACTCGGATTGACTCTCATTTTAAGTGAGCCCAACAGGGGGTAAATTTGATCTCAACTCAAACTTTGTATTGCACAGATATTGCGTATACCTTGCGAATTGTGGATTAAAAGAACTTTCAACGCTTGCCACAAAGAACGGCATGACATCTCCTTCCTACGATATTGGATCGTCAATTCTCTGCTTGCATCTACCATCCCGATTTCTTTGCAGGGAATTTTGGAGGCGGCATGAAGCGATTGGGGAGGGATTGTGAGAGTCAAAAATACTTAAGCTTAGGGACCCTCCATGGAGAGGGTCCCTGCGTGAGGAAATCTGAGACTTAGCCAATTCCGTTAAGGGCATTCACATGTACATTGCGGTGGATTGGTTGCAGGGATACATTTTGGATTGCCCCCGGCAGCCACACAGGCAACCTGATTTAAATCGCTACTGCATACCAAGCCGTCATCACCGCCATCGTCCTGTTCTTCCTGGGCGATTTCCGGGTTATTCCAGCGCGGCAGGCCGCTGGTATCGCCCTGCGGCGTACCTCCATCCTTGGGCACGGCGCAAATATCTGGTGCATCGGGATTCTGGATGTACCACCAGGTCTGATCGAAGCTCTGTGCCACGATCGACGCTGTTTCGCCCTGGACGAGATAGCCCAGGATCGGATAAGTACCGGGGATTGGCCCCTCGTAGCAGGCCAGGTCACGCAACGCTTCTATCTGTGGCGCCATGGAGCGGGCACACGTGCCGCTTTCGTTAGTAAAGAAGGAACGGCTTTCGGAGAACGGGCCAAAGGTCGCATCCTCAACCTGGGCGATACGCCAATAGTAAGTGGTGCAGTCCGCTAAATCTGAGATTGCCATGAAGCTGTGCTTACTGCCCCAATCTCCGGCATACGGGTTGGTGCCGCTAAAATCGGCCACGGTCTGGAGGTCGAGGTAATAGCCATCGGGGATGCATCCCGGTTCACCAGGTTCGAAGTTGAGCATCACCTCAAGCGCAGGTATCTCAACCCCATCTTCGGGCTCGATCAATTCTGGCGCTGCTAAATCTTCAGGTACGTCACAACTTGGCCCGGTGAAAAAGATCCATGTCGGTGAATCTGGGCCGTTAACGCCGTCGGTCCAGGCGCGCACATTCCAGAAATACTCTGTGGCTGGTTCGATCCCCAGCTGGGGATATTCGGCATCCGGTGATGGCCAGGTTAGTTCTCCATCTGTCATACCTGCGCGCGCAATACCCCAATCAGGATCAGGTGAGAAGCGGAGCTTGAATTTATCCGCTATACAGTCGATCGGTGACCACCGGAAGAACTCGGCCGGAAGGAAGTCCTCCATACCGACGATCGAAACCTCACTGTTATGGGGCGGCCAGAGCAGCTCAGGAGGTGTTAGGTCCTCCGGGTCGCACATCAAGCTCATCAGGCTCGTGTCAATGACCAGATCAGGCACTGCAGAGATCATCGGACAACTGGGGCTCACGCGCACGTTGAATGCGCGTGTTTCAGAGAAAGGTCCCTGAGCGCCCCCATATAGGGGTGCAACACGCCAATAGTAGGTAGTGCAATCAGTTAGCTCATCCGTGAGCACATATGTGCCCGGGATACCGTATGAAGTAAGCAGGTTCGTGCCCGAGAAGGTTGAGTCCATTTGTAGGTCAATCAAGTAGCCCTCGGGAACGCATTTGGGCTCGCCTACCTGGTAGTGGAGTTCAGCATAGAGTTCTTCGATGACCTCACCAGGATCCGGGGAGAGTAACTCGGGTGGACCCAAATCTCCGGCAGATGTGCAGAGCGGTCCGGTGAAAAAGACGCGTGTCTCTGAATCCGGGCCGTTCACACCATCAGTCCAGGCGCGCACATTCCAGAAATACTCTGTTGCCGGTTCCAAGGGTGCTTGTGGAAAGGCCGCATCGGTTGGTGGCCAGGTCAGCTCGCCATCAGTCATCCCGGAGCGGGCAATGCCAAAGTGGCGATCAGGCGAAAATTTGATCTTAAAATGTTCTGGTGTGCAATCAGGAGCGAACTCCCATTCGAAAAATTCTGGGGTGAGAGAGCCAATCGTCGGTGCAGTGCCGACATGTGAATAGTGTCCAGGAGAGGTAACCACAGGGGGTACGAGATCTGTCGTGGTGCAGGGTGGCCCATTTGGCCGGTTACAGGCTGAAAATCCCAATAGCAGAATAAAAAACCCGAAGAGCTGAGTGAGCTTCTTCTTCATGATCAATCTCCTTGCAATGGTTGCAGGCCGCCCCCTGATGCGGGTCTGCAAGAACGGTGATCAGGAGCTTCAATGTTCTTAACGTACAGCTTCAGTCCTTTGTGACGGATTTCCCGAGCCTGGGCTATATTGTAGCTATGCCTGTGATTTGTGCTACTTCGTTGCTCTGAAGGAGTATCGTAAGGACCCCCGGTCTATTGTCGCTCCCATAGGCAATCCTTATCGTTAAGGTTCAAGAGCTTTTATCTTATTGAAGCGCTCGACATTATGTAGATCCGGGCATTCAAACCTTATTTGACCCGGAGGGATGGTCATTATGGATGTGAATGAGGCTATACGAACCCTGGAGGAAGCCGTACGCTCGTCTTTAGAAGCAGCCAAGGCGCAGGGAGCCAAAGCCTTTGAGGCGGGGCAGTTTGAGCGCGCCAAACAGGCTGCGGACGAGGGAAAAATAATCGAAGCCTTTATTGAAGAAGTGAGTCGACTCAAGCGGCGCTGGGAAAATCTACAGAATGTCTCCCAGGAATCAAGCCGGTCGATGGAGGCTCCTGTCCTTCAAGGGAGCAGTGCTCAAGCTAGAGACCCATTAAATCTCGAAAGTTTGATCCAATCGGTGTTACGCGTTCTCGAAGATCTTGGTGGTACTGCCCAGCGCGATGATGTCTTGGAACGTTTGGAGCAGCATATTCTCGAGAGGCAAGCATCTGTGAACGGTGGTAGTCCAGAGAATGGGCTGCCAGCAGGGTGGGAGGAAACGCTTGTCACTGTTCAGAAGATGATGTTGAAACGAGGCTTGCTGCATGCAAGGCCCCAACGTGGGATCTGGCAAATCACACCGCAGGGCCGCTTGCTGCTCTTTGAGAATCAATAAGGACCAAAGCACTTTGAGCCCAACGACTGCCTGGATGGAATGGCTCCAGGCAGTTTTTTTGCACCGCCGTGGCGAAGAGTGATGGTTTGATAAGACTTATTGTGCTGTCAGGGCGAAGTCTGCCGCGCAACGGAAACCAACGACACTGGAGGCGAAATCCTTCCCGTAGCGATCACGCATCGCACTGCGCAGATAGAAGGGGGCGAAGGAAAACCAGGAACCCCCTCGGGCAATTCGCATCTCAGATTCATTTGCTTGCAGTGATAGATCGTAAGGCGCAAACGGCTCCATAACCCATTCCGCAACACTGCCGCTCATATCTAGCGCCCCGACCCAGGAGGCGGCCTCTTCATACTGTCCAACAGTATCGGGGTTGAGCATGCCCCAAACCACATTCAAAGGTTTAAATTCATCTCCCCATGGATAAATGCGTGCATCCGGGCCGCGTGCTGCGTATTCCCACTCTGCTTCTGAGGGAAGTCGCATGCCCAGGGACTCACAGAAGCTTAGCGCCTCTACCCACGGGAGAGCCTCAACCGGCCAGGAGGGCTCACGGTAATGCCCGGCGTTCCGGGTAAAGAGGGGGGAACCGTAAGCGCGATTCGTGACCTCTGTCAGCCCAAGCCAGAAGGGTTGCTTGAAGCAGATCTGGCGTGTTGGTTGCTCCAATGCCTTAAAGTCGACCTGGCATTTACCCCTGCCAAAGAAACGGTCGCATGAAACCTGCGCTACCTCGATCTGAGCATCTGTGCTTCCCATCGTAAAACACCCGGCAGGCACAAGGACCATTTGCATGCCATTCATCCGCCGTTGGATCGGTGCCCACTCTTGATTATGCGACACGCCTTGCAGCGCGCGGTCGATTTCTAGGGGAGACAACGCCGCGCGGCTTATCTGGTCAGTGTAGAGAAAATATGAAATCGAAAGTATGAGCAGCGAGATCAGCAACCCAAGGGCTGATCTCCAAAGAAGTCCACGTGTCATGGTCGAATTGTTACTGCATGGACGCCGCGATTTCACGCCCTGTGCGCACGACGATTTCGGGGATCGCCTCGATATCGCTGAGCGTGGTGCGGAAATTGACCACGCACGCCCGCAGCAAGAATCGATCGTTGAGGAATGCATTCGAGACAAACATCTCGCCTCGACGCTGTAGGGTGGTGAGCACATCACCATTCAGATCGTTGAGGAATTCCTGATTACTCTCATCCTCCGGGTCAATACCTGCGGGTACATAGCGGAAGGTTGTGATGCTTAGCTCGCAACTATGTGCTTGCAGTTCCGGATTTTCATCGGCTAGCTGGTATAGACGTTGTGCCAGCTGAATGTCTCCTTTCAGCATCGCCTGATAGCCACTGCGGCCGACCTGCTGGATGCTCATCCATACCTTGAGGGCGCGAAAACCGCGCGAGTTCTGCGGGCTGTAATCCACGAGATTGATCGGGATTTCTTCCTTGATCACGTCTTCCCAACGGTAATAGACAGGATGATAGCTGAAGCTTTCAGCGTGGATCTGGCGGTCTCGTACAAGCGCACAGCCTACCTCCAAAGGTTGGTATAACCACTTGTGCGGATCGATTGCGACCGAGTCGGCCATGCTTAAAGCTTTTAGATCCTCGGGCGCATCGGGTAAACAGGCCGCAAATCCGCCGTAAGCCCCGTCAACGTGGAACCAGAGATCATACGCTTTACAGACCTCTGCCAGCCTGGGCAAGGGGTCGATCGCACCAGAGCTTACGCTGCCGGCCGTCCCGATCACCATCAAGGGAGTATCTCCGTCGGCCAAATCGCCTTTTATTTGATTGCCGAGCGCTTCAATATCCATGTGTTGATCCAATCCCGTCGGGATCCAGCGGATAGCATCGGTGCCCAGGCCAAAGAGATCTGCGGCTTTTTGCACCCACGTATGGGTGGCGGCTGAGCAGTAAACGCGTGGTTTACCCTCAGCCAGAGATGTCCCTGCTTTGCGCACATCGCCAGGAAACTTGTGCTTTCGGCCAGCAAGAAAGCCCACGAAGTTGGCCATATTGCCACCACTGACCAGCACGCCACCGCAATCAGAAGGGAAACCGATTAACTCAGCGATCCAACGAACTGTTTGCAGTTCGATTTCGGTAGCCATCGGACTGATCTGCCATGCGACAACGTTTGGATTGATGGCCGCCGCCATGAAGTCTGCGAGGGCGCCGATTGGTGCAGGTGCGGCGGTGATATAG
>JBFFQB010000028.1:0-28464 GCA_041573795.1 Anaerolineales bacterium
ATCTACCGTGAGTTGGGCGGGCATAAAAGGGTGCGCGCAGAGATCATTGAGGATGTCAAATTAGCACGTCAGGTAAAAGGCCTGGGTTATAGACTCGTCATCGGGCTTGGACACGGGATGATAAAAGCTCGCATGTATACAGGTTGGAGATCTGTCCGGGAGGGCTTCGGAAAAAACATTCTTGCAGGGTACGGGAACCAGCCCATCTTTTTACTACTTTCCACACTCTTCCACCTGCTGATCTTTGTTTATCCCTGGTTGGCGATGATCGGCGCGATGATCCCTGCGCCAGATCTGGACATGCTTGTTCGAGCAGGGGTGGCTGTGGCTATGGGGATTGGTGTGCGGGCGATTGCTGCGGTTATCAGTAGAGCAATCTTAATCGATGCGCTCTGGATGCCAGCTTCGGTGATCTCGATGACATTGATTGCGCTGCAAGGATTGCGATGGCACTTCAGCCGATCAGGTCCTCATTGGAAGGGGCGCAGCCTTCGGCACGTAGACAACCCCAGTGGAGGATGGGAATAAAGACGTACATGGATGCGCCGAGTCCTCCTTACGAAGCGAGTGCTATCCAGGCATGAACCAACCTGTCCCACGACCCGATCCCAGGAGCGGTTTATTAGCCCTGCAAGCAATGTTGAAGCAGCGCCATCCGTTGGCTGCCCTGGAAGTGTTTCACGCAGAGACAGGGGACGTCTTCCAGATCGACCTGCCCGGCTTCAAGCCGGTGGTGCTGGTTGGGCCGGAAGCCGCACGCTTTGTCCTGGTACAAGCACGGCATGAATTCCGCTGGCGTAATGAGCGCGATCCGGTGACGGATCTGCTAGGGCACGGCGTCTTGGTGGAGGATGGTGAAACGCATGATCATTTGCGCGGCCTTATGGCGCCATCACTTCACCGTCGTATGCTCGACCAATATGCCAAGATCATGCACAGGAGCACCAAAGAAGTTGTTGACACATGGCGACCTGGCATGGTCGTTGACATGTTAGTCGAAATGCGCAAGATCGCGCTGTTGATCCTGGTACGTACCCTTTTTGCTGAGGATTTTGCAGCCCAAATCCGCCCATTATGGAAGGCAATCCTGGGAGTTATTAGCTACATTTCCCCCGGTTTGTGGATGCTTATCCCCGCAATGCCAAGAGGGCAATACCGCCGGGCGATCAAGCGTATGGACCAGTACCTGTACGCCGTGATCGATCGACGCCGGGCGCAGCCCAAGGAGCGGTCAGGTGAAGGGAGCGATATGCTCAGTGCGCTCATCCAGGCTGGCCTCGATGACACCTGGATCCGCGATCAACTGCTAACGATGTTGATAGCTGGCCATGACACCAGTACCGCCCTGCTCGCGTGGACCTGGTACCTGTTGGGAGAACATCCTGCTGAGCTTCAAAAGGTGGTGGATGAAGCCACGGGAGTGGCGACCTCCGTTTCCGCCAGTGATGCAGCCCATAGCTTGCCACGGTTGGACCGAGTGCTGACTGAATCTTTGAGGCTCTACCCTCCCATCCATCTGGGCTCACGCGTGGCGGCGCGGGATCTTGTCTTTCAGGGCTTCGACATCCCAGCCGAAACGCGTGTGATCTACTCGATCTACCTCACGCAACGTCATTCAGGATACTGGGATCAACCGGGAGCTTTTAATCCTGAGCGCCATCAACCGGGACAGCGCGCCGTCCCGTATGCCTGGCTGGCCTTTGGGGGTGGACCGCGCAATTGCATCGGTGCGGCATTTGGCCGGGTTGAATCTTTGCTCGTGATGAGCCACATCCTGCAGCGATTCAAGGTGGAACCGGTCAAGCGCCATATCCATCCACACATGGGAGCGACTCTGGAGCCCAGGCCCGGGGTGCCTATGCGTGTATATCCAAGATAGCGGCAAGCAGCAATTCCAGCGCGGTACAATGCAAAGGATACTTAAATAACCCAAGGGCAGAGCACATGAGTGAAGATCCGATAAAAGACGCCTTGAGGATGATGCCCTATGGCTTTTACAGCATCACCTCGAAAGCTGACGATGACCACAACGCGATGGTTGCGAACTGGATCACCCAGATTTCGTTTGAACCACGGCAACTGGCGTTGGGCCTCCAGAAGACCTGCTACACCCATGGATTGATCGAAAAGGGTGGGGTTTTTGCCCTGAATATCTTCCGGAAGGAGGATCAGGAGTTGATCAAACCCTTCACCAAGGGGCGGGCCAAGAACCCGGACAAGATGAAACAGGCCAGCTTCACGCCAGCACCAGAGACGGGATGCCCTGTCCTGGAGGGGTCGGCTGCTTATCTGGAGTGTCGCCTCGTGCGCATCATCGATATTGGTGGGGATCATGACATCGTCGTCGGCGAGATCGTCGGTGCGGGTGTGACGAAGTCGGGCGAGGTGAGCGAGACGCTTACACTGCCCCATCTCGGTTGGAGTTATGCCGGCTAGACAATCTATGGGGAGCCATTGATAAAACCATCTGGGCTTTGTATAATCCAGTGCACATGGGCGGTTAGCTCAGCTGGTTAGAGCGTTGCGTTGACATCGCAAAGGTCGTTGGTTCGAGTCCAATACCGCCCACTCAACTGAATATAGATCGGCTATGACCGGGACGAGTAACCGGAGATCGGATGTGTCAGAGAGGGAGGATCATGGACTGCGAATCCTCTTCACCTCCGCCCGAAGAAAACCCCCCGCGAGCCTGAACCTGAAAACCTAATTCTTGCTGGGCGAGTAAGGAAAACGGATCAGCCCCGTTAAAAGCTGTCCAAGACGACCTCATCGAGGTCAATCTGGGTGGAACCGCGTGAGAGCAAGCTCCCGCCCCAGAGCGGGGGCTTTTTTGTTCAGCGCTGCGGTTGGAAAGGAGGACAAGATGGCTGAAGGCAGGAAACAACGCTATTTGGATTCAAATCTCTATAGGGTGCGGCATTCGACTGCCCATGTGATGGCGCAGGCTGTGATGGAGATGTTCCCGGGTGAGGCGAAGATTGCCATCGGCCCACCGATTGAGGACGGCTTCTACTACGACTTTGATTTACCGCGTCCGCTCACCCCGGAAGATCTAGAGGTACTTGAAACGCGCATGCGCGAGATCATAGCTGGAAACTTCTCATTTGAGCGAGAAGTTATTTCAGCAGAAGACGCCCGGGAGATGTTCTCCGATCAACCGTATAAGATCGAGTTGATTGAAGGGCTGGAAGAGGGCGGGTTTGATGAATATGGCGAACCGATAGAGGAAAAGCCGGAGATTTCAGTCTATACGCAGGATACCTTCACAGATCTTTGCCGGGGGCCGCATGTCGAGAATACCAAAACATTAAACCCGGAAGCCTTCAAACTACTCAATGTCGCCGGTGCCTACTGGCGCGGTGACGAAGCGCGCCCGATGCTGCAGCGTATCTATGGTACAGCATGGGAATCGGCGGATGAACTTGAACAATACCTCTGGAAGCTGGAGGAAGCCCAGAAACGCGACCACCGTCGCCTGGGCAAAGAACTAGATCTTTTCACCGTGAGCGAGGCGGTTGGGCCAGGGTTAATCTTGTGGAGCCCCCGCGGTGGTATGGTGCGTAAAATTGCCGAGGATTACTGCCGGGAGGAACATGAACGCGGTGGCTACGAGTTTGTATACTCGCCTCATATTGGTAAGTCGCAACTATGGGAGACGAGCGGCCACCTCGATTGGTACCAGGAGGGGATGTATGCCCCGCTCGATATTGAGGGGCAGCAGTACTACCTCAAACCAATGAATTGTCCCTTCCACGTGCAGATCTTCAAGAGCCGCACGCGCTCCTACCGCGATCTGCCCCTGCGGTATGCCGAGTGGGGTACAGTCTATCGTTTCGAGCGCAGTGGCGTACTGCATGGCTTGCTGCGGGTGCGGGGCTTCACGCAGGACGACGCTCACCTCTTTTGCCGACCAGATCAGATGCCAGAGGAGATCGACCGCGTGCTAGGGTTTAGCCTACACATCCTGCGGGCCTTTGGATTCTCTGATTTCCAGGCATACCTTTCCACGCGTAATCCGGATAAGTCGGCTGGAGATCCAGCGGACTGGGAGGCGCCGACGGAGGCCTTGCGCAAGGCGCTGGAGCGGGCAGAGATTCCCTACGAGATTGATGAAGGTGAGGCTACCTTTTACGGGCCAAAGATTGATCTCAAACTCAGGGACGCGCTTGGCCGCGAGTGGCAATTGAGTACGATCCAGTTTGATTTTAACCTGCCGGAGCGCTTCGATTTGGCTTACGTCGGTGAGGATGGACAGGAGCATCGGCCTTATATGATCCACCGAGCCCTACTTGGATCGATGGAGCGCTTTATGGGCGTGCTCATCGAGCATTATGCCGGAGCCTTCCCGGTTTGGCTTGCGCCCGTTCAGGCTGTTTTGATACCCATCGCCGATCGGCACCTAGAATACGCCGAAACTGTATCTGAACAACTCAAGCAGGCAGGCCTTCGGGTTGAAGTCGACGCACGCAGCGAGAGGATGAATGCCAAGATCCGCGATGCACAGATGCAGAAGATCCCTTACATGCTCGTCGTAGGCGATCGGGAAGCAGAGGCAGGGAAGTTGGCCGTGAGATTGCGATCAGGTGATGATCTCGGAGCCATTGGCGTAGAGGCTTTTGTTGAGCGTCTCCAGGGAGAGGTTCTTAAGCACGAGTAAACCTACTCGTCTTGCATTCTATCAATCGCATCCTGCTATCGTGCACGATTTCTGACCGTAAGCAGGATGACAGTCGACTAGCAACTGCGTATAATATTTTGTCAATGGGTGACAATGTGAAGGTATTTGACGTGAAAATGCGGTGGTTAACTCTTTTCCTTGGCTTATTTGTAGCGGCAATCCTGGTGATGCCTGCAGAAGCTGCGGGGTCGCCTCGTTCGAAAGCTAGCGCGGATAGACTTGGTCCTCTCTGCCCAACCCGCTTGCTGTTGAGACAACCGATGCGCTGTTCTGACCAGGGCTCGCGCGCTGAGCTAGCCCTGAAAGCAGCTCGCGGCATCTATCCCCAGCATCCGCTCCCCTTTGGGAGAATGGATGCCACGCTTGGCCACATCCCCTTTAATTACGTCCAATCGCGTCGTGACGGTGGGACACCGCTCTACACGAGCCTGGAGGACGCCCTGAGAGATGAAAACCCCTACCGCATTGTCGAGTCCGGCTTCGTATTCTTTTCATGGATCGAGCGCTATGATCGCGACGGAAGTGTAGCTTATATGATCGTCCCCGGTGTATACGTGAACGGCAAGGGGATGGCTCGATTATCCCCACCGACATTCCGGGGCGTATCTTTCACCCAAACACCCGTGCAAACATTCGCTTGGGTTCTGACTCATACTGAAACACGGAGAGGTGCAGGCACAGATCAGCCGCTGACAGGCAGGACGGTTGCCCGCTTCCAGATCGTCCAAATCTTCGATTCGGCTGAAATTGGTGGATTAGTGTGGTATCAAATTGGACCTGAAGATTGGGTCGAACAAAGGCGAGTAGCTAAGGTGATTCCCGACACCAATCGCCCTGACGGAGTGGAATCAAATCGCTGGATTTCGGTCAATTTATTCGAACAAACCCTAGCGGTCTATGAGGGCGGTGAGATGGTCTACGCGACAATGGTGTCATCCGGCCTAGATGGTTGGTGGACTCAGCCGGGCGTATTCCAAGTCTATAAGAAGCTTGAAAACGATCCTATGTCGGGGGCTTTCGCCGCCGACCGTTCAGATTATTACTACCTTGAAGATGTGCCCTGGATCCTGTATTTCGATGAATCCAGGGCGTTGCATGGTGCCTACTGGCATAATGGCTATGGCTACCCTCGCTCACATGGCTGCGTGAACCTGTCCCCGGTTGATGCGGATTGGCTCTTTAACTGGGCGGAGGAAGGGACCTGGGTACATGTCTATGACCCCTCTGGGAGAACACCCACCGATCCGGATGTATATGGCTCTGGAGGGGCATGAATTCAGCTATGATCTAGGACATGAAAGAGACGAGAACCCCGTCTCTTTTTTGTTCTTAAGGGTCTGTGGACCCGAATCTACCACCAGAAGACTCTAGTACTTAAGTACCCTGCCGCTGCTGACTCGCCCGAATCTACAATGGGTCAAATCATACCTGTTCGATCTCCATTCACCCCCTTTGGAGGAGAGACGAGCCCTATGTACGCGGATAATGAACTATTGTTTCCCACCCACGTGATCCCAGCCTTACGGCACGCACGTGGGGATCGCTGGCGCGCGCTCGTTGAAAAGATCACACAACTTCCCGAAGAACATTCAGAAAGACTCGCTTTTTCATTGATGATGATCCGCCTTGACGGTTGCTTAAGTTGTGAAACTGATTCTTATCGGGCCATGCGGGGTTGTAAGGCCTGTGCACGTCAAATGTTACGCCGATTTAAGGGCACGGATGATGAATTGCTTCAAGTGTATGCTGAGGCGCTTGAGGACGTCGAATCTTTCCTGGGAGGGCAACTTATCTCCATCGATATTGAACAGTCGATCTCCGCAGCTACAGACTGATGGTGCAGTGACCATGCTGTAAAAGCCGGGTTTCTATAACCCGGCTTGTTTTGTTTAAATGAGTCCCCGCACCGGCTGTGGTAAACTTTTCCGCGTTCAAACATCCACACTCCTGAATGTACAGGATGAACTCTACGCCAGAGGAGTCGCATCATACTAACCCCGTTTGAGCGCACCGCGTTCATAATTCTGATCGTCAGCTCCCTCGGATTCTCAGCTCGAGCGGCTATCCGAATTGCGCGCACGATTGGGCGTGGCCAGGGGCAGCCCAAGTGGAGTGAAGCCCCCGGACGCCTCGTTCGTGTAATCCTGCAAACAGCTTCTTTTTCAGCAGTTTTTCGTGCTCGGCGCTGGACCAGCCTGCTGCATGGCCTGGTCGGATGGGGCTTTATTTATTATCTCCTGGTCAATCTGGGTGATCTGTTACAAGCCTGGTTCCCGGGTTATGTTTTTCTAGGCGAAGGAGCGATTGCCGATCTCTACCGGCTGGGAGCGGATCTACTCAGTGTCCTGGTCCTGGTGGGGATGGTGGGCTTATTATTGCGTCGCTTTTTCGTGCGATCGCCTGAGCTTGTCATTCGTGAGGATGTTCCCCTTCTTTCGAAAGCACGGTTTGGTATTCGCCGAGATTCAGCCGTTGTCGGCCTTTTCATCCTGGTCCACATTGGAGGGCGCCTTCTGGGTGAATCGTTTCATCTATCGCTTTCAGGGGCGGACAGCTGGCAGCCAGCTGCGTCCTTTATCTCTGGCTTTTGGTCAGGCTTCCCTGAAACCCTGCGCGAGATCGCCAGACATGCGAGTTGGTGGTTGTCTCTGGGTGGCATCTTAGTCTTCCTGCCGTACTTTCTCTACTCAAAACACATCCATTTAATTATTACGCCACTAAACTATCTCCTGCAGCCAGAACGCACCTCCATGGGAGCGCTGGAACCCTTGGACTTTGATGACCAGAGCATTGAACAATTCGGTGCCGAACGCGTCGAGCATCTCTCCTGGAAGGGTGTACTGGACGCCTATGCTTGCATCATGTGCAATCGCTGCCAAGATGCCTGCCCAGCATATACGACCGGAAAATTGCTCTCCCCTGCAGCGCTGGAAATCAATAAGCGCTATTTTCTGAATCAGGAAGGTGCTCAAATTGCGAGCGGTGAGCGCAGCAGCCAGACGCTGACCGAGTTTGCCCTGCCCGCTGAGGCGGTATGGGGTTGTACGGCCTGCGGTGCTTGCATCGAGGTTTGTCCTGTTGGCAATGAACCAATGATTGACATCTTGGAGATGCGTCGACACCTGGTGCTGATGGCTAACGATTTCCCCGAGCAGCTGCAGACGGCTTATCGTGGTATGGAGCGCACGTCCAACCCATGGAATATCCCTCCTGAGAAACGCCTCGAATGGGCTGATGGCCTGAATGTCCCCACGATCGAGCAAAACCCAGAAGCGGAGTATCTCTGGTGGGTAGGTTGTGCACCTTCCACCGATCCGCGGGCGCAGAAGACAGCCCGGGCATTTGCCCGGCTTCTGCAAGCTGCCGATGTAAATTTCGCTGTACTAGGACCGCAGGAACGTTGTACGGGAGATTCGGCGCGCCGTTCAGGTAATGAGTATCTCTTCTACGAGTTGGCCAGCGCCAACATTGAGACGCTCAATGCAGTGCAAACAAAGACGATCATCACGACCTGTCCGCACTGCCTGCACACATTGCTGAATGAGTACCCCGCCTTTGGGGGACACTATGAAGTCATTCATCATACTGAACTCCTCGAGACGTTGATAAATGAGGGGCGGTTGACGCTGGAGGCAGGTGCAACCGAGACCGGAATCACCTTTCATGATCCCTGCTACCTTGGCCGCCAGAATGACATCATCGAAGCACCTCGTGCGGCTCTGGGGGCATTGCAAATCCCTCTTGTCGAGATGCCCCGATCAGGGCGGGATTCCTTCTGCTGTGGAGCAGGGGGGGCACAAATGTGGAAGGAAGAGGAAGCCGGTGAACTACGCGTGAGCGAAGCGCGTATCGCTGAAGCGGCAGAAACCGGTCAATCTACCCTGGCGGTTGGATGTCCGTTCTGCATGATCATGTTGAGTGATGCTGCCGGGAATGAGAGTAGTATGGAAATTAAAGATGTTGCGGAGCTGCTCGCTGATCAATTGGATCCCGCAGCGACTGCCCCAAGCGAAGGTGCGGCGAAGAAAGAAGCCGATGGCTAAGCTATCCATTGAGATTTCAGGTAGGCTCAATTATGATTACGAGTGCCGCACGTGAAACAAGCTATTGAGACAATTAATCGCGATGAGGGTAACCAGATTTGTTGTCATCAAGCTGGCGCTTAATCGTTTCCTAGTGAAGCACTTATTATTTAGCTACCTGCAGCTATGTGGAAAATCGGTTGAAAGGACACTAGTTGTACAGCCATTCTAGTTCAACAAGGCCGAGTAGAACTCACCAACTCTCAATCATCCGATACATTCTTTGATTCATATGAAGGAATGGATTCAGAAAAGCAATAGGAAGATCACGGTCATCACGTTTGTGATCGGAATATTTAGTTTCCTGTTCCAAATTACGCTAATCTGGACTTTACGACCATATACCCCGGACGGGGTCCATTTTCAAAAGTGGTCCTCCGAAAGAATGATGCAGACTGTTGCCTTGGAGGATCTTTCCGCATCCCCTCTAGAAACTCTTTGGAATATTCATATTCAGCCCCCTGGATTCGATGCCATCAGAGCTGTCCTGGTTCATATTTGGCCAGCCACGAATCCTCAGGTTTCGGTTGTACACGTTGATATACTGCTTTATGGGTTTTGGAGTCTGTTGTCGGGCGTCATGGGCTCCCTCATATTTCTATGGATGTATGAACTCACTGAATTAAAGGTAGCGGTCGTCACGGCGATTGCCATGATCCTGCATCCCGCTGTTATCTACTTCGCCACTTATCTTGATACATCGTTTCTATCTGCTTTTCTTATCACATTGATGTATTACTTTCTCTGGAGAGTTAGCCGGAATAAGACATCGTCATTTAGAATGAGTTCTCTAATCGTGTTGTTGCTGTTGTTCACTCGATCGCTATTTCAATTGCCATTCATTATTGTCTTTGCCGTATCTCTGTATTTAGTTGGAATGAACAGAAGAAGTGTGATGGCTTATCTTATGATCACAGTCGCCGTCTTTGGTCTCTATCTGTTCAAGCAGAACCAAAAATTTGGGCTATTTTCAACCTCGTCGTTTACGGGTTTAAATCTCTCGCGAGCTGCGGGTATCAGTGAAGCCCTTCCCAACTACTGGGTATATTTAGAAGGAAAGCCCGACGCGAGAACAGATAGTGACTTGCCCCAGGTCCTAACCAGAGTAAGAAAGATAAGCGGAACGCCCAACTTCAACCATATAGATTACCTTGAACTGAACCTGGAATTTATTGACCTCTTTATAAACTATATCCAAACAACCCCTATAAGCACGCTTGCAGGTAACTATCTTGAGAACCTAGGACTATACTTGCAGCCGTCGAGCAGACACAATCCCCATGTAATCGTCGATCGACTCCCATGGCGATCAGCTTACGACAATGTGTTCTCTTGGCCAGTATTGGTAATACTTTTAGCTCTTGCTGCTTTATATGGACTTAAAGAAGCTGTTGATGCCCGTCAGATCATGCGTTATGTCGGATTGGCATTGCCTGGTATGTATATATTCGCCGTTTCGGTTCTAGCGGAGAAAGGCGAAAATATGCGTATCAAGTTCTTCATTGAACCTGTACTTATCGTCTTGATTTTCTCTCAACTCTACAGATTCTGGCAGCGGCATAGGCCTGTTCCAAAAGCCCCAGTGTAGTTAATAAAAGTAATGCCACTCTAAGGTGTGAAAAGAAGAGGGCCCAGATGGCTTTGAATAAAAAACTGTTGAAGGAAATGTACGCCACGATGCTCCTGGCGCGTCGCCTGGATGAACGTGCCTGGATTCTTCATCGGCAGGGAAAAATTGCCTTTCATATTTCCGGTATTGGTCACGAGGCTGCTCAAGTCGGAGCAGCATTTGCCCTTGAGCGAGGCAAAGATTGGGTTGTGCCCTATTATCGCGATTTAGCATTGATGCTGGCATTTGGCTACAGTCCACGCGATTTCATGCTTGGTTTGATGGGAAAGAAGGGTGAACCAACCTCGGGCGCCCGCCAGATGCCCAGCCACTGGAGCTTGCGCACGGCGAATATCGTAAGCCATTCATCCCCGGTTGCTACGCAGACACCGCATGCTTCCGGCATCGGATTGGCGATCAAGCTGGGCGGTGAAGATAAGGTCGTACTCACGAGCATTGGGGAGGGTTCAACTTCCCAGGGAGAGTGGTATGAGGGTGTAAATTGGGCTGCGATCCATAAGCTCCCAGTGATCTTCTTGGTCGAAAATAATGTCTACGCGATTTCAGTCAGACAGGACCAGCAAATGGCCGTCAAACAAGTTGCGGATAAGGCCAAGGGATTGGGCTTGCCCGGTGAGAGCGTTGATGGTCTGGATGCCATTAAAGTACATGATGTTGTCGCGGCAGCTGTAGATCGTGCCAGGTCAGGACAAGGTCCGACCTTGATCGAGTTGAAGGTAAGCCGCATGACCCCTCACTCATCGGACGATGATGATCGTACTTATCGGCCGCGCGAGGAAGTCGAGGCAATGAAAGCGCTCGATCCTGTGCCAGCCTTTGCCGCGTTGTTGTTGAAGCAGAATACCATTACGCAAAAAGACCTGGACACGCTCGAAGCCGAGATCAAGGAACAGGTAGAAGAAGCAGTTGATCATGCCGAGTCGGCCCCCTATCCTGATGTGAGTGAGGCGGCTTACCCGGTCTATGTTGAGGATATTCGCCATGGCTGAGATTACCTTAATTGAGGGTATCCGGCAGGCAATGGATGAGGAACTGGCGCGGGATGAGCGGGTTTTCATTGTTGGTGAGGATGTAGGACCACGCGGAGGGGTATTCCGCGCCACGCTGGAACTATTTGAAAAATATGGTCCTGAGCGAGTGATTGACTCCCCCCTGGCAGAGCTTTCGATCGTGGGCATAGGCGTGGGTGCTGCGCTCTATGGCGCCCGGCCTATCTGTGAAATTCAATTCGCCGACTTTATCCACCCGGCCTTCAACCAGATCGTGAACGAAGCAGCCAAGATGTGCTACCGATCAAATGGCGAGTGGACTGTGCCCATGGTGATCCGCGCGCCTTACGGCGGTGGAATCGGTGGCGGTTTGTACCATTCGCAATCTGTAGAGGCTTTCTTTACTCATGTCCCCGGGTTGAAGGTTGTGATCCCATCGACACCCTATGATGCGAAAGGTCTATTGAAATCGGCAGTGCGCGATCCTAACCCGGTGATGTTCTTTGAGCCCAAAAAAGGCTACCGGCTGATCCGCGGTGAGGTTCCTGAGGAGGAAGAGGTGCTGGTTCCAATCGGCCCGGCCAAGGTCACGCGGGCGGGAACGGATCTGAGTGTTTTCGCATACGGAATGATGCACTATTACTGCCTTCAGGCTGCAGAACAGGTAGCATCTGAGGGTATCGAAGTTGAAGTCGTTGATATTCGAACGCTATTGCCCATCGATATGGACACGTTGCTGGGCTCCGTGGAGAAAACAGCCAAGGCTTTAATTGTGTATGAGGATAATCTGACGGGTGGGTACGGTGCCGAAATCGCTGCCCGGCTCGCAGATCAAGCATTCACGATGCTCGATGCTCCTATTAAGCGCCTGGCGGGTCCAGATATCCCTGCCATGCCGTATAGCCACCCACTCCAGGATTGGTTCATGCCCGATCCTGAAAAAATCGCTGTTGCTATGCGCGATTTAGCGAGCTATTGAGCAGTGCTTATCAGTGTAGATGGAGTGCGCTATGGCAAGTGAAGTGATCATGCCCCAGTTGGGGGAATCGGTCGTCGAGGGTACGGTGATGAAATGGTTGAAAGGTGAGGGCGATGCTATTGCTGAATTTGAAGCCCTCTTGGAAGTAAACACCGATAAAGTCGATACCGAAATTCCTGCTCCCTCATCAGGAATCCTGCTGCGGGTATATGTCGAAGAGGGTCAGACGGTAAGTGCCGGGACTGTCCTGGCGATGATCGGCGAAGCGGGTGAGGAAGTACCCACAAAGGTTCCATCTCAACCTGAAACTTCTGTGATGACGGAAACTGAAGCTGTCCCACAAGTTTCATCCGCAGCGCAAGCGGTTGCCGTGCCCAGTGCCCAGGTGGGGCGCTCAAAGGCTCTTGGCTTTATTTCCCCGGTGGTTGCCCGGATCGCGGGCGAGCATGGGGTTGATTTACAGCAAGTCAGAGGAACCGGGCGCGGTGGACGTATTACTAAGAAAGATGTCCTTGCCTATCTCGAATCGGGCGCGATCGCCGATTCAGCTGTTCCACCATGGGAGGAGCCGGCTTTGGGTGAACTCTTCCGACCAACCGAGGAAGTATTTGGCGTGAAGCAGGGATCCATCCCGGGCACAGAAGTACTCAAACCGGGAAGCGTGATCCCGCACACCCCAGTCCGCCGGTCGATTGCAGAACATATGCTGCGTTCCAAGCAGGTATCACCGCATGTCAGTACCTTTATGGAGGTAGACCTCAGTCGGGTCGTGGCCCATCGGCAGACGAACAAGGCCATTTTTGCGCGTGATGGTGTCAATTTAACCTTTACTGCTTATTTTTTGGCTGCCTCTGTCCAGGCCTTAAAGGCCGTTCCTCAGGTTAATGCCTCTTGGAGCGACGAGGGCGTTGTGCTGCATGAAGCAGTCAACATCGGAATGGCAGTATCACTCGGGGCCGATGGGTTGATCGTGCCTGTGATCAAGGGCGCTGAACAGCTATCATTGTTAGCCCTCTCAGCCGCCCTTAATGATCTGGCGGAACGTGCCCGAGGTCGTAAATTGAAGCCTGAGGAAGTCCAGGGGGGCACCTTCACGATCACAAACCATGGGATCAGTGGCTCGCTCTTTGCCACCCCGATCATCAGCCAACCACAGGCAGCCATCCTTGGTGTAGGAGCCATCCAGAAACGTGTGGTTGCGATCGAGGTGCCCGATCCTGCGGGAGGTAGCATGGATGCTTTCGCCATTCGACCGATGGTGTATCTGACGCTAACCTTCGACCATCGCCTGCTCGACGGCGCTATCGCAGACGCGTTTCTGGGCACAATCGTGAAAACTCTTGAAAACTGGGCTTGATTTTGAATGTGGTTCGACGAAACGATTACAATTTAAGTCGATCCATCAAGGAGGACGCCTGTATGGCAAACTATGACGTTGTGGTGATCGGAGCTGGCCCGGGAGGCTATGTAGGCGCCATCCGCGCCGCACAGTTGGGAAAGAAAGTAGCCATCGTAGAGAAGCAATTCCTTGGGGGGATTTGCCTCAATGTTGGCTGTGTTCCTTCAAAATCCCTGCTCAAGAATGCCGAGGTGGCCCACACTCTGCGCAACGGCGGTAAAGAGTTCGGGTTTCAGCTGGAAGGATTAAAACTTGATTACGACACTGCGGTCAAGCGAAGCCGACAGGTCGCGGATCGCCTGAACAAGGGCGTCGGTTTTCTCATGAAGAAGAACAAGATCGAAGTTCATATGGGGGAAGCCAAGTTTACAGGCCCGAAAAATCTTGAGGTTGTGGACGAATCGGGCAACAAGCAAACCCTTCAAGCTGAGAATTTCATCATTGCGACCGGCGCGTCGGCGGCGATGATCCCCGGAGTCGAAGTCGATGGGGAGCGGGTCGTCACCTATTGGGAGGCTATCCTCCAGGAAAAGCTCCCGAAATCTGTTGTAATCATCGGAGCGGGTGCCATCGGGCTTGAGTTCGCTACGGTATGGAATGCCTATGGCGTGGACGTCACGGTTGTTGAGATGCTGCCTCGGATTGCGCCATTGGAGGATGAAGAGATCAGCAAAGAGCTCTCAAAGGCGATCAAGAAGCGCGGCATAGAGCTGATGCCAGGCACAAAAGTCGTCGGCATTGAGACGCTCAAAACAAAGGTTAAAGTGACTGTCGCCGGGGAGCAGGGCGAGCAAACACTTGATGCAGACCAGGCGCTTGTTGCTATTGGCTTCACCCCCAACACAGGCGATCTTGGTCTGGATGCGACCGGGGTAAAACTCGACACTCGAGGTTTTGTTGAGATCGATGGTCGCATGGCGACGAATGTACCTGGTATCTGGGCGATCGGCGATGTCACAGGAAAACTGATGCTGGCACATGTCGCTTCGGCAATGGGCATCGTCTGCGCTGAGCATATCGCAGGAGTCGAGAGTGTGGAGTTGGACTACGAAATGATGCCCAAGGCCACATATTGCCAGCCGCAGGTTGCCTCTTTTGGCCTCACCGAAGCCCAGGCGGCAGAGCGCGGCTATGAGGTGAAAGTGGGGCGCTTCCCCTTCCAGGCAAATGGCAAAGCACTCGGGCTGGGGGATTCGTTTGGCTGGGTGAAACTGATCACCGACGCACAATACGGGGAGATTCTGGGTGCGCATATGATTGGCCCTGAGGTGACCGAATTGCTTCCTGAATTGACCCTGGCGCAAATGATGGAGCTCACGCCAGCCGAGATCGCTCGCAACGTTCATGCCCACCCCACCCTGAGTGAGGTATTGAAGGAAGCTGCGCATGATGCTGAAGGTCATGCGATCCATATGTAGGTGACCAGCAACCCGCTCTATCGTTCAGCCAGGCGAGAATCTCTCGCCTGGCTTTTTTTATTGGCGCTTTTTTTTGAAGAGCGCGTATACTGGGCGGAATCACGTCTGGGAAAGGATTGAGTGGTGGTAGAGCACAGTGAAATCGTACGGGCGAAGGAACTACATGCATCTTATATTCTATCGAAACCGAATGTTGTTGGTGTGGGTACCGGTTATAAGACCCGTGAAGGCCGTGCCGTCGGAGATCTTTGTGTGGTGGCACTCGTCCGTCAGAAAATCCCGCGGGCGGGATTGTCCGAATCCGATCTGGTTCCCAAACAAGTAGGCGGGGTCCCAACAGATGTGCTTGAAGTTGGTCATATTAAAGCCCTGACAGAACGTACAGATCGCTGGCGGCCTGCCTTGGGAGGGGTAAGTATTGGGCACCATCAGGTTACGGCCGGAACCCTTGGCAGCGCCGTTCGAGATGCCGCTTCAGGCGAGCGTCTCCTTCTCTCGAATAACCATGTGCTGGCGAATAATAATCAAGCCCAGATCGGGGATGCCGTACTGCAGCCCGGTCGCGCAGATGGCGGTCAGCTCAATCGGGATTCCTTCGCCACGCTCGTTCAATTTGAACCCATTCAGTTCACAGAAAGCAAAGCCACCTGCGATCTGGCCTTGGCCTTTGCTCAAATCGGGAACACGATGGCCCGGATGATGGGATCTAAACATCGCGTGAGGGCTTATTACAGCGATCCCGGGGCAAGTAACCTTGTAGATGCGGCGCTGGCTCGCCCTCTTAATGACAGCGAATTGCTCGAGGAGATTCTGGACATTGGTGCAGTCAATGGTACGCTGCCTGCAGAACTGGGCATGAATGTGCGCAAATCGGGGAGGACAACCGGTTTGACCCGTGGGCGTATCCTGGTCCTGAATGTTACCGTAGATGTTGATTACGGTCATGGCAGTGCGCGTTTTGAAGATCAGATCGTCAGCTCGCCCATGTCGCAACCGGGTGATTCGGGTTCTTTGCTTGTAGCGGGTGAGGCGCTCAAGGCTGTGGGATTATTATTCGCAGGCTCCAATCAGGCCACACTCTACAATCCCATCTCCCACGTTCAAGAAGCACTGGGAATTACACTATGAATGAGCAGCCGGCAATCGAACATGACTCCCACTCCGCCTATCAACGTGCAGAACAAGTCAAACAGCGTTATCAAGAAGAGATCCTAGCCAAGGCAAATGTCGTCGGTGTCGGGGTGGGGCTGCGGAGCCGCGCCGGGGTGTTCACGGATGAGGTGGCGATCATTGCGATGGTATCGAAAAAATATCTAAAGGCCGATCTGCGCGAAGAAGAGCTCATCCCTGAAGTCATCGAGGGTGTTCCCGTCGACGTACAGGAGGTGGGAGAAATCGGCCTACATGATGGATAAATGAGGGATACTTTGGGCTTTGCAGAGCGGGAGTGGGAGTCAACCTCCCGTTTTTCGTTCCAGTACCCAAAGGTGTGAAAGACCGAAAACCTTCAGGGGCGTTTTCTCAAGGGCCTGTAATACCATGCGAAGCCATCTACCAATCCTCGGCCAACGGGCGATGATGTTATCGTATGCACCAAAGATGATCGTGCGTTGAACGACCCGCAGGGGCAAACCAGCAAGCAGGTGCTCAAGATCCCGTCGAGTATAGGCGCGTACATGTGGCGCGAGCCGATCGCGCAGCCGACGCGGCAAGTAGTTCACGAGTGGGATGTTGCCAAAGTAATAGCGGCCACGCCAGGAAACGCCATGTGTCTCAAAGGGATAGCCACGATTGGGCACAAACAAGATCAGTCGTCCAGGGTTGAGATCCCCTGGGTGATCTGGCATCCGCAAAACCCGAGTCATTTCTTCCAGCGCTCGACGGTCGTCGGCCACATGTTCTAGTACCTCATGGGAAAGGATCAGATCAAGGCTGGAATCCGCATAAGGGAGATTCTCAGAAACTGCTTGGACGACATTGAGATCCAATCCCCGAGCAGTGCGTGCGTGCTCGCGCTCATACTCCAGGCCAATAGCCAATCGAGCGCTTTCATTTAAACGTCCTAGATATTGACCAACACCACAACCGTTATCCAGTACGACGCCGCTATCACGTCCATCAGCGCCTCGACGGATCATTTCCAGGCGTCGCTCCTGACCGGCCCGCCATACATAGGAAGGTTCCCCGCGTAGGGCTGCACGAGCTAGATCTTGAGGAGTCACGCGGAGCCTTCCTGCTTTAAAGATCCATCTTGCCTGAGTTTATCGAGGTGCGAAAGTGCGAGACCTAGCGCTGCAACAGCGCCTAGCTGTTGAAATCCTCCCTTTTCCCAGAGCTGGCGGAGTTCTTCCAAGGGAAGCCATATAATCTGCTGCTCCTCGAGATCGCCAGCGTTGGGCTCGCTGACAATATGACAGCCTGTCGCAAGGTAGAAGTGAGCTCGACCACCGTAGTAATTGCCGTTGAGTACAAATGAACCAAGCGGGTGCATGCTCTCTGATCGGCACCCTAGCTCTTCTAGCAGCTCGCGCTGCGCACACTCTAGCGGAAGCTCATCAGAGTCGATCACACCGGCAGGTGGTTGGAGATCAATTGCATCCACACCGCGTTTGTAAGAGCGAACAAGCCCGATCTCTCCCGCGTCGTTTACCGGGACCACAGCGACATAACCGGGTGTTTCCAACCGCAAATAACCTTCTATTATGCGACCATCAGGTAGGATCACCTCATCCTCATACAGGCGCATCCAGGGTGATCGATCGATCAACAAACGCCGATCACCAGTCTCCCAATGTTTAAGCTTGGGTAGCGAATCCATCACCATAGGGCATACTCCAGGGCAGTCTATTATAAATCGGGCTTCGGCAGACAACGCCCGCTATTCCCCCAGTGTGTAACCATCACTCCCTGCGGAAGCTGAATGACGAGTGTGATTTTGGCAAACTTAGTGCGGAATTCCAGCCAGACACTGTCAATTTGTTTTTATTGCAGTAATAACCGGCGCTAGATCCAACCACGCAGAAAGTAATACAGCAATCCAACGAGCTCGCGCAATACATCTCTGTTTATCTGGAGGGCTTCGGCGCTGGGAAATATCCCCCAGCCCAATTCGGGTTTTGTCGCAGACCGAATTGGTGCAATGGAGGTCAGATGTTGGCTGGAGACATTTTGAAAACTGAGGTCGGCACGGCGCATGTGCGTCGGGGAGGTTACCAGGACAAAAACATCAACCTCGTGCTCCCTAAGCATTTGTGGGATGTTTAGGGCTTGATCGTGGGTGTTTGAGGATTGGGTTTCAATAAGTATTTGATCAGCTTTAATCCCCAATTCGATCAGGTGAGAAGCCATCGTCTCACTTTCGGGTGTGGAAACCCCGCCGCGATCATTTATCCCCCCGGAGACGATAACCCAGTCTGGCGCGAGATCATCATAGAGGCGTACAGCCTCCAAGAGCCGTAAGCTGGACGGTGTGCTAAGCATGTCAAGCTGGTAGCTACCCAAGCGATAGGTCGAGCCACCACCTCCAAGAATTACAAGGGCATCAACATTCTGGCCCAGTGCATCCGTGTCCAGAGGTGAATAGCCAATACTGATAAGTTGAACAAGACCGGAGGCGATAAGTGGAGTGCTGAGTAGATACCCTAGGATGGTGAGTAACAGCAGAAGACGTCGCCCCCAAGGAGCCAAGCGCCTCCCACCATAGACCAGGATGGTGGTTAGGATGAGGCCAAAGATAAAAAAAGTGGCTGAACCTGGCACCCACAAAGTCTTGAACAGCTCAGCAAAATTCTCGAGCATAACGAGCAATCCTCGATTTCATTCAACGCTGGTTAGCATGGTCATTGGCCGACGACATGCTTATGCGTTTTATTCCCCAATGGATGGCCACGGTGCCGAACATTCGCCGAGTATAGTCGACATTTTTGTAGCCGCAGGATGAGAAAGTGTCTGCCAGGGTTGAGGCTGGGAGAAAAGCACGTGTAGTCTCCGGCAGATAGCGATAGGCCTCTTCATCACCAGCGATCCAACGACCAAGTGCTGGTATGACGCGATGAAGGTATACCCGAAGAAGTGGCCAGAGGAAGCGTGGGCGATGAGGGGTTGTATCCAAGCTGGCGATTCGACCGTCTTCTTTGAGGATTCGTGCTTGTTCCGCAAGGGTTCGATCCAGATCAGTAACGTTGCGTAAGAGAAACCCAGAGACGACGGCGTCAAAGGAATCCGAGGCAAATGGCAATTCTTGCGCGTCAGCGATCACCCACTGAACAGGAACGAAGGGGCGTCGCTGGCGCCCTCGTCGGACCATTGCCTTTGTGAAATCGCAGGCAATAATATCGGCTTTAGATTGTTGCCGCGCTGCTTCAAAGGCTAAATCGCCTGTACCAGAACCAATGTCAAGTAACCGTTCACCCTGAGCGAGATTCAATTTGCTGATTGTTTCACGACGCCAGCGGCGATCCTGTCCTAAGGTCATAAGACGGTTTAGTAAATCATAACGGCCTGCAATGCGCGTGAACATCTGCCGCACGGCATCGGCATGAATAGAGCTTGATTCAGTTTTCATCTATCAGACCCGAGAGGGATGACCGCACGTGGGATGAAGGCGATATCGGCCATTGCGGACCCGAGATATAGGTGGATTTTGTCCACAATGAACGTAAAGCTTGGCACAGAAGGAAGAGAGATGGCCTCTGCTTCTTCTGCGTTCTCAAATCGAGCTAAGGTTAAGTGCGGGTGCAATTCCGATCCATATTCGCCGTTATAGATGGGATATTCCGGAAACGCATTCGCCAGGTGACGATGCAGAGCGTTTACAGGCGCTGGGTTGGAGGGTTCAAGGAAGATTGCATCAGGGAAGGAGCCATAACGATCGAGCGTAAGCTCAAAGGGCGGATAATCCTTACACAGGGCGGTTAACTTCTCGATCGCCGACTCGACATCATCGGGGGGGACGAAGGGGTAGAGCAGGGTGATATGAGCGGGCACATTTTTCTTGAAGGCCTCATTGTCGTACTGCTCTCGCAATGGAAAGCTGAAGACTTGAACCTCTCGGGGTGGCACGATCAATAATGCGGTCTCGAGATCCATACTCAACTCACAGAGCTCCAAGAATTAAACTATCGCGAAGAGACTCTACTCTGAAGTATAGTGCGGAACAAGGCTTATGTGGAGTGAAAAGTAGCCCCCTAACGTTACATCCAACTGTCGTAGATGAGGGGCACGTTGGCAGTGAAGGCAGCTAGCAATATTTTACAAGCAGCGAATTAATAATGGACCAAAGTGCTCTTGATATAATAGCTCCATGCGTGCGCATTGGACATGGTTCATACTGGGTGCGTTCTTGATGGGCGTCATCCTTTTCGGTATATATCAGATACCCATTGTAAAATTCCAGCTTGAATGGCGCTTTGATGCTATGGCGGGGATTGTGCGATCATGGCTATATCCAGGTGACATTCTTCCAACGCCGGTGGGTCACACTGCACTGCCTGTGCCCTCGCAACAACCGACACAGAATGTTTCTCCCACACCCGGAGTCGTAATTAAGCAAGCTGCGACAGCGACACCAACGGCCTCGCCAACGCCACCTCCGCAGATGGTCAAGCTTGAATCCCCGCGCTGGGAGAAGCAAGATTGGAATAATTGTGGTCCGGCAACCCTGGCGCTTAACCTGCGCTATTACGGATGGGAAGGCGATCAATTCGATATATCGGCTCTTTTAAAACCAGACCGCGGGGATAAGAACGTGAACATAGATGAGCTCATCTACTATGTTCATAATCGAGCCGGGTGGCTCGAGGCGACCTATCGAGTAGGTGGGACACTGGAAGTCTTGCAGCGGTTCATCGCGGCTGGCTACCCGGTCATAGTTGAAAAAGGCTATGTGATTGAGAGTGATGGACCTGATGCCGGCTGGGCTGGCCATTACCTGCTTTTGACAGGCTACGATCTAGACCGCCAAGTTTTTAATAGCCAGGATTCCTTCCTCGGCCCCGACCGGGAAATTAGCTTCGCAGCGCTTGAGAGCGGATGGGAGGCCTTCAACTGGGTCTACATGGTCATTTATCCAGTAAACTCCGCCCCGCCACTTGAAGCCATCCTGGGCCGGGATTATGATGTTGATGACAACCGCGAACAGACTTTAGAGCGCTCACGGCGAGCCATTGAGCAGGATCCCGATAATGCCTACCTATGGTTCAATCTAGGCACAAATCTGCTCTACTTTGAGCGGTATCGCCAGGCGGCTGAGGCCTTCGATAACGCACTGATGCTCGGATTACCATGGCGCTTTACTCGTTACCAGTTCGGGCCTTATATCGCTTACTTTCATAGTGGGCGAACTGAAGATCTCATGAATCTGGCGGAAGCAACCTTGGCCCGTACGGCGAAAGCAGAAGAATCTCTGCTATGGCGCGGGTGGGGCCGTTATCGCCTCGGGGATGTCAATGGCGCCGTCGAGGACTTCCTCGCCGCCCTTCAGATCAACCCAAATTACATCGATGCGCAGTACGCGTTGGATTTCCTGGGCGTAGGTACCTAGGCCTGAATTGAATAAGACACCTGTAACGGGTAGTTGAATTCTGCATCAAAATAAGTAGATAATAGGGAATAGACGATGTGACTGACATCGTCACGACTCAATAAGGGAGACTCTACAAATGTTAATTAGCAAAGAACTGAATAAGGCCATGAATCAGCAAATTGGCAGTGAGTTGGGGGCATCAAATCAATATATCAAGATCGCATCCTATTTTGACACTGAGCAGCTTCCGGAACTTTCAGAATTTTTCTTCCGACAATCCGATGAAGAGCGACTGCATGCGATGAAATTTGTGCACTACATCCTTGAGGCCGGGGGGGAGGTCGATATTCCAGCCATCGAGGCCACAACCAGCAAGATAGATTCTGCGGATGCGGCAGTCAAGCTGGCCTTGGACTGGGAGATGGAAGTCACCAATCAGATTAACGCTTTGATGGATCTGGCGATCAAGCAAAGCGATCATATCGCCCAAAACTTCTTGCGCTGGTTTGTTGAAGAACAGCTTGAAGAGGTGTCAACGATGGATGAGCTCCTTGGCGTGGTCCGTCGCGCCAAAGATCAGCTGCTGTTCGTTGAGGACTATATCCTCCGCCGGGGCGATCCGCATTCTGAACCAGCAGCATAGCTCCTGATATCAAACAATAATAGGAAAACACCGCCCATGGGCGGTGTTTTTTTCTTTTGAATTAGGTCAATTGTTCGCTGCGTGACCATCCTTTCGAATGTTTTAGAAGTTTTTCGCGATCGAAGTCCGATCGTTTGATCACGCCTTCGAGATCCTCGATCTCAAGGAAAGGACCGAAATCCACATATCTGCTCCCGGAAGGTATGGTTAGATGCCCGTTTGGAAAGATCATCACATACAATCGATCAAGAGTGCTGTGATCGAGCCAGTTTATCCGGAAGGCTACAGGCTCGCTTTCGCATTCGCGTTTCTGCTTTTGAAATTGTCCATTGCTGACGATCAAGTCATCCCAATCCTGCTCGCTCACTGCACGGGGAAAGGTTTGGAAGACATTATAGAAAAAACGGTTATCCATCCTGGTTGCTTGCTCCTTGAGTAAGGTGATGATTTCAGGTAAGTCGTGCAAGTTGTGTTGCGTGACGGGGGTGGCAAGTTTAACGTCGATCTTGGGGTAATCGTGTAATAGCGCTAAGGCTTTCATAATAGCGGTGAAGTGCCCCTTCTTTTTTGTGCGGCTTGAGACTGCCTCGCATGAGCCATCAATAGGCAAGGAAATCAGGTCGATCCAGCGGCCGTAGGCTTTCAAGAACCCGGCCGTAAGCGCATCCCCGGTGGTAGAGAGAGCGACTTCAAGTTCGCATTCTCGCGCCAGGCGGATTAGCATACCGATATCCTCCCGCAAGAGAGGATCACCCCCGGTGAACACGATTCGCTGTGCACCGGTATCTGCAATGCGACGGATGATGGCTGCAGCGGTACGACGATCGACCTCGGGATCGATGTCTTGGGGACCCCAACAGTAGGAACACTCCTGGTTACACTTGCAGGTGACATGGAAGTCGATGGTCGCAATCGTTGCCACACCTAGCCTCCCGAAGCTGACCGGTCGAGTGGGTAGAACATCCATCTCAGTATAAGACAGATTGTGAGGGTGATGATCGGCAGTGACCGAAAGGTGGGAATGGGCTGCGCGCGCAGATGGATGGCCGCAGTCAGGCAATCTGAAAGGATGAATCCCTGAGTGGTCGCACTTTGAATAGTGTTTGTTGATGAGGTGGGCGCTTGCCGTCCAACAAGATATAGGGAGCTGTGCGTTCCGCCACAATTCCCAGCCGCCGTAGCTGGCTGAGATCAATCAAGCGTTGAGATTTGCGTGCTCGAAGAATGGCTTTGGCGGAGCGCAGGCCGATACCTGGAATGCGCAATAATTGCTCGGGCGAGGCCTGGTTAAGCTCAAGGGGTTGATCGTGGTAATGCAGGTCGGCGTAGGCTTGTTTTGGATCACAACTCTCGGGGAGACGTCCATCGTTCTGAAAGGGAAGCTCCTCCAGGCTATAGTTGTAATCTCGCAGGAGATAGGATGCTTGATAGAGGCGTTGTTGGCGCAGGGGTGTCTCCGGTTGATGATTCTCGAAGGGGGTATCTGAGATAGGATTGAAAGCCTCGAAATATACCCGCCGGAGTTTTGCTGTTTTGAAAAGTGAAGCAACAGTATGCAGTAGCTCCAGGTCGCTCTCCCCGGCAGGGCCCACAACGAATTGAGTGGAGCTGGAGGCCCAACCCGAAGACCAACTTGAGCGATTGGCCTGTTGTGTCGCGCGAATTTCCTCGATCCACAACAGGGGTTGAAGCAGTTCCTTGTGGAAAACCTTCTGGGGTGCAAGACAGGTGAGGCGAGCATGATTTGGCGCCTCCAGGTTTGCAGATACTCTGTTTGCCAGTTGCATTGCTTTGCGAACCTGTTCGTATTCCGCGCCCGGCATAATTTTTAGGTGCAGGTACCCGCGATATCCATGGGTTTCCCGGAGGATCGCGGCTGTATCAATGAGCTTATCCTGGGTATGAGGCCCTCCAGCAAATACTCCCGTGGAGAGAAAGAGCCCATCTACCCAACCTGCCTTGTAGGCGCTGTAGAACGTGGCGGCGAGTTCTTCTGGTCTAAAGGTGACACGGCGATAATTTCTACGGGCCCGAAATGCACAGTAATTACAATCGCGCTCACAGGCAGTGGTGAGCATGGCTTTGAGCAGGGGGACTCGTCGTCCATTATTGCCTGCTGCCATATAGATCGGGATTTGATGACCTTTTGCAGGGATGGCGGGTTCAGATCCCATATGGCCGTAGCGATCGTGGATCTGTTTCTCGGTGTAACCAAAGCGCTGCCGATTTTGGTGAGCAAAATCGTCCTGGCGCATAAAACTATCGGCTTCGAAACGCGCTTCAGCGTTGACCCAGGCTAACTTCTGGAGCGAATCCATATCTCCAAAATAGCACAAATGTTCTATTATTTCAAGCTTGCGCTAAAGGAACGGTACTTTGAAGAGGGCTTACTCCCCAAAGAGACTCTCGGTAGATTTTCGTTTTCCCGATCCTGTTTTCGTTTCACCGGTGATTTTGGCGTAAAAGCTTTGATCGTAATCTCGGGTGCGAACGACCACCGGCATGGGCACGGCATGACCCAGGATCAATGCCTGTTGGCGCGTATCTAGACGTGCCAATACCTCCCGTAGGGTGCTTGCCCCACTTACGCCTGAAAAAACAGCGCGGATATCGGCTTCATTATCGAGTAAACAGGTAACCCGTGTGCCGATCTGACTCATTACCTCATCTTCGATCCCGCTCGGGCGTTGGTCAACGATTAAAAGCGTCACGTTATACTTGCGCAATTCACGCGCAATCGTCCCGAAAATCGTATGCCCTGCCACGGTAGGGTCGAGGAACTTATGCGCCTCCTCGATCACGATAACTAGGGGGCGCGGTTCTTCCGCCTTTTTCCCGGCTGCTAAATTCTTTTGATGGACATAGCGAGCGTGAATTCGTCGGGTGAGGTAATTGGCCACCAACATGTAGGCCGCTAACGTGTTTCCGTAGTTTCCGAATTCGAGTGCGACGCTTGTACCCATGCGCAATCGATTGAAGATATCATCTACGGCGTTATTTCCTGCCCCTGGTTCCAGGAATCCCATGCGCGGGATAAAGGCCTCAAATTTCCTTCGGATCGCGCCAAGTGTACCGGCTACGATTCTGCCAGATTCGACCATCTCCTGAAGCTCATCTGTTTCCGGATTGTCTTCAAGTAGGCGGGCGATCCAGTTCTTGCCGAGCCGGCGATGAAGAAAGTAAAGTGCACCGGTCTGAATTTCTGAAAGCCCCAGCAGCCCAGCAAGCATCTCGATATCTTCAGGTTCGATCTCTTCATAGCCAATTTTCAACGTGCCATCGATCTTGCTCCCCCGTGCACGCGAGGTTTCCTCATCAAGCGTAATTACGCTCACCTGCCCATCCTGAAATAATTGACGCAGGCCTTTATATTCCCGTCCACTCTCATCCTTGACAGCCCAGCCATAATCGTTGTGCATATCGAAGATCAAACTCGCAGCAAGACCCGTCTTAATGATCCCCGCCAGGAGTGTGCGGGTGATGAAGGATTTACCGGTACCCGTTTTTCCGAAGACACCGGAAGAACGCTCGACCAGACGCGCTAGATCAAGATTCACCTGGACCGCCTCCATGTCCAAAGGTGTTCCCACGTAAAAATGGGTATCGTCTTCGTCACCAAATACGCGCGCGACGTCCGCTGCCGAAGCTTCAAAGACCGGTGAAAAATGTGAGGGAATGGTTTTGATGGGGCGCGGTTGCTCTTCATCTTCATCCAACATCAACATCGGGCTTATATGCAGCGTGGCAAAGGCGACTTCACCGCGATATACCTCAAGGATGAAACGCTCTTCCATATTCGGCAGGCGGTGGGCAAGATCGGGATTGCTGGCTCCCAGGGCGATATCCGTTATGATCCCAAAAAATGTCCGCCCACTTTGATACCCTTGGATGACGACATAGCGACCCACAGCGAGGTGTTCAACCGAAAAGCGTGGGTCTAGCTTTACACCCAAGCCCTCGGAGAGCGAGCCACTGAGAACAAAGCCCAAAGGTTGATCAGTCCTGCTTGGGCCGAAGAATGCATCAAGCGAAGAGGGTTCCATTGCGGTCACGAATCCTTCAGATGAAATGGGATAACTCTATTTGCCATTGGTGACTCCGGGGAGGGCGAGCGACAGATTACTCAAGATTTGTTCTAGCCGGTGGAGATCTCCCGCAAGGTTGCGGGCAAGCTGCCTCCCAGCGGAAGCCAGATACTGACTTCGTTGACTTTCTGGTCGAACACGCACAGCCTGGAGAATACTAGCAACGACAAGATCATCAACGGGCACAGACGGGTTTAAGCTAATCGTGGAAAGGAAGTTGAGCTTATCCGTAAAAGCAATCAGGTCTTTTTCGGTGAGCAACCGGATGGGTTCAAGTGTCATGGGGGGACGAGGGGGAAGAATTTGATACGTGATCTCCCCCTCCTGGTAACCAAGTGTCAGTACGCTGAACTCTATCGGGATCTGGCGATTATGTTGACTATCGAGGATTTGCTCATCAGGGACGTCTACCAATGAAGCCAGTTGTCGGGCGAGAGGATCGTCCTCTATGTTAATGTCATACACCACGCCGATCACATACCCCTCTTCCTGGTAAGGTGCATGACAAAAAGCACCGAAGGAGGGAGGGATGTCGAGATTCAACGGATAAGCCCCTGCAAAACCGCGTGTGCTACAACGGGTTACCCTGCCGATGACAGTTCCAGCTTCCATCAGACCTTCCTTTAGAGGTGATGTCGACGACGGCCCTGTGTCCAGGTTTTGGTGACCGATTTTTGGGATGGCCCACTGCGCTCTCCCGCCATGAGCATCACGCGAGCAATCTGCTGCTCAAGCAGTTCGCGTTCACGAGTGCTAACAACGGCCAGTTCGTGAGCTCGAACCAAGACAAAGGGGAAACCCCCGGTCGTGGTGCACTCATGCAGCAATCCTGCATGGAGGGTGTCGAGCAAACTTGGTTGCTCGCCGACCCAGGCCGGGATCTCTACCCTTACGATCCGTTCACCCGGACCGGGATTGAGATAGAAATATTGCACTTGATGACCCACCGCTGCAAAGTCTCGGTTGAGTGGAGATTTGTATAAAAATCGAGCACTGCGTGATCCAACAGGTAAAAGTGCCTGGAAGAGATCGTAATCCGAAAGACCAAGATAGGGGTTCACGCGTAATTCATCAGGGTGGATCTGCTCCAGCGCTAGATCGGCAAGGTGGATGAGGGCGAGCGTATTGGCATTGCGGGGGCGATCAATGAAGCCGGCGAGAGCGACATTCTCCTTGCGCAGCAAGTCCATGGCTGCAAGGTATTCCTTCAGGCGTTGATCGATTTCCCGACGTGCGCCCGTATCGGCTTCAAGTGTCATCCACAACAGCAGGCTATTATCGAGCAACGCCAGCGTTGGCAGATCGCTTGTCTTGCTTGCAGCACTGGCAAGCGCTTGCATCTCGGCAACGTCACGGCGCAAATTGATCATCACGGGTTGGAGAGGTCGACCCTGGCGGTCATAGAGATCTTCTTGTGCGAAATAGAGGGAAGCTTCCTGTGATGTAACTGGGGTCGCTCCCGATCCATGCGTAACCTGGATACTACCGATATTGATGAGATAGTAAAAGGCGGGGGCGTGCCGATCGGGATAAATCTGAGAACCATCCGCACCGACAACGACAAAGGCTGCTGGTAGCGCAGGCGCAGGAAATACCGCGTCAACTGCTTCATCCGTCGGAGCAGCCCCGGGCCAACGATCCCCAGCAGCACTAACCTTCATCTGCAGCGCCTCGACCCCCATTGCGCTTGCTTGCTGCAGAAGATTCTTTAGCTTGGGAACGCTTTCATTGCGCATACGCTGACGCTCAGAAAGGGATTTTCCCAGGCGGGATAGTTGGGGCAGAATTCGAGAGAGATTAAGGCTCATTATCTTTTCATCGAACAACCGTTCCGCATTATAGCCTATCAAAAAGCCCATGCAATCAGGTT
The DNA here is from genome assembly GCA_041573795.1 of Anaerolineales bacterium. Classification (GTDB taxonomy): domain Bacteria; phylum Chloroflexota; class Anaerolineae; order Anaerolineales; family E44-bin32; genus E44-bin32. The sequence continues at coordinate 28,297 of JBFFQB010000028.1, forward strand.
GGCTTGACCGGCATAGTACCGCAGTCTACAATCAACCAGGCATGCTTAAATCTGGCCTTTAAGCGCCACAGGGCAGAGCGCTTGTTTTCGTCCCGCAGTGGTTATGCTATACTGCGCGGCGATGGTCGACCGTCGAGATGGTTTGGCGCGCCTGATTACACGTATGGG
>JBFFQB010000029.1:0-27717 GCA_041573795.1 Anaerolineales bacterium
CATCACACGTGATCGGCTGGACGAACTCAATCAACTTGTGGGGGCGAAGATCGAAACGGTGGAGATCAAGCGTGAGATTAAGAAAAAGATGGTTGCAGAAGCTGAGATGGCAGAAGAGCGAGCCTCCACGCTTGCCGTTGCGAAATCTAAACCCACAGTTCCGGCAGGGATTGCTGAACTGTTTCTCCCCAATAATCAAACGCTCTCGCAGGCATTGAAGAGGGCAGGTTTGGAAGGAGTCACACCCTCCGAAACAGTGCTCATGTACCGCCCGGCCCTACTGGCACAGGCGATGGTCCGCTATCTTGATCGCAAGAACAACATTGATGAGAGCCGGACAGTCAGTGTTCTTGTCGAGGAGGCTGATCGCCAGGGCATCATCCGCTGGGAAGATTGGGAGAGTCCTGCAGTGGATCGCAGCAGCATCGATTCATCCCCGATTAGCGAATCCCAGTTCAGTGAACTGGAACCCCCCTTCACAGATGGAAAGCTGGTCAAATCCATGGCCAAGGATTTCCTTGATTTCGTCTATCACGCTGCCGGATTGACTGTTCTTAAAAATGAGGCGTTAAAGTTGGTTGCCAAGCCAGACATGAATCGTCCCGATTTCCTCAAACAATGCAGCGAAGTGGCACGCGAGCGGCGCGATGAAGAGCTCGATAAGCTGCAGACAAAATATGAGAAGAAGATCGATGCCATCGAAGATAAAATTGCCCGGGAAGAACGCGAACTGGCTGAGGATGAAGCGGAATTATCTGGCCGTAAGATGGAGGAGCTGGCGACGCATGCCGAGAATGTCTTTGGTCTCTTCACCGGTTCCCGCAGCAGCCGGCGGGTTTCTTCATCCCTGACGAAACGGCGCATGACCTCCAAAGCCAAGGCGGATGTAGCCGAATCTATGGAGGAGATCGAAGAACTGCGGACAGAGTTAATTGAGATGACGGATGAGCTTAAAACTGAAATGGCCGAGATCGAAGAACGTTGGTCTGAAATAGCAAATCAGATTGTTGAATCGACCCTGACGGCCTACAAAAAAGACATCCGTGAGGATCTTTTCGGCCTGGCCTGGACCCCCTATTGGCGAGTAAAGATCGACGCGCAGGAACACATGTTGCCCGGCTACACGTCAAGCGAATAACCTTGGGCCTTCCTGGCAAACAATGAAGCGACCAACCTTTCAAGTTGGTCGCTTTTGATTTCTTTCTCCCAACCAGGCTCGCCCCAACGCCGCGCAACTGAAGGGATATTTGTGGGGATCGGTGGATTATCCGTCCAAGGGCCAGTTGGGTAGAACATCGATGTCAAGGGCGTCACGCTGCCCCTGAAGGAAGCGGTGATGTCCAACAGCGGCGATCATGGCGGCATTGTCGGTACAAAGGGCCAATGGGGGAACACGCACTTTGAATTTTGAACGCGCCTGAAAGCTCGCACGCAGACCACGGTTTGCGGAGACTCCGCCGGCTACCAGGATTTCGCGCGCTTCAAACTCCTCTGCCGCAGCCAGTGTTTTTCCCACAAGCACATCCACGACAGCAGCTTGGAATGAGGCCGCCAGGTCTGCCACTGGCAGGTCAACAGCGGGTGCATCCACGCCTGCTTCCAGATCCGGTTGAAGCTCGCGCACCTCTCGCAGAACAGCAGTTTTCAGACCGCTAAAAGAGAAGTCCCAGGTCCCTTCAAGCCAGGCCCGGGGAAAATCATAGGCGGTGGGGTCGCCGCCCTCAGCAGCCTCTTCGATAGCAGGACCTCCTGGGTAGCCTAAATCCAACAGGCGGGCAATTTTATCGAAAGCTTCACCGGCAGCATCGTCGAGTGTGGCCCCGAGTCGTTCGTAGGAAAGATGCTCCCGCATAAGGATAAGCTCAGTGTGCCCACCCGAAACGATCAATCCTAGCAGTGGAAATTCTGGTTCATCTTCATCCTCAAGAAGCCAGATTGAATAGAGATGAGCTTCGAGGTGGTTTATCCCGAGTAAGGGCTTTCCGGCACCCAGTGCCATTCCCTTGGCCATATTCATGCCCACAACCAGGGAACCGGCAAGGCCAGGACCACGCGTCACTGCAATAGCGTCGACAGAGTCCAGGCCGACGTGGGCGTCAAGGAGCGCCTTCGAGACGACCGCTTCGATGGTTTCAATGTGTACCCGTGAGGCGACCTCAGGGAAGACGCCACCATATTCGGCGTGGATCTCGGCCTGGGAAGCAACAACGCTGGACATGATCTGACGGCCGTTCGCCACCACAGAGGCGGCGGTCTCATCACACGATGTCTCGATCCCGAGGATCCGTGTTTCAAATTCACTCATCCAAACCTAACCTTCTACTGCATATTTGGCAGTTTTAGCACTAGATCCTTGGGGAAATCTACCAGGATCTCCAGGTTCCCATCGGGATGCATATAGACTGTATCCTCGATGCGAACGCCCAAACCACGCTCGGGGTAGTATAGACCAGGTTCGATGGTGAAGACATTACCCGGAAGGACAAGGTCTTTGTTGCCCTGCGCGCTGCGAAAAACAGGGGCTTCGTGGATATCAAGGCCAATACCATGGGCCAAAGAATGGACATAGCCCTCTAAGGTTTTCGGTGATGATTTAATGGTCGGGTGACCTTTTGCTTCGAATAATTCGCAGGTCATGTCTTGATATTGAACGCAAGGTGTATTGGGGAGAATCGAAGCTGAGACGGATTGGTACACTTCGAGTACATCATCATAGACTGCCTGGACTTCGTCGGTTGCGTAACCCAATGACCATGTACGGGTGAAATCGTAATAATAGCCACCACCGGATTCACATGGGTAGATATCAAAGACGATCGGCTCACCAACGCGAATTGGATCTGTGTCCTTACCGGCAGAATGGGGAATGCCTGCGTCCTGGCCCATGGCGAAGATGGTGCCTAACGGATTCTCGGCGTCTCGCATAGCCAACCAGAGGTTGATTTTTCGCTTGATTTCACCGATCGTGACCGCCTGCCCTGACCGGTCTACCAGGATGCCCTCACGCACATCCAGAGAGGTGAGAAAGCTGGCCACATCGTTAACGACTGCGGTGGTTATTTGGCCCATCCGGCGTATGCGATCGATTTCCTCATCGCTCTTGGTCAGACGCGCTTTCATCAGAACCGACCGATCCTTATTTTCCCCAAAAATCTCGACATCCGGCAGCCGTTCATTCAGATCTTGCACAATCTGGAGGCCCGGGCCGAGTTCATGCTTGCCGTATACAGCTACGCGCCCAGAGACCTTATACTCCTTGAAAACACGTTGCAAGATCTCGGCGTGAACTTGAATCTCATCCCCACCGTGCTGAGCGTAAATCTGGGGATAGTCAAAATCATTGCGGCTGCGTGTGTCTAAACCCGTTGCAAGCGCCTCATCGCGCTCCATGGGTTGGTGAATGTGGACAGGGGTTTGTCCGCGCAACTTGAGCGCATAACCCCATGAGAGATTGCGTACACCGGTGAAATAGACCATGGCGGCGTTGTGACTTGCCGGCCCGAAAATGAGCAATGCATCAAGTCCGGCGTCTTGCATCAGTTGATCAAGATCCGAGTGCATTCGTTTTCACCTTTTCGACCAATGTTGATAGGCCAGAGCTTCCAGTAGAACCGAATCCTGGTCTGGAAGAACCGTACGCGGGTCAAAGTGGAGTTGATCATCTTCAATGCGGGTGATAATGGGGGGGTCATACTCCCGCAGTTGAGCGGCGGCACGGTCGGGTTTATCCAACTTGAGCCTCAACACCCAGGTGGGCAACGTCTCTTCCGGAAGGCTGCCACCACCCACGGTCGAACGGCCAGGACCGACCTCACCCTGGCCCAGTTGATTTTGCCAAGCCAGTGCACGTGATTTCAAAGTCTCTTCATCTGCAGCGATCATCTGCCAGATGGGCACTTTCTCCAAAGCCTCTCCCTTAAGATAGTGCCCAAGCGTTGCGGCCAGTGCAGCTAGACATAATTTATCAGGGCGGATCGCACGTGCCAGCGGATGGCGTTTGAGGCGTTTTATCAGTTCTGAGCGTCCTACCAACAATCCAGCTTGCGGTCCACCGAGCAATTTATCCCCCGAAAAGGCTACCAGTTGTGTGCCAACTTGGAGTGATTCTTGCACGGTTGGTTCATGGCCAAGTCCAAATTGTGCGGTATCGAGTAATGCCCCCGATCCGAGGTCATCGAGAACGGGGAGGTCATGTTTCTGGCCGAGTTCTACCAACTCGGCCAAGGAAGGCTCGGTGGTGAAGCCAAGGATGACGAAATTGGAATGGTGCGCCCGCATGATCAACGCCGTGCGAGTCTCAATCGCAGCCTCAAAATCTTTGAGGTGGGTTCGGTTTGTTGTTCCAATCTCGACCAATTTAGCCCCCGACTGTTTCATAACATCAGGGATGCGGAAACCGCCGCCGATCTCGATCAACTGCGAGCGGGAGATCAGCACCTGCTTTCTGCGGGCGAGAGCGGTCAAAGCCAGGAGCACAGCGGCGGCGTTATTGTTTACCACCATCGCTGCTTCGGCACCGGTTAGCAGGGTGAGCAAATGTTCGACATGCTGATCGCGCTTTCCCCGTTCACCCCGCCGAAGGTTGTATTCGAGGGTGTTATAGCTCTTGCCTACGGATTGGATTGCGCCCAGCGCAGCCTGGCTGAGCGGAGCCCGTCCAAGGTTGGTGTGAATGATCACACCAGTAGCGTTGATTACTTGCTGGAGAGTTGGGGCAAACCAGGCTTCGAGGCGAGCTTGGGCTGCGGCGAGCAATTCGGCCGAATCTGGGACCTCATCACCTTTCAAAACCTGTGCCCGAACCTCGGCAAGGATTTCCCGCAAGGCCGTTGTGGTGAGTTCTCGGCCAAAATCTTGCTGCATACCCGCAGCGATTTGGCTCTGCAGCAATCGGTCGATCGAAGGCAGGTCGCGCACACTCACCGCCAGGGCCTCCATTGGGTGCGATCGATGATACGCAGCAAGCGCTCCATCGCGTAGAGACCCAGGGCAATGAGTATGGCGACAGGTAAGGAGAGGCTGCGATTGATCTGCAGCCAGATACAAAAATCGGAGTATAGCGCCACTAATAGCGCTTGGCGTAAAAGCATACTGGCCGTGGCTGTCCGACCTGCAGAGAAGCGCCGATTGAGCATCCAGAGAAAGGGTAGCGAGCTGCCTGTGGCTGCGAGGGTCAGCAAAAAAAAGAAAAGCCAGCGTGGTCCCACCGTTGGCAGGGAATTGGTGAGCAATAACACCAATCCCAACCAGCCGCTCAGGCCAAGCACGCCAGCGGCAATCATTAAACTACGGTAGGTTGAAGATGACGGATCAGACATGGAACACAGCTCTCGTTGGTTTGGTTGGAATTATAGTCCAGCGCCCTACTGCATGGAAAATGGCCGCGCAGGACCTATGGGATACGCTGAGTTATAATCCACCCCAGGATCCTATGTCACTCATTCAAGCCGAAAACTTGAGCAAATCCTACGGCATTCAGGATGTCTTTGCGGGAGTTGATTTCGCTCTGCCACACCAAGCTCGGGTGGCATTGGTAGGCATCAATGGCGTTGGTAAAAGCACGCTTCTGCGACTGTTAGCTGGATTGGAAACTCCCGACAGTGGTCAGGTTCAGCGCGCTCGTAATTTACGCGTGGGCTATCTTCCCCAGGAGAGTATCGATCTATACCCGGATCTCTTCTCGCAGGAAATGACTCTATGGGAACTTGCTCTGGGAGCCTTCGGCGACATGCGCTCCCTCGAAGATCAAATTGCGCAACTTGAAGCGGCGATGGCAGATCCAAAACAAGTTGACCGGGCGCTGCATCAATACGGGGTGTTGCAGGAGCAATTTGAGCGTGAAGGTGGTTATACCTATCAGGCGCGTGCCAAGCAGGTATTACGTGGAGTGGGGTTTGACGACCTTGATTTTGATCGGCCTCTGCATCAATTCTCGGGGGGAGAGAAAACACGGGCGCAGTTAGCTAGATTGCTGCTTGACGATCCGGAATTACTCATCCTGGACGAACCCACCAACCACCTTGATATCGCTGCGGTGGAATGGCTTGAGAATTGGCTGCGTGATTGGCCCGGCGCAGCGCTCGTCGTCTCACACGACCGCTACTTCCTGGATCGCGTTGCCGAGGCGATTTGGGATCTAACCCCGGTGGGTATCAAAGTCTATCGTGGGAATTACAGCGCCTATGCCCAGCAACGAGAGATGAATCGAGAGCACTTGTCTGCACAGATCCGTGCGCAAGAAGATCATATCCGCAAGGAGTATGATTTCATACAGCGCAATATTGCCGGGCAAAAGACCCGCCAAGCCCAGGGTCGACGCAAACGACTTGAGAGATTGATGAAAGATGATCTTCTCACCATGGAAGCATCTTCTAGCGCAACCAAGATTCACTTCAAGGCACCTAAGCGTTCGGGAGATATCGTCCTGAGCACACATGATCTGGCGATAGGCTATGCTGATGGGGAAGCTCTCTTCACCGTACCCGAGCTGATCCTGCAGCGGGGACAGCGTGTAGCCTTAATCGGTCCCAACGGTGTTGGAAAGACCACATTATTAAAGACCCTGCTCGGCGATCTCCCGCCAAAATCTGGTGAGGTGAAGCTTGGTGCAAGCCTGCAGATCGGGTACTTCGCCCAGGCACACGCCGACTTGAATCCAGAGAATTCACTCGCGCAGGAAATCCAGGCGGCGGCACCAGAATTGCCAATGCAGGACCTACGTAATATGCTGGCGCAATATCTCTTTGGACCCGACGACTTGAATAAGCCCGTTGAGGTTTTATCCGGTGGTGAGCGTGCTAGGGTGGCGTTGATGCGATTGATCCTGGAAGGGGCAAATTTCCTTCTGCTGGATGAACCTACTAACCATCTCGATCTACTCGCACAGGAAGCCTTGCAAGAGGCGCTGGAACAATTCCCCGGCACTATCCTGCTTGTCTCGCATGATCGTTATCTTGTGAAGGCGCTGGCCTCCGAAATCTGGTCGATCACGGAGGGTGCTCATACGCTGCAAGTTTACCCGCATGGCTACAGCGAATACCTCGATGCCAGGGTAACCGAAGCAGGGCGGCAGCGAGACGAAAAGCTTGAACGAGATAATAAAGGGAAATCCGAGCCTGCGGCTGCAAGGCAGCGTTTACCATCGCTCGCCGACGTGGAAGCCCGAATTCAAGCGCTTGAAACAGAACTGACGAGCTTAAATATGGCACTTGTTAAGGCGGGGGACGATTTTCAGGAACAGAACCGCTTGGGCGAGCGTTATCGGGAACTGGAATCAGAGCTTGAAGAGCAAATCGAGCTATGGGAGCGGGTTGCTCAATCCCCGTGATATAATCCGCCGGTCCATCAGCGAAAAATGCGATTCATATGACGAGACCTTCACGAACACCTCCTCGAAGAAATTTTCCCAGCTGGCTTATCCGTGTCCTGGCTGGGGCCTTCGTCATCGCCGGGTTGCTGTCGGTCTATCTTCTTTTTGTGAACGTACGCAATCTTGCTGCTGCTTGGTCTGGTACCGGTCTACCTTCTTTTCAGATATCCCGTTCAGATAATGGTGAGGACAATGGTGAAGAGACTGAGCCTACCCTTGCTGTACTGGAAGAGCTGCCAGATCCCTGGGATGGCAACGAGCGTGTGACGATACTGCTCATGGGGCTGGATTACCGTGATTGGCAGCAGGGTGATGGCCCCCCACGCACCGATTCGATGATGCTGGTTACGATTGATCCTTTGAGTCGGACAGCGGGTATGTTATCTGTCCCCCGCGATTTGTGGGTGGAGATTCCAGGCTATGGCCATGGTCGTATCAACACAGCATACTTTTTGGGGGAACGCGATAGGTTGCCCGGTGGTGGACCCGAGTTGGCGGTAAAGACCGTAGAGAAGTTCATGGGGGTCCCGATCCAGTACTTTGTTCAGATTGATTTCGGTGCATTTGTACAGATGGTCGATGAAATCGGTGGCGTTGAGCTGACCGTGTACGAAGAGCTCTATATCGATCCTATCGGGAAAGACAACACCGTCTTGGTGCAACCGGGCAACTATAAGTTTGACGGAGAGATGACGCTGGCATATGCCCGGTTGCGGTATACCGAGGGAGGAGATTTCGACCGCGCCACGCGACAGCAGCAGGTAGCCTTAGCCATTCAGGACCAGGTTTTAGAACTGAGCAATTTGCCCGGGCTTCTGGCTAGCGCGCCGGCGCTATATCAGGACCTGACAGAAGGCATCCGCACCAATCTGGCCGTTGATCAGATGATCGCGCTGGGAATGCTGGCACTGCAGATCTCCCAGGATGATGTCGCCCGGGCGGTGATCGCCCCGCCGGAGATGGTTACGCTGGAGACGGTGCTTTACGGCGGCGAAGAAGCAAAAGTGCTAAAGCCTGTTCCCGATAAAATCCGCCTGTTACGAGACGAGGTTTTTACAACTACAGGTGCCATCGGACCATCGATAGATACAGACACTCCCAGGGAGGCAGCAGAGATCGAAGCGGCGAACCTGGCAGTGTTGAACGGAGCTGGTGAGGAAGGGTTGGCGGGCAGGTTTGCCGAAGCGCTGGGAGGACTGGGCTTCAACGTGGCTGAAATTGCCAATGCCGATCGTCTCGATTACCCAACCACGCGTATTGTCGATTACACCGGGAATCCATATACCGTCCAGTATCTCGTTGATTTGATGGACCTAACACAGAGCCAAGTCCTATTTCAAACGCAGCCTGGCAATGAAATAGATATTGCCTTGGTCATTGGCTATGATTGGTTCGAACTGTTCCCCAAGTTGAGCAACTAGCGGGCGATTGACTAAAATATAGGCTTTAAAAACAACGGCGCCTCGAAAGGCGCCGTATTGAATCTGAGAAGTCTCTAGCTGTTTGATGATGTAGATAGATCCTCAGACGAGCACGAGTGCGATCAACCCGGCGGTAAAGCCAAGCAGAGCACCAGCAAGAACATCTGTGGGAAAGTGAAGGCCGAGTGCCACTCGGGCGAGAGCGACCAATGGTGCCCAAGGAACGAGGATCAACGCAAGCCAGGGTGGACCCCAACCAACGGCCAGGACGGCAAGTAATATCGAGCGGGCAGCGTGGCCAGAAGGGAACGAGTGAGGATCTGATCTGCGATAGATCTCGCCAAACTCCCCTTCAGGTCGAGGACGTCGAATGGCAAATTTGATCACCATAACGATCGATGCAAGGGCAAATACTGTAAGGATCATGCGTAGTGCCCATTGCTTTATTTCGGGTGATCCGATCAGCCAGGCGAGAATGAGACCCGAGAGCCAGAACCAGGAATCGCCGGAGTGAGCAAATATGATGGCAATCTTGCGCAGAATTCCCGGTTCTTCAAGTTTACGAAGGCGCTGTTGCCAGTAGGCATCAAATTGAGATAATCGTTGCCAAATCATGCAGCCCTCATTTTGTTGGATAAGTCCTGGCGAACGATCTCTAATTGTTCAGGTTTATCAACATCCATGGCTACTTCAGCATAGGGTGAGATTGCAACATACCCTTGCAAACCCAGACGACGACTTATTTTGTCCTCGCATTCTTTAAGCGTTAGGCTGCGGATAAGAAGTTGAAATAAGATGTCGAATCCAATTAATGCAGCCTGTCGGCGTGGGCTTTTTCGAGCGGCAACGAGACGATCCCACAAGTCTGTTTTCCCAGCAAGCTCAAGGCTGATGAGGTTTATGTCACCACCACAAACCTCGACGTCCTTCAAACGCACGAAGGATCGGTTCGATCCCGGAAAACGTGCTTCCATCACAGCGCGCTCCACAACCACATAATCAAGGTCGGCGCTCTCAGACTTCGCCGTCTCGATCCGCCTATCGATCATCTCATGTGAAACCGTAGGAATGTCTGTTGAGGAAAGCATGACATGCGTGGTTGTAGGAGAAATTTCGCGCAGGTGGGATAGTCCGGCGAGAACGTTCTCAAGCAATCCACCATGATCCGGGATAAATGTGAGCGGTTTATTGCACGCTAAACCTGAATCGGACTCAACTCCAATGATGAAGGCGCGAGTAATTCTTTGGGATCGACTAATGGCATCAAGGATCCACTGCGCCATGGGTTTTCCAGCGATATCGATCAGCGCCTTGCTGCGGCCATTACTTTCATGGAAGAGTGGCTCATCGGGACCGGGGGTCCCCCCGGCAAGCAAGATCGCATCCATGCTTTCAAACCTTTCCCATCTCAGTGCTTGTCAACGATGCTTTCCAACCGTATCGCGCTAGATCCACCGTACCTGTCGCCTCGAATTCCACGCCCTCGTCTTCAAGCAGGGCTTTTTGGTGTTCATGACCAGGTCTCAAGCTCAAGCCGCCTTTGTGATTAATTACCCGGTGCCAGGGCACATCCTCCGGGCAGCGCGCCATGGCATAACCGACCCAGCGAGCTTTGATGCGATCATAGGCTAGTGGTTCCATTCCCAAGGGACACTCAATTGCTGCAGCGATCCAGCCATAGGTAGTTACGTGACCGGGTGGGATGCGACGGCAGATTCTGTAGACATGTGCATCAAAATCAGCCCGATGGTCTGCGTTGCTCCTTCTCTGCCTCGGTTTTGCCATGATTATTCGTTCAATATTTGCAGCTGTGGCTGCAACCCGATCTGGTCGAGCATGGTTTGAAGCTCACCTTCGTCGAGGGCGCGTTGCTTGCCCGAAACAGCGATGAGTGCCGCCTCCATCATGTTGGTGCCAAATGATCGTCCTTCATATACCGGAGTGGAGGTGATTAAAGCACGCGCGCCGGCCTTGTGGAATAAATCTACATCTTCTTTTGTTGTCGTGTTCGTAACGATGATCTTTCCCTGCAATTGCTCGGGCATGCGATAGGTGATGAAGTGACAATCACCGGCAATAACACTGGCCCAATCGAAGTAGCCTTGCCATTTCGGCTTGCGCTGCTCCTGTTCCTCCCCGGTTGGGTAGAGCCACTCGAAGGGCAACCTGCCCACAATGGGTAGCAATAGGCGCGCCAACAGCTTTACAGCTGTTTCGCTTCGCAAGGGTAGAGGCAGGTTGAGACCGAACATCAAGTCGCCGATGACACATTCATATTCGTGTTGCAGGAAAGATTTTGTCATACCCCATCGGTCCGTTCCGCTTGTGATCAAGGCTAGACGCGGCATGCCACCCAGGCCGATCGAATCGTCAACGAATCCGGCAAGGGATGCCTCGATCGTGTTCTTGAGGCCGGAGCCATCAGCGATGGGTGTACGCTGGACACCTTCGACGAGTGAAAGTACCGAGTAGAGCGGGTAGATCCGGCCGTCAACTTCCAGGGCGAGGTTCGTTCCGCCAACACCAAATGCGTCTACTTTCCCATCGAGTTCGGTGAAGAGCTGGGCGGCGCGCTGCATATCCCCGTCAGTGCCGATGCGCTCGATGCGAACTCGCTCCCCGAGCAAGTCGATTTCGACCGTCTTATCGCGCTTGGATGATCCGATGCTAATGCTGACAGCACGCTTCATGGATGATCTCCCCTCCAGTGGTCAGGCGTCCTGGCTGACAATTACGGGAGTGATCCTATGTACCCCAATCGCGCAAGTACAAGAAGTCATATCCCACGGTTCGATTGCTCAATTTAGCGATCGGTGGCATCAGGCGTTTAAATTGGTTTCGACGAATGCGCTCAAGAATGGTTTCAACAAATTTCCGTTTGAAACCGGCCCCAACACAAGCTTCCACATCATAGCGATTGTCGACCAGGAGAACGAGCAGCCGATCAACCTCTTCGTAGGTGAATCCGAGCTCACCTTCATCGGTCTGACCAGACCACAAATCCGCGGAGGGCGGTTTTTCTATGATCTCAGCGGGGATAGTAAGCGCCCGCGCAAGTTGGCGCACTTGGGTTTTATACAGGTCCCCAAGGGGGTTAATGGCACAGGCGCTGTCACCGTAGAGTGTAGTGTAGCCAAGCAGGATTTCGGTCTTGTTTCCTGTTCCAATGACCAATCCATTAAAGCTGACGGAACGATCGTATAGAACGATCATGCGCATGCGCGCCATGATATTCCCCCGGCGAACTTGCTCATCCTCGGGGATAGTTGTCAGCAAGGGCTCGACCATGGGCGTGATTGGTAGGGTCTCGCTCTTTACGCCCGTTGACTCAATGATGGCCTGCGCATGCTGCTGGGATTCGGCTGATGTGGTGGCGTAAGGCAGGAATAGTGCCAGGACATTTTCAGGACCTAGCGCCCGGGCTGTTAGCACACAGCTTAAGGCGGAATCAACGCCGCCGGAGACACCGATGACAGCCTTTTCAAAGCCAGCACGTTGGATCTCCGTTTGGATGAACTCAATCAAAATGCGGGTCGCAAGCTCAGTGTTGATCTCAAGTGTGGGATTAGGATCATTCATCGATTCATCATCCTGTAGTTGTGAGAATGGAGCAAAGGATCCTGTTACGTCTCGTCGTTACGGTCATTTCGGCTGACGAAGAATCCGCTCCAATTCTCGCTGCATTAACGCCGTTCGCTCATCTCTCAGCAAAGGCAACCGTACCCGGGTGCGATGAAGTTGGGCCAGATCCAATTTCACGACGGTTAACGCCGGTTCATGGTAGGGTCCGCGCGCCAGCATCTCTCCATTTGGATCGAAGGCTGTTGCGCCGCCCCAAAAGTGTAAACCATCCTCGAAGCCTACACGATTGGTGTGGATGACAAAAGTAGTAAATAAACTAGCATAAGCCTGGTTTATCCGTTCAACCCATCGAGCCGACTCTAGGCGCTCATCCCCTGAAATACCCCTTCCTGGCGAAGCAGAGATAAGGAACATAATCTCAGCGCCGTCAAGCCAGAGCAAGTACGGTGGCGAGGCATGCCAAAAGTCTTCGCAAATCAGGATTCCGATACGGCCAAAGGGGCTATCGAACGCACGCACTTGATCACCCCAGGCGAAGAACCTGCCTTCGTCAAACAAACCGTAGGTGGGCAGGTAAACCTTGCGGTGAACATGTAGCACTTGTCCGCCAGAGAGGTAGGCTGCGGCAATATAAAAACGATGGCGGCTCTCAGCTTCGACGAAACCCACAATGATATCGATATCGTTACTGGCCTTGAGTAAAGGGCTGAAAGTCGGGTCTTCGGGTACAGGTTGGCGAGCCACAGTAGGAGTAAGATCCTGGAGAACGTACCCGGTGAGTGAAAGCTCGGGGAACACGATTAACTCAGCGGCCTGTGACCGTGCCTTCTCGATCATCTCAAGATGCAGAGCGAGGTTTGCGTCGACATCACCCAAATGGGTTGCGATCTGAGCCATCGCGATCGTTCGCTGTGTCATGTCATCTCCTGGAGTTTTCAGCTTTGATCCAGCGGTAGTAACTTGCACCGGCTGCGGAGAAGGCCAATAAAGCTGGTGCGAGAACATCCAGGCGTTGACCCAGGATCAGCATGCTTGGATCGGCTCGGAACACACCCACAACGGCCAGGATCAGCGCGATAAGCGCTGCGGTCAACGCACCGGTGACACCTGCGGGCAGTCGTGGGCTCACACGCAGCAGGATGAGAAACGCAGACACAGAAAGCAAGAGCCCGGTCATCTGGGTTGGCCAGCGTGCTATCTGCCCTCTGAAGGGATCACTGTTCATTAACCATGCCCATCTGGTTGAAACCTGCCTGCCATAGGCGACCCCGTCCATCCAACTGCCCACCCAGCAGGCGATTGAGAGCAGCAGGGCTGGGAAGGCCATATCATCCAGGGTCATCCAGAAGGTTTGAAGCCTTCGCCAGCTGAGAGTGACCAGGCCGAGAATTGAGCCGATCATCCCACCCGCGGCGCTTAGGCCACCCTGCCACAGCGCCAAGATCTCGAGTGGGTAGTCTTGATAATACGGCCTATGCATAGCGACGAAGACAAGGCGGGCGCCTACCAAGCCAGCGCCAAGGGCGGAGATCAGGGCGTTGGTCCTGCTGGCCCTCGATGATTCCCGAGTTGAACCTGGTGAAGTGGAATCCGTTGCTTCGATGAGGCCAATCCAGGCTAAACCGAGGACAACACCCAGGATAAAGAGTGAAGAGAAGCCGATCAGACAACCTCCCTCAAGAATGTGCGTATGATACCACTCGGGTCGTGGGTGAATAGTATCGTCAAGGCGAATCATGAGATGATGTCTACATGGCCTGGATGATGTAGCTCACTCCGTTTCCGTGTTACAGTTGCGATTGTATAATCACCTCTCCAAGAGGAGGAGCATAATGAGCGATGTAGATGTACGGTCGATGAAAACGCCGGCTGAACGTGAGGCGTTCATAACGTTTGCTTGGAAGGTCTACAAGGATAACCCCTACTGGGTGCCACCCCTGATTAATGAGCGCAAGGATTTCTTGGATCCGGCGCATAACGCATTTTTCGAGCATGCCACTGCTGAGTACTTTATGGCTTTTCGAGGGGAAGAACCTGTAGGAACGATTGCGGCGTTCACGAACACGGCCTACAACGAATTTCAGGATGTTAATGTCGGGTTCTTTGGTTTTTTCGAGGTACTGGAGGACCGTAAGGCCGCCCATGCATTATTGCGTACGGCTGAGGAGTGGGTGCGAAAAGCCGGCCATGATGCCATTATGGGGCCAGCTCAATTTTCAACCAACGACGAGGCTTTTTTACTCATTGATGGGTTTGACGATCCACCCAGGGCACTGATGACCTATAACCCGCCCTATTATCAAGATTTCATTGAAACAGCGGGTTTTCCTAAAGCCATGGATGTCTGGGCATACTCGATCGGTGTAGCTGATTTTATTCAGCAGATGCCTGAAAAGTTGAAACGAGTGGTTGAGAAGGTAAAGCAAAAGGGACGCTTCGATATACGACCGGTGCGAATGAGAGAATACGACCAAGAAGTAGAGCGAGTTAAGCGCATCTATCATGGTTCCTGGGAACGAAACTGGGGATTTGTCCCTTTCACCGATGCCGAATTTGATGTATTCACCACCAACTTAAAATCGATCCTGGATCCCGATTTGGCGCTGATGGTCGAGGTGGATGGAGAGGCGGTTGGATTCTCCCTGACGATCCCGGATTTAAACCAACCCCTCCTTAGAGCTTATCCACGCCAGGGAATCCCAGAAGCTTTCACGATGCTAAAGCTGTTATGGCACTGGAAGGTACGCAAACAGGTTGATTGGCTGCGTGTCGTTGCGCTGGGTGTGTTGCCAGAATATCGTGCCAGGGGCGTGGACGCAATGATGTACCTTGAGACTGCCAAGCGAGCTGCACCCAAAGGCTACAAATGGGCTGAGATGAGCTGGATCCTCGAGAACAACATGATGATGAACCGTTCGATCCAAATGCTCGGGGGAGAAGTATATAAAACCTATCGGATGTATGAGAAGAAGCTTTAGTTCTGGTAGGACTCTCTGCGCTTTATCCATCCTGGCTTGTCTGCTGGTTGTCTGCTTGGCGGGATGTACGACTGGTCGGCCTAGCCTACAGTTGAATTGATCCGAGGCTGACTGGAGGTGGGTGATGCCGATACTTGAATCCCCGCTATTCCCAAATCTTGTATACCTATTACTGATGGCCGGGCTCTGGTTTGCCGCTCTAGCGGTTGTCAGTCCCGGGACGGGCGCGCTTGAACTTTTAACCATCCTGGCGCTGGCTGCGGTAGGGCTGGCAACGGTGGTCCTGCCACTCAACCTTTGGGGATTATTGTTGTTGATCGTGGGCGCCGGATTGTTCATCGTCTCCTTGCAGCGAGAGCGTCCCGAAATTTGGTTGAGTGCTTCAGCTCTTGTCTTAAGCATCGGATCGGTATTCCTCTTCGAAGTTGATCAAGGTCTGATCGCAGTTCATCCTGTGCTGGCGCTCGTAGTTTCTAGCCTGACCCTGGGTTTCTTCTGGTTTGCGATCCGTAAGGCGATTGTAGCGCAGCGGGCGGATCCAAGCATCGATCCCGAGAGGGTTATCGATCAGATTGCTGAGGTGCGTACAAAATTGGATCCGATTGGATCGGTATATGCCCTGGGCGAATTATGGACGGCACGGGCCGATGAGACGGTCAAAGTGGGAACGAGAGTTAAGGTGGTGGGGCGCGAAGGGCTTGTTCTAAAGGTCAAACCGCTGAAATAGTACAAGGTGTAATTCCCTTGATGGGAAGGAGAATGCAATGAGTAACATCACCTTTTTTTCATGTCTGATTGGTGGGATCGGCTTGATCGCGCTGGCTGTGCTGGCGAGCGCGATCCGCATCGTGCAGGAGTACGAACGCCTGGTCGTCTTCCGACTCGGGCGCTGCGTCGGTGAACGTGGACCTGGATTGATCCTGCTGATCCCGTTTATCGAGCGGGGGGTCAGGGTTGATCTTCGTGAACAGGTGCGTGAGATCCCTCACCAGACCTCGATCACGCTGGATAACGCCCCAATCGCGATTGACTTCATCTGGTACTACAAGGTCGTTGATGCGATGCAGAGTGTGATACAAGTTGGCAATTTCGAGGCGGCGGCACAGGGCATGGCGACGACGACGCTTCGCTCCGTGATCGGTGGGATCGCGCTCGATGATGTTCTTTCACAGCGCGATCACATTAACCAGACCTTGCGTGTGAAGCTGGACGAGGTCACAGAGCGATGGGGTGTAAAAGTAACGAACGTCGAGATTCGTGAGATCATTCCACCGAAGGATGTTCAAGACGCCATGAATCGTCAGATGACTGCCGAGCGTGTGCGTCGTGCCGTCGTGACCGAGTCGACCGGTCAGCGTGAAGCTGCAGTAAACGTTGCCGATGGCGAGAAACAAGCCGCCATACTGCGCGCAGAAGGCGACAAACAATCCAATATTCTGCGTGCAGAAGGTGATCGTGAAGCGCAGTTGTTACGGGCGGAGGGTTTTTCGGCTGCGCTGGATAAGATCTATGGGATTGCGCAAGGCATCGATCAAAAAACCATGACCCTGCAATATTTCGAAACGCTGAAAGACCTGGGTGCAAGCCCCTCCACCAAGTACATCTTCCCGATGGAGTTTACTAGTTTGCTGGAGAATTTCACCAAGGGTGGCAAGTAATTGAAAGAATCCGCCCCAGGGACGGAGAAGCAGGCATACGTTGTTCGTAAAGCCGAATTGCGCGACTTCTTCAAGCTTCACCGCTTGGAGAAGTCGTGCTTTCAAGCGGATGCATGGCCCTGGATCGATGTCCTGGCGGCGCTCACCTTTCCCGAAACGATACGGCTCGTTGCTGAGCAGCAAGAAGAATTGATTGGATTCGTGATCGGGGATCGCCGCAGACAACGTGGCTTGGGTTGGATCGCAAGCATTGGTGTGCATCCTGAACACCGCCGTCAGGGAATCGGACGTGAACTGCTTACGGCTTGCGAAAAGGCGATCAGCATGAAACGGCTCCGCCTGAGCTTGCGTCCCTCTAATCAGGGAGCCTTGGCCCTCTACCTAAGGGAAGGCTATATAGAAGTAGATCGTTGGCGGCGCTATTACCGCGATGGTGAAGATGCATTGGTGATGGAAAAGCGCATGGATTGGACGAAAACGAATAACCTTTGACCATACTATCCGCCTCTGGTACAATCTCAGCCGCGGGCGTTGTACCCTTCGCCCGGAGCGCCGCATGCGGCGCTCAAATTTTGCAGAAAGGGCTTGATGCAAGATGAAAGTATTACTTTTGAAGGACGTCTTTAAACTGGGTCGGGCTGGGGATGTAAAGAAGGTTGCTGATGGCTATGGCCGCAACTTCTTGATCCCGCAGGGCCTGGCCGCCCTGGCGAGCCCGGGTATGCTCAAGCAGGCAGAGCGCATACGCGCAAGCGCTACCAAGGAGCGCGTGCGGCTTAACGAGGAACTTGCCTCGGTCGCCGAGAAAATTGATGGCCTGGAATTGACCTTTGCAGTTAAAGCCGGGGAAACCGGCAAGCTCTATGGATCGATCACCTCCGCGCTGATCGCAGATGCGATCGAAGAGAAGATCGGAGCACAGGTAGACCGGCGTCAGATTGATACGCAACCGATTAAAACCCTGGGTGTGCATGAAGTCGAAGTACGCTTGACGATCGACTTAATTCCTAGCGTCACTGCCGTAGTTCATCGAGAAGGTGAGCCACCCGAGTCGGCTTATCAACTGGAAGAGGTTGACCAGATCGAGGCAGAGGCTGCCGGCCAGTTTGTCGACCTCCAGGTGGAGCTCGAGGAGCAGGCGGCAAGTGAGGAAGCAGAAGCTGCGGCTGAAGCGGAGGCGATGGCTGCTCAGGCCGCACTTGATGCGGGCTTAGACGATGAAATTGCGGCCAAGCCGGCTGGCGCCAACGATGAAGAGGCTAATTCTCAAGAGGAAGAACTCGAGGCAGAGGAAGAGGAATAACCTCGGAAAATGGAGACCACCGGCGTGAGCATGCTAGCGCCGGTGGTTTTGTTTAACATTGAGTGTTTATGGGAACGATTGGAAATATCCTGCGTGAGGCGCGCGAGAGCCTGGGAATAACACTGGAAGAGGTTGAGCGAGCAACCCGCATCAGGGCTGTTCGGCTAGAGGCGTTGGAAAAGGATGATTTTGAGAGCCTCCCCTCAAAGGTTCAGGTGCGTGGCTTCCTGCGCAATTACGCAGAATACCTGGGGCTGAACCCGCAGGATATACTCGACCAATATATGCAGGGGGATATTGGTAAGCGCGGTCGAGCGAGCAGGAAGATCTCAGGCGACCAAGGGTCCACCGAAACTTACGGCCTGCGGCGCCCTCGCCGATTCAAGGTATATGGCGACCAACTCATCACTGGAAGCGTAGCCTTAGCAGTCATCGCGCTCCTTGTTTGGGGCGTAAATCGGATCATTGTCACACTCAACCAACCCACTGCAGAGCAAGTAGATCCTGTTGCTGAGGTAGTGGTGGAGTCGACCGAAGCACCGACCAGTACAGCACAGTTGATAGGTGAAGCCATCCCCCCGGCAGAAGCAACCCGGGAATTAGAAGCGACGATCACCCCCACCCTCCCGTTGGGGTTGGTAGACTTCATAGAGCTTGAGATCCTGGCCGAGCAGAGCGCCTTTGTCCAGGTGATTGTTGATGGCTTGGAGGAGTTTCAAGGAAGGCTACCAGCTGGTGAAAGGCTATCGTTCCGCGGAGAGGAAAGGGTTGAGGTTATAACCGGGAACGGGCGTGGCCTGCGGGTGTATTTCAATGATCAGGATCAAGGTCTCATGGGCCAGGTGAACCAGGTATTGACTCGGATCTGGACCATCCGGGGGATGCAGACCCCAACCCCGACCCAAACGCTGACGCCGACAGCCTCGCCATTGGTGCCGGACACCCTCACGCCAACCATAACCCCTGTTTTCTCGGTAGGTGAGTGAATGAATATCGCCCGCTATCACTTGGTATCCCTTGGATGTGCGAAGAACACCGTCGACTCTGAATCGATGGCACGCCTGCTCGACTCGGCTGGCTATCAGGCGAGTTTGGAAGCGCAAAATGCCGAGGTGCTCATCGTCAATACCTGTGGTTTCATCGGTCCAGCTAAAGATGAATCGCTGCGCGTTTTGCGAGAACTTGCTGAAGGAAAAAGCAGCAGTCAGCGCTTGATCGCAGCAGGTTGCCTGACACAGCGGTATGGCGCTGAGATCGCCAAAGAAGTTCCTGGTATCGACGGCATCCTTGGAACCCGCCGCTGGATGGATATCGTTGAGGTTGTGACCTCCCTGCGAACCCAGCAACACCCGGAACCCCTATACCATCTCCCCGGGGTTGAGACAGTTGGGACGGATGAAGGCGGGGTGGATCGGGTCGCTGTGCAAGGTGTCAGCGCCTATCTGAAAATTGCTGATGGTTGTCGGCGACCGTGTGCCTTCTGCGCCATTCCGCTCATTAAAGGGACCGCGGTAAGCCGACCGCTGGAGAGGATAGTAAACGAGGCGCAACGCCTCGAGGCGAGGGGAACGCGCGAGTTGATCCTGATCGCTCAGGATACGACGGATTATGGCCATGATCTGGGAATGCGCGAGGGATTGGCACAGTTGCTTGAGGCGTTGGTGCACCAAACAGATGGCATCGATTGGATCCGGGTGATGTATGCCTATCCGGGATATGTTACCGATCGTCTAATCGAAGTCATGGCTACTCAACCCCGGATTCTTCCCTATCTCGATATACCTTTGCAGCATGGAAATCGTGAGGTTTTACGCCGGATGCGGCGACCAGCTAATCTGGAATGGGTATATGCCACAATTGAGAAGATGCGCACGGCCATGCCGGACTTGGCGCTGCGTACAACCTTCATCGTCGGTTATCCCGGGGAAACGGAAGCAGAGTTCCTTGATTTAATTAACTTCCTTGAGGCCATCCGTTTTGATCGGGTTGGGGCATTTCCATTCTCATTTGAGCCCGGGACAGCAAGCGAGGCGCTGGGTGATCCGGTTCCAGCAGAAATCAAGCAGGAGCGCCTCGATCGCCTGATGACGCTGCAGCAGAAGATCTCACTACAACGCAACCAGGAATTTGTTGGCCGCTATCTGACTACGTTGATCGAAGGAACACAGGGTGGCGTCTCACTCGGTAGATCCTATCGTGATGCGCCCGAAGTGGATGGCTTGGTATTGATAGAAGGTGAGATTCCGGTTGGAGAAATGCTGCCCGTGCAGATTACCGGGGCGATGCCCTATGACCTGACCGGGCAGATTGCACTGCAGGATCCGATAATCATTGAATCCTGAAGGATGAAGATAAGTGGATATGCAATCATTCTGGGATGGGATGCTGGCGGGATATGGCATTGCGATCCCGGTCGGCGCCATCGCGGTCTTAATCATCGAGACGAGCATTCGACGAGGCCTTAGCATTGGCTTGCAAGCGGGGGCTGGCGCTGCTTCAGCGGATGTTATTTATGCTGCCGCTGCAGCCGTGGGCGGTACGCTGCTCCAATCGCTTCTCCTGCCTATAGCGAACGTATTTCAGGTTCTTGGGGGTGCTGCGCTCATAGCCATTGGGGGCTGGGGCTTATGGCGATCGCTGAGGTCTGGAACCCGGGAGGAGGATCATATCCACTCAGCGGAGGAAAAGGGAAAAACCTATCTGACATTCCTTGGTTTAACCTTGCTTAACCCACTAACAATCGTTTACTTTTCAGCGCTTATCCTGGGTGATCTACAGACAGGCCGGATAGGTATGAGCCGATCGGCCTTCGTTCTGGGTGCTGGACTAGCGTCGCTTTCCTGGCAATGGCTCCTGGCGGTCTTTGGTGCCATGGCGGGTCGGAGCCTCCCGGAAAAGGCCGGACGGGCATTGAGCGTTGGGGGGAATCTGGTTGTAATTTTCCTGGGAGTACGCTTGCTTTTCTAGAACCTGATGGCAGGCCGCCGGTCACAATTTTTTATTTTACACAATCAGCACAGGGTTGAGACCAAAGACGATGCGCTCGTTGTCGGAACCGCTATGATAGAATCACATAACCCTCAGCTAGATCTTGTTTTTGGGTTTTAGCGGGGTGCGAAACTGCCATGAAGATAAATGATGCCCCGCTCCTCGATACCCTTGAACGTCCATTGCGCGATTTGCGAATCTCTGTAACCGATCGCTGCAATTTCCGCTGCAGCTACTGCATGCCCAAGGAACTATTCGGCCGCGAGCATCCGTTCCTACCGCGGCAAGAATTACTGAGCTTCGAAGAGATCACCAGGCTGACGCATATATTCAAGCACCTGGGCGTCAAGAAAATCCGGCTCACCGGCGGTGAACCTTTGCTGCGAAAGCAGGTGGAGCGGCTGGTTTCGAATCTAGCACAGATCCCCGGGCTTGAACTCTCAATGACGACCAACGCCTCGCTTCTGCCGCAAAAAGCTCGACTGCTCAAGGAATCAGGGCTGGGCCGGGTATCCATCAGCTTGGATTCGCTCGATGACGAAGTCTTTAAGGTCATGAATGATGTGGATGCTCCAGTTGAGGTTGTCCTTGAGGGTATCCGCAGTGCCGAGGAGGTTGGTCTAACTCCGATCAAAATCAACATGGTCGTGAAGCGCGGCATCAATGAGCATAGCATTCTGCCCATGGTGGAGCACTTTCGAGGCAGCGGTCATATCCTGCGGTTTATCGAGTTCATGGACGTGGGCTCGACGAATGGCTGGCGTTTAGATGATGTTGTGCCAGTCGCCGAGATTCTTAGGCGCATTAATATTGTGTACCCTTTGGAGCCGATCGAGCCCAATTACATTGGTGAGGTTGCCCGGCGTTATCGCTATGCAGACGGTCAGGGTGAGATCGGGATGATCGCCTCGGTTACTCAACCCTTCTGTGGTGATTGCTCGCGCGCGCGTTTGTCTGCAGATGGAAAACTCTTCCTGTGTCTTTTCGCAGTTGAGGGGGTTGACCTGAAAACGATCCTGCGCCAGGGGGCGAGTGATGATGAGCTTCGAGACGTGATTGCAGAAGTCTGGCATTCACGCGGCGATCGTTATTCGGAGATGCGCTCCGAGGCAACCCAAGACCTACCCAAGGTTGAAATGTCCTACATAGGGGGGTAGGTAATAGCTAGAGTTAGAGACGATGATTCCTACAGATATTAAAGCGATCTTTTTCGATTTTGATGGCACACTTCGTCATAGTGACCCATCCTCTTTGGAGACTTTCTATCGCTTTGCGGCGGAAGAGGGTTTTGATACCACTCCATCGCAGCAGCTTATGGGTCAACGCTGGGTGAATGAATACTGGGCTGAATCTGAAGATTTGCAGCAAGACATAGCGCGCTTCGGCCCCTGGCAGGATAACGGCGAATTCTGGCTAAATCATGCCCGTCGGCACTTGATTGCCCTTGGTAGCCCGGAACTACAAGCGGGCAATGTGGCGTCAAAGGTTACGCAGCGGATGCGTTCTGAATACGATCCTGTGGATTGTGTCCATCATGATGTACCACCCGTGCTGGAACGGCTGAACGAAGCTGGATTCAGGCTCGCCGTGGTTTCCAACCGCAGCCGCCCCTATGATGAGTTGATGACTTCCCTGGACCTAGCCCAATTTTTCGACTTCTGGCTGGCGGCCGGAGAGCTGGGAACATTCAAGCCAGATCCAGCCGTATTGCATCATGCTGCCGATCGTGCTGGTGTAAGGCCGGTCGAAACAGTCTATGTTGGAGATAATTACTACGCTGATGTTCTGGGGGCGCGCGCGGCGGGCATGCACCCGGTTCTCTTCGACCCCCAGGGGATCTTCCCAGAAGTAGACTGCATTGTCATACGCGATATTACTCATCTTGAGCCGCTCTTCCTTGCCTGCAGTGAGTAATGCCAGCACGCAGCCAGGGTGTTCATTGGTGTTCATTATCGTAAGGCGCGCGAAGGTTAAACGGAGATTGACTCGCGCGGGGCTTCGCGCCTATACTGTTCACACATTGTAAATCTCGCCAAGGAGGGACATACCGCTATGAGCGGAGTCGCAACCAATCGGAAACTGAGCCCTTAGCAGGCACATGGGACGCGCGCCCATGTGCCTTTTTTATATCTGGCGATACAAAAGGAGGCATAATGGATTATGGCATGATCGGTAAGATCGAAAAGGCAAAACGCTATGCGGAAGATCGGAACCGCATCGTCTTCGAGAATTTCAAAGCAACTTTTGATGGTGAGAACAACCCACATACCGTAGAAAATATTGATGGCGTCTGGCGCTGCGACTGTGATTTCTTTCTAACCCGCAATGTATGCAGTCACACGATGGCGCTGGAGCGCATTCTGGAAGGTATGCTGCCCGTCACGACCGAAGCAGCCTGATAACTGCATCTTCCGAAAGGACCGGACGCAGGCCCGCCCTTGCGTCCGGTTTGTTTTGCGCTAGGATGTTAGCATGCTGTTTAGCTTCAGCCACATTCGTATGCTCCGCATTACGCTGTTCTTAAGCTACGGTATGAAAATCAATTTTGGAGGGAAAATTTGAAGCGCTGGCAATTCTGGCTGGGCGTCCTGATCAGCGCCGGATTACTGTGGTGGGCGTTACGCGGTTTGCGACTGGAAGAAGTCTGGGGTTCGCTTAAAGACGCAAACTACATCTGGCTTCTACCCGGTATCGCCGTATATTTCCTGGGGGTTTGGGCACGTGCCTGGAGGTGGCATTACTTACTGCGACCGCTCAAACGCATTCCGACACGTACGATGTTCCCGATCGTGGCGATTGGCTATATGGGCAATAACATCTACCCGGCTCGTGCCGGCGAATTGTTGAGAGCATTTGTCTTACGCCGCAGAGAGCAAGTACCGATTTCAGCCTCCCTGGCGACGATCATCGTTGAGCGAGCCTTTGATGGCATCGTCATGTTGTCTTTCGTATTCCTCAATCTTTCCGAATTAGCAACCCTGACGGTCGATTCAGGCTTTGCCGGTAGCATCCAGTCGTTGGCCTTGATCGGCGCCGCGGTGTTCCTCGGTGCAGTCGTAGTCTTCCTGCTAATGGCGATATTCCCGGATCGATCAAGGCAGGTGAGCGGCTGGTTGGTTGGGCGGTTGGCTCCAATACGCTGGCGAGAGAATTTAATGGGAGTCGCCGAGCGTTTCCTGGAAGGGCTGGCGTCTCTTCGATCACCAGCAGATGTCCTGATGGTGCTCGCAACCTCCGTCGTCATCTGGTTATTTGAGACAGGCAAATACTGGTTCGTGATGCATGCTTTTTCATTTGAAGTGAGCTTCTTCGCCCTCATGTTGATGAATGGCATCGTTAACTTGGCGACCACGATCCCTTCGGCGCCAGGCTATGTGGGTACGTTTGATGCCCCTGGAATCGCTGTGCTTGAAGCGTATAGCGTAAGTCGTGCGGTTGCAGCTGGTTATACCCTGGTGCTACATGTCGCTTTGTGGCTTCCGATTACCCTCCTGGGAGCGTTCTATATGCTGCGGGAAAGTCTGAGTTGGTCCGCGATTCAAGAGGAGCTTGCGGAGGCTGGTAGATGAGAGTAGCGATTGTTGGGGCAGGTGTGGGCGGCATGGCTGCGGCATACGATCTTGCCCGTGCCGGGGTGCAGGTCGTGATCTACGAGGCATCCGACTATGTTGGAGGCCTGGCCTCCGGCTTCCGCGCCAGGCGTTGGGATTGGTCAGTTGAACGTTATTACCATCACTGGTTTGCCAGTGACAAGGAGATGATTGGTTTAATCGAAGAGCTGGGCCTGCAGGATAAAGTGCTCTTCCCGCGTCCAATTACGGCAGTATTTCACGAGGGTAATTTCTTTGCTCTCGATTCAGCCTTGGCTGTGTTGAAATTTCCAGGTTTGAGCCTGTTTGAACGAGTGCGTTTTGGCCTAGTCGTTGCTTATCTTAAATACTTGGCTCGCTGGCAACCCCTCGAATCCGTGACTGCAAGTGCGTGGCTAGCACGCTGGATTGGCGCACGTGCCTACAAAATTCTCTGGGAACCACTCCTGGTGGGTAAATTCGGGCCCTATTACCAGGATGTGAACATGGCCTGGTTCTGGGCTCGGGTGAAAGCGCGCACGCCCCGATTGGGAACCTTTGAGGGTGGTTTTCAAGCATTTAATGAAGCCTTTGCAAAGAAACTAAGGCAAATGGGGGTAGAGATCTGCCTCTCAACACCGGTCAAAGAAATTGGATTGGATCCTGCAGGAGGTCTGCAAATAAGCGTTGAGGGAGAAAATCGAGGTTTTGATCAATGCCTCGTGACCAGTTCCCCGGGGCAGCTGGCACGCCTGGCACCAGCCCTTCCAGACTCATATCTGGAACGCTTACTGGCGCTGCGTTCCATGGGCGCTGTGGTGTTAATCCTGGCGCTCGAGCAACGGCTATCTGAAGGGGGCGTGTATTGGCACAATCTACCTAAGTCCGCCGGATTTCCTTATCTCTCCCTGGTTGAGCACACCAACTACGTCGCTCCAGCGCACTTTGGCGGGGATCATATTGTCTACCTCGGTGATTACCTTGATCCAGAGCATGAATATTTCACCCTAAGCAAAGAAGAACTCCTGGATCGATTCCTGCCATCCTTGAGTCGCATTAACCCAAGATTTTCCACTGATTGGGTCCGAGATAGCTGGATGTTCCGCACAGCCTATGCCCAACCTGTGCCCCCCCTTAACCACTCAAAAGCGATTCCAAGCTTGAAGACGCCCATCCCGGGGTTATGGTTTGCGAGTATGAGCCAGGTCTATCCTTGGGATAGAGGCACGAACTACGCTGTGGCCATCGCGCGCCAGGCAGTGCGGGCGATGATGGGCGATGTCAATTAAAGCACATAGCCTGATTACTAATTTGTAGGATATTCCGATTATGGTAGGCCTAAAGTCGCCAACGACGTCCTCTTTTGTTGCCAAGAGATCGCATCCTGAAAGAAATACAAAACAACGCTGGCCAGCCAGATGGCGGGCAAATTCCAGGCCAATTCCACGCTTGCCCACCGGTAAGAAGCACAATACCTTTCATCTAATCTCCCAGACCACGTGATATCACAAAATGTGTCAGGCACCCGGATGTAATCTTGGGTGCCTGACCCCGTCGGGAAGGAGGAGAGAAATGTTGAAGGAAGAATGCGCTACCAGATTCCGGGAATTAGACGGTATCGAACCTGATTTGCGTAGTCTTTATAGCCTTGCAATTCGTCCTGGAGTGTTCGATCCTCCAGACCTGTGCGGATGACCATCAGGATTCCAGCCAACACCGCCGGGAGCAGCGCCCACCATGATCCTAGAATCAAGGGGGTGCCAATGTTGTGAATGATCCCCCCAACATATCCAGGGTGACGAATAAGGCGATAGGGACCGTGGTCGATCACGTGATGCCCGCGCTCATGCTGAATCCGAACCACCTTTGAGAAGAAGCGGTTCACCGCCATGGCCCACAGGCCAAAAGCCCACGCCAGAAGATAAAGGATCACGGCGAGGGCGATTACCCACAACGGCAAGGCTCCTGACCAGCTATTGCGCCAATCCAATCCGGCCAGTACAGGAACCACGATAGTCGTCAGTATTCCATAAACACTGAGAAGACCCAGATCCCAGCCTTTACGTCCACTTTGCCCGACGCCACGCTCATTGCGCAGTAACTCTGGATCGGAGAATATACTGGAAGCAAGCACTACTATCAGGAAAATTAATAGATAGACCCAGGCGTGTGGCCAGGCCAGGGTACCCGCCGGCAAAAACAGCAAGAAGCCATAAAAAACCAAACCAAGTAAGCTCTTGATTAGATAACCTAACCGATCTTTGCTGATAACTCGTTCGGTTACATTTGTTGATGTGTCAGATGTTGTCATCGCTTTGTCCTTGTTAAGTCTAACTTTGCTTTCTGGAAATGATGATGCAGTAGCCCAGGAAATCTTCAGTGTTCTTCGGTGCAACCCCGGACTTCCGAGTTTCTGCAATAAATTCACGATAGTCCCGACGTTGAACATACATTGCGATAGCGCGCAGCGTGCTTTTGAGAATGTCAAGCAATCCATATCGATGGACCAGGCCTCGCACTTCGTCTTTTATATCGATGCGACCTTTCTCCCATTTAACCGGGGTTAAACGAGCTTGCTCGATCAAATGAGTCCAGCGATCAAACGTCATGGTTGATGCCTGAGCCGCCATATCCTGCGCGAACCAGGCAATCAACTCATCACTTGGTTCCTGCAGCCACATCGCCTCGTTGATCGCTACGAAACCGCCAGGGAACGTCACACGCGACATCTCTGCGATTGCCTTCGATTTATCCTGCGAAAAGGCTAAAACCGATTCGCAGAATACATGATCGAACGAGCTCGATGGGAAGGGCAATTGATCCATGTCGGCCGCCCGAAATTTCGTCAG
>JBFFQB010000030.1:0-27485 GCA_041573795.1 Anaerolineales bacterium
AACCCCCAGGACGGTTGGTGGTGGGATCGATGTCAACGTGATGAAGAAGTCGACTAATCCATCGTCGCTGTCGGCGTTCGTCAAGTTTGGCACACCATCGGGATCATCTTCGTCGTTGGCATCTTGTTCAGCGCTGGCAGAATCCCCCAGGTAGGCTTCCTCGACATTAAGGGCTCTGGCGCCATTAGATTCTAATAAAGTCGGGAAATTGCCCGTTTGGGCGCGACTGGTGATATAACCAGTGCTCCCTCCATCAGGGGCGTCGCCAAAATCGGCTGCCGGCGTGCCGCTGCATCCGACGAGCAAGCCTGCGAAAAGCATCCATGTGAGACCATGCAGCAATCGATTGCGGGTTCTCATTTCCTACCTCCCTACTAGGTGCTCAAACAAGCACTTGAATATCTGTGCCCGCCAATACTAGACTAAACTAGTCTTATTTACAAGTGCACGAGGGTCATGGTGTTCATCCCGGCGATGCCCAAGCAGTCTTAAGCCCTTGATCTCGGCGTGAGGATTACTGAGTTTAGGGTAAAAGACACCGTTTGGACGTTGGAGCGTCCTATAAGGCTGAGGTTACTCAGCGCGATCTCCTTTGCTCCCTCTCCGAATGCATCTTCACTTGAATTTTTTTCCAGAAATGAAAAGGGGTAGTCCTTTTACCGGACTACCCCGCAATTGTTTCTATGCTTTCGAAAGCTCGTCACGATAGCCTTACGGCTCCCGAACCGGAAGGATAACTTTGCCTTCGGTTCCTTCCACCGTGATGATCTCTCCACTATGGATGCGGCTCGTCGCCGAGCCAGTCCCCAGCACGGCCGGGATTCCGTACTCCCGGGCCACGATCGAGCCATGGCTCAGCGGGCCTCCCACGTCGGTAACGACGGCCGAGGCACGGGCAAACAGGGGCGTCCACGCCGGAGTGGTGATCGATGCCACCAGCACATCCCCTTCGCGCATCTTGGAAAAATCCTCCGGTCCCGCTAGAACAGAGGCCGGCGCTTCCACCCGACCCGGACTGGCGCCAACACCCTTCAGCACTTCGCCATTCGCCCTGCGCTTACGCCCTTCTTTGATTTTAGCGATGTCGAGACCCAAGATCCTGTTCGGCAGCGCCACCGGGGGCGACCATTGCCTGGCCTGCTTCCAGGCCCGCTTGCGCTCTCCCACGTGTGACGCGGCATCTGTGAGCCCGGCCGCCTGATCGAGGCGTTCCGCAGCTTCCACAACCTCTGGTTCCGTCAGCCAGAAGATGTCCTTGGATTCGCTGATCATGCCTGCGTCGGCGAAGCGTCGGCCAAGCTCGAGCAGCATCTGGCGCAGCAGCGGATAGGATAATCCGACATCGGCGATGCCGTCCTCACGCATGGGTGCGAAGCGCTGCGCTTGCGCCAGCCTCCTCCGGAAGAGCTTCAAGCGCCAGCCCTTCAAACGCCCTTCCATCCGTTGCTGGATCTGCTCCCTTCGCTCAGCGGATTGGCGCTGGCGCGCGTGCGGATTGACACCCCCGCCCTCCACGAACATTTTCAGGACTTCAAGCGTGGGGGCAGGATCGTCGGCCGGCACCGGATTGGCGAAATCCAGGTTGTAGATCATGTGACCGTACTGGCGTAGATGCTCCTGGAACCGACGGTCAAACGCCGTCCAGGCTTCGGCAGGGACTTCCCCGGGAACCTGCCCGACATAGAGCACCTCCGCCAGCACATTTGCCGGCGTGTCGGCAATGAAGGCGGCCAGCTCGGGCCGTTTTGTGACCGATTGCGCCAGGTCGAAGATTGACTGTTCCGATCGAATCGGCGTGCTATCGTAGCCCAGCAGATAGAGCGGTGCAGCCGGATCGCCTTTGCGCTTCATCAGGCGGCTATACGTCAGGGTAAAGAGCGCCTCGGTGATCCAGGCGGCCGGAATGACTCCCGAAACGAGCGAGCCATAGGCGTCGATCGCAGCCCGGGAAAGTGCCCGCACGCCCTCAAGGAGTTTCTGATTTGATCCTTGCTTCCAAGGAGTGGCTTCCCATTGATCAATCGTCTTCAGATAGGCCGGACGTCCTTTCTCAGTCCAGCGCTCGACAGGTTGGGTGAACATACGCCGGAGGATGCCTCCAGCACCAAAGAGGATGCGCAGCATCGGTCCGGGTTTGACTGAACCGTTGTAGTAGGCATACTGATTGACGTTGATGATGATCTCTTCGGGAACGATCCCCTTTCGCCCGAAAAAGCCGTACAGCAGGTCGTTCATGCTGTCGTTCACCGATCGCAGACCCAACGTGGCAAACAGCGGAGTCAGCGGTTCGGCCATCAACTCGACGATGTTGTTGCGCATGGCAGCGTAAGCGCCCTCAGGAAGCTTCCACACCAGGGGTTGAGCCACCGCAGTCTGAGCCAGCGATGTGATCGGGCGAGCCTGCAGGATCGAGAAGGCGCCATCGTACAGGGCCCACTCGATATCCATCGCCACGCCGTACAAGCGTTCAATTTCGATCCCCAACCGGATCAACTCGGCGATGCCATCATGGTCCAGGACCGGGACACGCCGAAGGTTTTCAGGCATATCTTCTTCAACCGTCCCGCCAGCTTGGCGGACCGTCATGATTTGTTTATCCGCGATCTTGGACGAGATCAAGCGCCCATCCTGCTTGGAAACGACGAGGGTATCCGGGGTGACGAGCCCTCCAACCACGGCCTCCCCGAGCCCCCAGGAGGCATTGATCACTAACTCCTCACGACTTCCGGTGAGCGGGTTGGCGGTGAACAGGATCCCCGCCGCTTCTGCGGGTACGAGCCGCTGCACCACCACACCCATTTGCACATTCTGCGGATCGATACCAGTTTCACTCCGATAGGCGATCGCACGGGCCGTCCAAAGGCTGCCCCAGCATTTCTTCACGGCTTCCAGGACCTCGGAAGCACCGTTCACATTGAGATAAGTCTCCTGCTGCCCTGCGAAGGAAGCCTCCGGCAAGTCCTCCGCAGTAGCGGTCGAGCGAACGGCGACGGCAGGATCCTTCCCCGACAGCGTGGCGTAGGCATCGACAATCTCACTCGCCACGGAGGGTGGGATAGTGCCGCCTTCGAAGCTCTTGCGGATCGCTGCCGAAGCCGCCTCCAGCGAAGCCGGGTTGCCAGGGTCGACAGACTGAAGCCCGGTAGCGATGTGGCTGCCAAGCTGGTTGGCCTCAACAAAAGCCTGATAGGCTGCTGTCGTGACGTGAAAGCCCCCCGGAACGGGCAACCCTGCATTCGCCAGGTATGTCAGCGAGGCACCCTTGCCCCCCACCCGATCCAGTGTGGCTTTGCGATCGTTTAGTTCGAGTACGAATTCAGTTTTCATGGCTTTCCTCCATCACTGCATGATCATTCTCAGGTTGAATCTTCTGGAGCGAGAGGATGCAGAGATTAAGATCCCACAAGTAGTTCACCAGACCGCGTAGAGCCGCCGCATCGGGTATTTGCGCCACGATCGTCGTGGCCCCACTCCGTTCAAAGGTGATGTCGAGACCGGGATAGAGCCGTCGATCCCATCGCTCACCCAGGGCACCTTCGACTTGGATCTTATAGGGGGTTGTCGCATCCATATTGCCCAATCTCCACATCGTACTTCCCGCCAGCATCAACAGCTTACGTAATGGAAGAGAGGTTGTATTCCCCTACTTGGGGAGATGGGCTGGGGATTTAAAAAACGAAATCCCCTGCAGCGTATGGGGGGATTCGAACAGTATGCGGACTGGGTTACAGGAAGCCTAATTCCCTGGCCCGCGTAAGGGCTTCATGGCGACTATGGGCATCAAGCTTGCCGTACAGGTTCTTGATGTGTGTGCGCACCGTGCTCTCAGCGATAAAGAGCTCCCCGGCGATTTCAGGAACTGTCAGATCGGACTGCATGTAGGATAGCACTTCCTTCTCCCGCTTTGTGAGCGGCTCGACCGCTTTTGAGACCTGCGCTTCTGTCCCGACGCCAAGCCCTAATTGTTCGAACGCTTCCAGCAGCTGCATCAGATAGGGTTGTGTTGCGGGGTGTTTCTTCAGCCTCTTCAGCAGCGCATACAGCGGAGGACCTTCCTCCAGGAAAGGACGCATATAGCTGCCAGGCCGGGCGAGTTCGAGCGCATCCTGCAGCCTGGCGCTGGCCTGCGCGGCCTGATCCAGGCTGGAATTGACCAGCGCTTGCAGGATGGAATATTCAACCCGCTTGGCCATGGGCAGCAGTTCGTTCCCATCCACATCAAGCCCATCCAGGATCAGCTGTGCATCCCCTGCTCGCTTCTCTGCAAGCAGGTAGCGGGCGAATACCATCAACTCGTAGGTACGCATGATCCCAGCCCCGAGCGTGCGTTCAGCATCATCCCCGCCGTGGAGGCTGCGATCGAAAGCTTTCCTCGAAGCCCAACCGGAAGCTGCGGCAATATTCCCCCGACGCAGTTCCAGCAGGACTTGCTGTGAGGCAATGTAGGCGTCATCCAGGCGGGTGATCTCGGTTTCATCAGCCAGCTTGCGCGCTTTCTCGAGCGAGGCTCGGGCTGAAGTGGGATCACCCGAAAATGCCTGGAGCGAAGCGAGCGTGTCGTAGGCCTCGATGGCGTAGGAAGCATTCCAGGCGACGCTCTTCTCGAGTGCGTCCTGCACTTGCTCGTAGGCCGCGTCGGTCTGGTTCCATTCCCAGAAAATCTTCCCCAATCCGAGTTTGGCGGCAAAGGTTGCCGGCAGGACATAGCCTTCGTCATCACGGGAAAGCGCCAGCGCTTCGTCGAAAATGCGCCGGGCCTGGGCTAGGTCTCCGGCTTGCATCGCCACCGATCCGATACGGCAAAGCGCCGTCACAGCAAGCAGCAGGTTTCCAGAGCGCCTTCCACTCTCGACGGTTTCGTGCAGCGCTTCCAACCCTTCTGCATGCTTCCCTTGCAAGTAGCAGGCAGCGCTTAAATTCCACAAGGCCATGGACCGGAAGAAGTTGTCCTGCAACGGCATCAATGCGAGCGCTTTGCGCGCATGCGCCTCTGAGGCAGCCGGATCAGCGAGAAGAAATATGGCATGCACCGATTGGATGGCGTATATCTTGCCCTGCATACTTTCATCCTCAGGTGCGAGATGCTTCAAGATCGAGTCCGCAACAGCGGTATCCCCCTGACGCACGAGATGGATCCAGGCAATGATCAGTGCAAATAAAGGCCGGGTCGGGACCATCGCACGCGGAAGTTGATCGGCCCAGCTCATGATCGTGTCGAGTTCACCCCGTTGCACCAGACTTTCAACAACCTGCTCCGCCAGATCGAGGGCCTGATCAAATGCGTATCCCCGTAGGGCCATATCGATGGCTTCGGGGTGCAGATCCTGCGCCTTGAACCAGGCGCTGGCCCGTTGGTAGACCTGCTCCTTCATGAGTGTATCGCTCGAAGCGGCTCGCTTGCGCAGCATGTCGGCAAAGAGCCCGTGGTAACGGAACCAGATATTTTCGTCGTCAAGAGCGATGAGAAAGCTGTTGGTCTCCTTCAGTTCATGGAGCATCGCAAGACTGTCGCTCGCCTCCCGCACCGCATCGCAGAGTTCGGCACAGAAACGCTCGAGTAGGCTTGTGCTTAGCAGAAAATCCTGCAGCGCAGGCGTCAACCCATCAATGACCTCGTCCGTGAGGTATTCTGCGATATACGCATGGCTTCCCGAAAAACGCTCGACAAAGTCGCGCGGATCTTTGACATGCTTCAAGGCCAGGGAAGCCAGCTGCAGCCCGGCGATCCAGCCCTCGGTCCGCTGCAGCAACTTCCATGCATCCTCTGAGGGAATCTGCAGACCCTGGACCTGATTCAGGTAGGACGTCGCCTGGGCTTCTTCTAATCGGAGCGCATCGACCCTGATCTCTGTCATCTCTCCACTGGCCCGCAGCTTCCCTAGCGGGAGCGGCGGGTCGGCACGGGTGGCGATGATGAGGCGAAGATTAGGCGGCATGTGCTGCAGGAAGAATGCGACCAGATCGTGCACGTGCTTGCGCGTGATGACGTGATAGTCATCGAAGACGAGGATGATTTCTGCCTTGGACTGCACGATCTTGTTGAGGATCGTCGTGCCCAGCGCACCGGGCGCCAGCTCATCTGGTTTGAGCGAGGGATTCAATAGGGCTTCGTCGAGCTCGATCCCCACCTGCTGCAAGGCCGCCGCCAGGTAGGCCAGGAAGCGGCGCAAATCGTTATCCCCATCATCCAGCGAGATCCAGGCGACGCCTTCCTGGCGATCTGCAAGCCATTGGCTCAAGAGCGTGGTCTTTCCGAACCCGGCTGGCGCGGAGATCAGGGTGAACTGCCCTAAGGCACCCTGATCGAGTCGCTCGATCAACTCAGGCCTGGCCACGGCCCGGACAGGGAGTCGAGGTATATATAGCTTGGTCACCAGTAAGGGTAACGTCATCCTAGGATCCCCAACGCTGCAACACTGCAGGATTGGGGTTATCTTACCCGATCCAGGAGCGGATGCCGAGTGGATCCTGGATAAGGTTGTTTGTGCAGGGGTCGCTCTTTATACGCCTGGAAGCGTAGCTTACCTGGCCGCCAGGCGGGCCAGCCTTTTTGGGAAGTGTTATTTTTTCGAGGTCGCTTGTGTTAACAATCTTCAGAAACTCGGGCATCCAAGTTCGCTCGTCATCAAAACCATCTACGCGCAGACCCCATCGCTTAACGCCAATCTGACGTGACTTCTCCTGTTGTTAATGTTTCTGCTGGCATCGTTGTCAGTTCCCCGTCTTCATGCGTGGGCGTGCTGCTAGAGGCTGTGGGTGCCACGCCCGGGGCTGCACACGCAGCGATCAGGAGGCTCAGACTCAGTACAAACACCAAATACCCGGGATTTCTCATTTTTTACCTCTCCAGTGCAACTACCAATAGGACTTAAAGATCCGCATGCGCGAACAAGACGTGGAAGGGGACGCAATAGATCACCACGCTATTGTAGTCTGCAAGCTCGACACCTGGAGGGATCTCGTAATTCTGGTTGCCGATGTTGCCTTTCAGTTCTCCCAAGTCGATATACTCCCCCAGGTCTTCCCGCCCCATCGGATTAGCTCCCGCTGCCAGCAGCACATGCAGATCAGGGCCATTAGTCACCATGAAATCCTCGAGCCTTAGAATTTGCGAACCATCGGGGAGCTCGAAGATGGTTGCGGTACCCGAGCCTTGATGGAATTGATCCGCGCCCGCTATCTCGCCGGACTTCACAATTGCTAGCTCCTGCTCGGGCATATCCTCTTCCATTGGTTTATCAGGCATGGCTGCGGCTGTCTCCATCACTTCCTCCGCCAGCACTTCGAGCTCGCTATCAGGCATCGCCTCCGTTTCGGCTTGACTGGGAACTTCAAAGGGCAGCTGCTCTTCCACCGTGCGGTTAAGCAACAGCGGTGACCCCAGGTACCAGGCCAGGGCACCTAAGACAAGAATAGCGAGGGAAACTACAA
Source organism: Anaerolineales bacterium (assembly GCA_041573795.1). Taxonomy (GTDB): domain Bacteria; phylum Chloroflexota; class Anaerolineae; order Anaerolineales; family E44-bin32; genus E44-bin32. Next base: position 7,432 of record JBFFQB010000030.1, read on the forward strand.
GGCTCCGAGCAATACGTTTTTGCATCATGCATTCCTTTCAAGCACACGCATCGATCGAAGACGATGCGTGAGAGAGACAAGCATATTCTCAACCACTATCCCTACGCCCATATGACCAAAATCTTATGAGAGTCTTACAGATCGATCCCGGCCAGGCCAACATGGCTTTGATCCGGAGGGGTCACCCGAGCTGCCGGGAGAACGCATGAGTCTGGGTCCGGGTAAGAGAGCAGGGCCTCATTAGCAGGCAAATGTGATCGATGCTTTACAAGGCAGGGAGGGACGTCGGGCGACCCACCTTCTTAAATCTCCTATCAGCCACATGCATGCAATTAACCCTCTAAATAACCTGTTAGGGGTATGACACTAATACCACCGGAGCGATACCCTGTAAGCGTGAGATGTCGCCAATCTCGGAATAGGATAGAAGGAGAAAGACGATGACCACCAGGGATAGTGCACGAACAACAGTGGACCCGACTCCTCTCCCCAACGCATCAAGAGAAGATGGGGGAGAGGCGAATAAGGGAGCACACAGAAAGAATGCGTGGATTGTAGGGGTATTGTTCATACTGGCGCTTGTCCTTTTTTTGATCGGACAGGCTCTTTACGAACCATTTTTAAGCTCTCCCAATTACCTGGAGCATGCTTATCCCAATCGGGTCATTGTGATCATGGGAATACTGCTTGAGTATCTATCTGCTCTCAGTGTAGTACTCATACCGGTATTCTTATTTCCCATCCTTAAAAAACACTTTGAAGTCCTGGCGCTGGGGTATGTCAGCTTCAGATTGTTTGAGGCTGTGCTCTTAAGCCTCGCCCAAGTATATAAACTATCATTGGTTAACCTCAGCCAGAATTATTTAAACAGCGGTGGAGTAGATGCTCCCTATTTTGAAAAAATGGGCGATGCAATCCGATCGGTCATATATTGGGTCGATCATGATGGATTAATATATCTTGTCGTTTTCATCATTGGAACTTTGATACTGAATTCTGCCTTCTATAAATCAAGGCTCATTCCACGATGGTTATCCCTCTGGGGGCTGATCGGTGGTGTCGCTATTTTTGCCGCTTCTGTGATGGCTACATTAGACATCCTTCTATCAGTCGCCATGTTGTTGTTGATACCGATTGCCTTGCAAGAACAAGTGATGGCAATCTGGCTGATTGTCAAAGGATTTAATCGATCTGCAATGACGCCGGCGCCTGCCAAGTAGAGGCGGCCGGAGTGTAACGGTTCAATCCAGGCGCCGTTACAAGCCAGGTGCATCAGGCTGGATGACACTTACACAGCAAGGCGTGTGGTACAGTGCAGCAAGAGCACGATAATCTACGAAAGGCCACGAAAATGAAAGCCATCGCATATGAAAAATATGGACCACCGGAAGTTCTACACCTAAAAGAAGTAGAAAAACCTACCCCCAAGGACAATGAAGTCCTGATACGAGTACACGCGACAACTGCAACACTCTATGATTGTTGGTCGCGCAGCAGCACCGCCCCTCCCGGGTTCTGGCTGTTCGCGCGCATAGGTTCGGGTTTCAGTACGCCAAAGCAACCCATCCTTGGGACGGAGCTGGCCGGGGAAATAGAGGCCGCAGGCAAAGAGGTAGCCCTATTCAAGAAAGGCGACAAGGTTTTTGCATTTACGTCGAACTTAGGCGCGTACGCCGAGTACATTTGTATGACTGAAGATGCGGTGGGGATGATGCCTATCAATATGTCCTATGAAGAGGCCGCAGCAGTCCCACAAGGTGCACTGACCGCTTTGTATTTCCTTAGAAAAGGGAACATCCAGCGCGGCGATAAAGTCCTTATCTTCGGCGCTTCTGGAGGGGTTGGTGGTTATGCGGTACAGCTGGCGAAGCACCACTTTGGGGCTGAGGTAACCGGAGTTTGCAGTGCTTCGAAAATCGAATACGTAAGATCGCTTGGAGCCGATCAAGTCCTTGATTACAACAAAGAAGACTTCACCAAGATCGGGCAAACTTACGACGTTATTTTAGACACGATAGGCAAAAGTTCAGTGCTACGAAGTAGTCGATCACTAAAGAAAGATGGGGCCTATATTTTTACTACCTTTGGATTGCCAAAGCTTTTTCCCTTCCTGTGGCTAAATCTGACAAGTCACCAGCAGGTCATCATCGGACTTGTAGAAGAATCCAATGAAGATTTGACGTTACTCAAAGAGCTCATTGAAGCGGGAAAGCTCCAGGCGGTCATCGATCAACGCTATCCGCTGGAACAGGCTGCCCAGGCGCACAGGTATGTCGAAACAGGCAACAAAAAGGGGAATGTCGTCATTACTTTAGAACCAAACAACTCGTAACAAACATCGAGGCAACGCACATTGAACTATGGGGGGCACAGCATGGTCTCATCTCTGGATCCGGGGTTTGAATCCATAGTTTGTCTTGCGTAGCTATTGCTACGATATCGTGCGATCACATCCCCGCCATGGTATTTCCTGGGAGATATTAAGCGTAGCCCTGACGGGCTGAATATCGGTCCCCTTCTAAAATCGTAATCCGGTGGCTAAACGGACTCGTTTGATTGAAAGCGGATTTAAATTGAAGTATGATGGATGTTAAGAGTGTCCGATCGAACGATAAAGGCGCTTTGAGAGAGATTTAACGCACTCCTGAAATATTGCATCGAGTAACCACAGCCTCGCCTTACACTGCCAAGATCAAATTTATACTCCACCGACAATCCACTTAGATCGCAACGGGCCATCCTCATTCACCCCTACCCTTATCTCTCCCGGGGCATGATGTAAAAATTCGGCCGCGCTGGATATGCGCTGCAACAACCTGGCGATCCCAGTCCCCAACCAGTAAAGAGGAGGTAAACCCATGGCTAAGATTGAACGAAGCATCCTTATCAATGCGCCTGTAGAGAAAGTATTTGAATATCACAGTGACCCCCGAAATAGTCCCGAATACTGGCCAAGCTTCATCGAGGTCAAAGATATTGAGGAGCTTCCCGATGGGGGAGCTAAATATAGTTGGGTATACAAGATGGCCGGGATACGGCTCACCGGGTCGACGAGCACAATTGAGTTTAAGGAGAATAAACTGCTCTCGGTAAAATCTGAGGGCGGTATCGATAGCACCTTCACCTACACCTATGAACCCGAAGGCGATGGAACTCGACTCGGCCTGGCGGTTGAATATATTGTTCCAGTCCCAGTGCTTGGAAAACTGGCCGAATCTTTCATCCTCAAGATGAATGAACGTGAAGCAGACACTGTGATGGAAAACCTAAAAGGTATACTGGAGGCATAGGAGCCTTATTCGATTGGCAGGATCGCCAGAAAGGAAAACCGGTGGGTCGAAGCAACCCACCGGTTTTTAATTTGTGTTCGGCGATGAAACTATCCTAGACCTTCTCGTCAATCACACTTTTCTCAAGTTCTGCATCAGCCCAAACCTCGATCGCTTCGAGTTGGGATTGTATTAAGGATAGATGGATAAAGAATTTCACGCACAGCGGCCAGACCAGTAGCAAAACGACCCATTCGGCGAAGGTGGCGTGAATTTGCGCGCCCCGCATCGTTCGTCCCACCAGCAAGGCGCCCAACAATATATATATAAGGATCAATATTAGAAACCAACTCATAGAATACCCCTTTCAATCATGTTGTCCCTTTGTACTTGGATTATCTGCCCAGATCTTGGGAATTTGGTGTAAATGTAAAGCTTTTGAAAGGTAAGAATGGTCATTGGGGCCAGGCATAAGCGTGTCCGCGAAGGAGCGCAGGCTGGTTTGCGCTCGCAGCGGCTTTTTAGCGCATTCTTTTCCTTTCTGTGACCCTGATAGTAATTTCAAGTCCATCATCCTGTCTTACCTAAACCTCAGCGCTCTCGCCAGATCTGGCAAGGCTGATGGACAAACCCACTAACCAAATCATGGTCAAAAAGATGTTGAGGAAGAGCAAGATGAGTCCAATGGATTGAGGCGCAGAATTTGGAATGAAGCGAAGCAGCCACACAAAACCAGCGAAGCCTCCAATGATCCCACCCCAAATGCAACCAACGTGGTGATGAGCTCATTCTCATGAAGAGCAGTGCCATCCACAGGATGGGGCCACCATAGGCGAGGAAGCTGCCAATAGCCCATGTCACTTCAATACTATCCTGTGCAAACTGAGCTGCTTGAACAACCAGATCGGCATTTGTCCCGCTATACGACGCTACCGTCGGGCCATAGTAATAAATCATCGATCCGGTATCGACCATAAAACCCATGGTCAGGAAAGCCACGCCAACCAAACTAAAGACAAGCGGAACCAGCAGAACCGAATCTGTTTCCCGTTTGAAACCCTGGTAAAAAGCCAGGAGAACCGGGATCACCGCAAGGGATCCCACAACACCCCCCCAGGTATAAAGCAGGATAGAAGTCGAACCCGCGCGTGCGAGGTCATTCGCCACAACTCCCGCATCTCCACCCGGTTGACCACTAAGACTACCCAGAATAAAGAGCAGCCAACCCATGGCCGCAATAATTGAAAATACAACGGCTGTTCGATATAGGCTTTTATTCGACATGCAGTCCTCCGTAACTTAACCATCTTTCCTTTTCTCACCGCTGTTGGTATGGATGGCGATTTACGATGCCCGGATTCGGAATAGTTGAACGGTAAGACATGGAGCCAGCGCCAGGTTTCACCACCACAGGACCTGGAGACCAGGTATTACTGTCTACTAACCCTACCGAAATCGTAACGTTACGCCAGGTGGTTTTGAGAATCGATGGAAAAAATAGGAACTTATTGGGATCAGATTTCTATAACAGGGGTAATCAGACGCCGGTTCGTTGAGTCGTTTTTAGCAGGAAAAGCAAGAGTCATCCTGACGAAGATATCTGGCGATTGGCCCGGCCATAATCGCATCAACCTTGCGGTTCTGATCAAGACGTGAAGCAGGCCTAGAAGTTGGAAAGATCCTCGATACGCTGCTGGAGCATGGCCTCTGCGGCTGGATCACGAGGCAAAGGCTCTGCCGATACCACCGCCGGAAGGATATAGCCCTCCAGCAGCATTTGAGGGACATAGAAATCGTTTTCCGGCAGTTCACTGGTGAATACCACAACCAAATTCTCCTCAGGGACGACAAAGATAAACTGCCCGCCATACCCCAGGGCCATGTAGAACCCGGAGTCATCCACCCACCACTGGTAGCCATAGCCGTCCTGCAAGGTGGCAGGGAGGTGCTTCCTGGTAGACTCCGCCACCCACCTGGCGGGGATGATTTGCTCGCCCTCCCATTGGCCATTGCGCAGCATCAGGTAGCCGATCTTGGCCATATCGTGGGGCAGCATTCTCAGATCCCCCCACCCGATCGTGATCCCCTGGGGATTCATCGGCCAGGCGACATCGGTGATCCCGAGCGGCCCGAATAGATGCTCTTCAGCAAATTCCAGGCCAGTCATACCTGTCGTTTCGGTCAGGATGGCGGAGAGGAGGAAGGAGCCCCCGTTGCAGTACTCGAACCTATCCCCCGGTGCTGCCTCCATCGGTAGATCCAGCATGAACTGGACCCAATCCTGGCTATCCCGCATCTGATAGAGACCATCCCAGTTGTAGAGGTAAGAGTCTCTGCACCTGAAACCCGAGCTCATCGTCAGCAGATCCTCAAGTGTCATCTTCTCCTTGTTCGCATCCAGGTTGGCTACCATTCGATCAGGGAAGAATTCCAGTACCGGTGTTTCAACGTCTTCGATCGCTCCCTTTTCGATGGCAAGGCCGATGAGCAGCGAGATGATGCTCTTGGTGCAGGATCGAATTTCGTGTTTCATGCCTTCTGTGTAAGGGTAGATGCTCGCATCCATAACCAAATATCCATCGCGTATGACGGTCACGCTGTCGATACCGTGCTCCTGACGGTCGATCGCAGCGAGCATCTCTGCCAGGATGCGCGAGTCCATCCCCTGCGCCTCCGGCGTATCTGTCTGCCAGCCATCCGTGGGCCAGGCTGCCCTGGAGACATCTGCAGCTTCTGGCGCTTGGTTAACACTTAACGAGCTGCATCCTGTCAGGAAAAGAAGGATGCCGCAGAGAAAGATGAGTGATCGAAAACGAATATGCTTCAAATCCCACATAGCCATCCTCAGAATCGCAAGGGTTCGATCGTCCAATCCCCAAATTCTTCCTATCTACCGTTGACAAATTCAATGCGTTCATTATAAGCATGGATTTACTCCCGGCTCTGATCCCCACATCCTTGCGACCTATTGGGTGTTTGAGCTATTTACAAAGAAGTAACCCCTAGAGTGAGGCCAAACAGGAGGTTTCAGCCTTGAAATAGATGGTTTTTGAAATGGGTAGTAACACGAGAAACCGATTACAATTATTACCAGGATAAGCGCTAACATTAATAAATCTACAATTGAAGGATCGTTCTCATGCCAATCTACATGGACCGTCACTACAACGTTGATTTCACACCTGAAGCGGTTGCAGAGGCTCATCGCAAGGATCTGGAGCATGCGCATGAGCATGGTGTGGAATTCAAGACCTATTGGTTCGACAAGGAACGAAATACTGTTTTTTGTTTAGCGGAGGCCTCCGAAATCGATTCGGTCCGCAAGGTGCATAGCATCGCTCATGGAGATGAGCCCAACGAAATCATTGAAGTCGACGAGTCCGTTGTGGCAGCATTTCTAGGAAGAGTCGCAGATCCTGATTCGATCTCGTTAGATGAACCCCCACCCGATTCACCCTTCAGGACCATCATGTTCACTGATTTGCAGGGATCCACCCAGTGGGCCAGCCAGTACGGGGATGAGCGCGCGCTCGAGATGCTACGGAAGCATAACGATCTCACTCGCCAGGCGTTGCGCGATCATGAGGGGCATGAAATCAAACATACCGGCGACGGATTCATGAACTCCTTCACCTCGGTCACCGACGCCGTCCGCTGCGCAGTGAATATTCAAAGAGGTTTCGCCAGTCACAACCAGGATCATCCTGAAGCCAGCATGCATGTGCGAATTGGCCTGAGTGCAGGGGAGCCCGTTAAAGATGACCAGCAGCTGTTCGGACTGACCGTAAACTTAGCGGCACGCATATGCGCTACAGCTCAGCCAGATCAAATCCTGGTTGCGCAAGTTGTTCGCGATCTGTGTTTGGGTAAAAAGATCGACTTTGCAGATGGTGGCGAGTTTACCCCTCAAGGTTTCGATCTGCCTGTTCGTGTGTTCGAGGTTATTTGGCAGGACAAGTAAGCCTTCCCCAGGCTTGCGGCATGGTGCAGCCCAATGTGCTCGTCGATTGCTGGCAGGTTTCACCGGTCAGCCATGGCGTAAGGGAATGGAACCATCACTCGACCAATCGGGATCGATCGAATCCCTGAGTGAGCGCGAAATTGAGGTGCTTCAGAGAACAGCGGAAGGATTGACCAAAAACGAGATCGCTGATCGGAACTATCTTTCCGTCAACACAGTTAAAGCACACTCCCGCAACATCTTTGGAAAACTTGATGTTAGCAACCGCACATAGGCTGTTGATTGTGCAAGGGCACTAGGTATCCTTTCCCCTTCCTGAACAATCACTCTCCCCAAGAACAGCAGCGTCATTCTCTGCTGATCTTCCCATACCACATCCTTTTTACCTACTCTCAGGCGATTAACCCCACCAATTAATCACTTTGGGGCATGACACTACCACTACGTGCTTGCTATCTTGGAGGTGGAAAGGATAGCAGAGAAAGGAAAAGATCATGAAGATAGCATTATTAGGTTCAACTGGATTTGTCGGACAACGTTTACTCAAGAAAGCTTTGGCCAAAGGCTTTGAGGTAAAAACTTTGGTCAGAGATCCAGAGAAATTGGGCGACTTGAAAAAGAGGGTCGAGGTGATCCAGGGAGATGCCTCCCAGCCAGGAGACCTGGAAAGAACGATTGTCGGGACTAACGCAGTCCTATCTACGCTGCCGCCAGTGATGAACGGCAACAACCCGGCAGAAACCGCCGGTCTCATGAAGGGGTTGGTTGGTCTGCTCGAGAAAAACGGGATTAAGCGCTTCATTCACATCGGTGGTGCAGTGCACGGCGGTGGCGTTGATGAAAACTGGACTCTGGGAAGAAGGCTGCTCAGGCTATATCTCAATATGGTCAGCAAACCTATATTGGTCGGCAAGCAGCTGGAATGGGAAGTGTTAAGAAACTCGGATCTCGATTGGACACTCATAAGGCCCCCCAAAATTTCGGAAGAAAAACCGGATGGGCATATAACTGCCGATGAGAAGAATCTTGCCCGGACACAGGTCAATGTAGAAGATCTCGTAGACTTCATGCTGGATCAGATTGCTTCAGAGGATTGGATAGAAAAAGCCCCCTTGGTTGCGACAGTCACAAACTAACAGCACTGGATTGGCTGAAATAAAGGGCTCGCTCAAATGTTAGAGCAAGGATTTGAGCTGAGCCCTTCTTTTCTTGCTCCAGGCTGGAATTAACCCTAAGGCTAATACGTTTGGGGTATGACACTAATACCACTCTCTCCTTATGATGTGATCAAGGTCTTTCGAACATATGGAATGGAAAATTTATTTACAGCCAGGACAACAGAAGGGAGAGCAGCTCATGAAGAAACAAACAATTGCCATAACGCTATTCTGGGTCGGATTTCTGATCGCAACCTCGATCGCCATCATCGGCACCGGGAGTCTGATGAGCGTCCTGAGAAACCTCACGAGGGAAGAGATTTCTACCACCATGTGGAATCTGGATGGACCTCTATTTATGTTCTGGGCATTTGCTGTGCCACTTGGGGCGGTTCTAGCAGTCATTGCCGCGTTTGTGTATGCCAGAACCAGGCCGGTTTTCCCATGGCTTACGGGTATAGGGGTGCTGGGTGCCGTGCTCGCGATGAATATCCTATGGAGCCGCGTGTACTCACCGCTCCTTTATGGCATTGGCGGAGTGATCATATTAATTTCGTTTTTCGTCATTGTGTGGATCTGGTTGAAAAAATATGCGGCGCTGGATATTCAGGAAAGAATCGCAGGGAGCTACAGGTTAATTGGGTATCTGTTTTGGATTAACGCCTCCTGGTTCCTTTGTGGAGAGACTTCGAAACTGCATCTAAAAGCGTTTGAGAACGATCCAATGCCGATCCCGAGCGAGATCATGGTGTTTCTTGTGCTGGGCTGGGTATTTGTCCTGGTAGGCGAGTACAAGTCCCGGCAATCGAAGTCAGCTTGATCAAACTGATGTGGCTCCTCGTGCGGCGGTTTGGGTAAGTCCTTCATTTGCGCGCAAGCATGTTTGAGTACAGAAAGCGCGTTGACTGAGGACTTGCCATGGGGAAAGATCGGCCCTGGCGCTGCTGACGAGCAACCACCTAGAAAGGGAATGGATGATCAACGATAGAGGAAATCGCCTTACCCTGGATCGCCCGGTTGTATACCAGATCAAAGTGCCGGGAGTGCTCAATCCGAATGAGGCAACCTGGGCTACCGGATTAGAGGTTTCTTACGAAGGTGATCCACCAATCAGCATCATAACTGGTGTGCTAGACCAGGCTGCACTACACGGCTTGCTGCGCCGTCTTTATACGATGGGCTTCCCATTAATCTCTGTCCAATGGACGGAAGGCGGTTCGATCAAGAATAAACCTCAGTCTCGAGAAAATTAATGCTGGGATGCTCTATGAATAGATTCGGGAACTTAGAAGTAATTAGCTGGATCGGGGTAAAGCTTATGAAATTCAAATCTTCTCAACCCTTGCGTGTATCCGTGACCATGCTCGTCATAATGCTGTCCTTCGTCTTCCTGGCTTCATGTGGTGGCAAAGACACCCCCATCTCTGTGCCTGAAGGCGCACAGGCTGGAGATTTGGCAGGAACAGAGGATTGCACTTACGTGGCAAACGATGTGGAGTACGCCGCCGAATGCAGCCTGCTGGTTGCGCAGGAGAACCGCGTCGACCCTGGATCAAACCTGATCGCTATCCCTGTCATTCGGGTGCCAGCTACAGGGGAAAACCCTGCTGAACCGATCTTCTACTTCGCAGGCGGACCAGGCGGTCCCAATCTGCATTTCCAGCAGCTTGAAGGCCTGGTTGAAAACCACGATATCGTCCAGGTCGGCTATCGTGGCGTGGACGGCTCAGTTGTGCTGGAATGTCCTGAAGTGAACCAGGCGATTAAGAAAGCCAATCCCGATTTTTTGAGCCATGACGCACTTTCCAGTATCGGAAACGCGTGGGTGCGCTGCAGCAATCGAATTGAGTCTGAGGGCATCGACCTGGACGGTTATACGATGATCGAAACCATCGAAGATAATGAATCAGCAAGGCTTGCACTCGGATACGAACGCATCAACCTGCTTGGAGGGAGCTACGGTACGCGATTAGAGCAGATTTACATGTGGATGTATCCCGAAAGCCTGCACCGCGTTGCCATGATAAGCGTCAATCCGCCCGGCAACATGGTTTGGGAGCCTGACTATATTGACGCCTTGATAAGGTATGACGCGGACCTATGCAACAAGGACTTGGATTGCAGTGCACGCACGAGCGATCTTGCGAAAACCATGAGCGGCGTGGCGCACAGCACCCCCGACCGCTGGTTGTTTTTACCCATCGATCCCGGCCTTGTAAGGGCTGTCGCCTTTATGAACCTGTTTTACCGTTCGAGTGTGGCACAAACTTACGATGCCTTCCTCGCGGCCGAAGCCGGCGATCCAAGTGGATTGGCTATGTTCTCCGTGGTTGGCGAGTTCATCTTTCCATCTGCGAACACCTGGGGCTTCGCCGCCAGCATAGCGGCCAGCGCAGATTTCGATCCAAACCGTGATTATTGCCTGGATATGAACCCCCCCGATTCAATCATGGGTGCACCTGTTTCCCAGTTTTACTGGTGCTCGCTGCAGCTCGGAGGATGGCCAACTGCCCCCATCCCTGATGAATTTCGCCAGGTTCAGCCCTCAGATGTCTCCACATTGATGGTTAGTGGGAGTGTGGACTTCTCGACGCCAATGGTGCTAGCCACCAACGAGCTCCTACCCGTGCTAGGAAATGCTGAACAAGTCATTCTCTCCGAATTTGGTCACACAGATGATATATGGGTTTTACAGCCAGAGGCTACCAGACATCTACTCACGAGCTTTTTCGACACTGGCAGGGTGGACGACTCGCACTTTACTTACCAACCAATGAATTTCGATGTTGGGTTGATGAGCTTTCCCTTGATCGCCAAAATATCAGTGGTGGTGATCACTCTAATTTTGATCGGCATATTGGCGCTGGTGTGGTTCATCTTTCGCCGCATTCGCTTGCGAAAAAACCTGGCCGTGCAAGCTCAAGAACAGTAATCGCTCGACTTTGCCTTGATCAATCCTTCAGCAAATGGATTTCAGCCCGAAGACACGCTAGCCGGACTACCAAGCACCAAAGTAGACGGCCGGGAGAACTTAATCATCTCAACCTGATTGAAATTATGAAGTCAGATCTGATGACGTGATCATCGAGAGCGGGTTATAGTGTCCACCTTGCTTCGCTTCGGATAGAACTGTAATGCCTGCTATAAGGTTAAGGGGTGATCCTTTATCGCTGGAAGGCTGCCCTCGATCGTATTAAGTCTGAGAAGCCTCCCCTCACCAATTTTTTCAATCCTGTACGTTCCAGTGCTGGGATTTAATTGTCGCATACCCGCTGTAAGTAACAGATTTCCATCCATCTCATAGGGAAAGAATTTGGAGGGATCATAATGAAAGTCTTACTCGTAAGTTATCAATTCTCTCAAGAAATCATCGACAATATGGACAAACTTGAAGCCAGGGCAAGCGAAGGAGCAAAACAAATTTCGAAAATCCCAGGATTGCGCTGGAAGATTTACCTTTACAACGATGAAAAAGACGAAGCGGGTGGCGTTTACTTATTTGAAGACGAGGCTTCATTAAATGCCTATCTCAATGGTCCAATCATGACACAGCGGAAGGCAGGAAAGTTTGGAGATGGGGTAAACGAAACTGGGGACATCAGCGATGTGACAATACGACAATTTGATGTCATGGAGGAAATGACGGCTATCACCCGTGGACCCGTAGATTAATATGGGCGCCTACCTGCGGAGAGGTAAACAATACCGCACAAGAAGCATCCCTTGGTTTACCTCCATATACCCCTACCAGTTGCTTTCTCATGCCCACCTAACGCAATGACCTTCCAGATGGAAGGTCATTCACATTCCGATGTGGATCATACGGGGGCATCTCCCAGACCAACATCATCTCGCAAGGCCACAATCTCAAGAGCTTAATCTTGGATACCGGTCACGCCGCCATCCATTCCCTCTGCAAGATCACTCACCGTTGTTACCTGAATCCGGACATACGCGATCTCGGATAGCTTCTCTCCATCCCTTACCCGATACGAGAAAGCATCTTCACCATTGAAACCATCATGTGGGATGTATTCAAAGGCCCCATCCTTAGCCAGGGTAAGATCCCCAAACCCGGGGTTGCTCTCGAGAATAATTTGGAGTGGCTGCCCCTCTGGATCAACATCATTTGCAAGGATGCCAGGAGCTGCCACCAGCAGGACACTGCCCTCTTCGACTTCAAAGGCATCATCCCCGGCCACAGGTGCAGCATTCAGTGGGGTCAGGTTGATCGTCACGCTAGCAATGTTGGACAACGCCTGACCATCGCTCACCCGATACGTGAACTGATCCGAACCCGTGAATGCTGGATCCGGTGAGTAGAGAAACGAACCATCCACACGCAGGATCAGGCTGCCATGATCCGGCTCTGCCTCAAGGTAAGCTTTGAGGCCCTGGCCATCCTTATCGACATCATTCTCTAGAACCCCGGGGAGCGGGATATCGATAGGCTCCCCTACTGATCCTTCGTAGGTGTCATCATACGCTGTCGGTGGCGTGTTGGAGGGAAGGACCGTGAGCATCACAAGGGCTTCATTCGAGTCCAATTCCCCGTCCGAGACTTTGTAGATGAACGTATCCTCTCCGACAAACCCAGGGGCAGGTTGATATTCAAAGGATCCGTCCTGATTCAGCACGATCATTCCATTAATGGGGCTGGTGACCAGCTTGGCGATCAGAGTATCCCCATCTGGGTCCTCATCATTCTCCAGCACACCTGGCGCAGACACGATGAATTCCTCATCAGCAACAGTTTCGTAATCATCAGCGTTAGCTAGCGGATGCCGATTCTGGGGACCAAGATACTCCCACCAGAGCGCGATCTTTGCCTTGCCCTCCTGCTCAAAGTACGCAACCTGCAGCTCGTGCAAACCTGAAAGCGATACTTCCGCCGTGTAGGTCTCGCTTGCGTTGCTCGTGTGCCACTCATCGATGATGCGGTCGCCATCAACTTCCAAGCGGATGCCATCATCGGCACGTGCGTAGAAACGATAGATTCCTGGGTCAAACTTCACGGTCCGCTCCCAACGGATGGAAATATTGTCCTTAGGAAGACCCTGGGCAGGTGAACCTGAGCCCCAATCAAAATCGAGCGTATCGACCGACTTGATCAAGGCCCACTCGCTGTCCATGGTTCTGTTGAACCAATAGGTCCCGTTCCAATAGGAACCCGTCGACACCGTTGTTTTATCGATATACATGGAGATCTGTGCATGCCCACCGCGCTCGAAGAATTCAACCCGGAGATCATGTGTTCCTTTTTCCATGAGAAGGGTAACGGAGACATCCCGAACTGCGCCCGTCTCCCACTCATCAAGGACCAGGCGGTCATCGACCCAAAAGCGGAGCCCATCATCCACCAAAAACGAGAAGCGGTAGATATCATCTTCGAATTTCAACTCGCGCGTCCAACGCACGGAGAAATCATCCGATGACAGGGATGAGCTCGGCGCGTTTTTCTTCCAGTTGAAATCGATCTCGTCGTCATTGCGCACAAGCACCGGATCGCCATCGAGCTTGCGGTTGTCATAGTACTCCCCGCGCCAATCGGTGATGTCGGGTTCTACAAGGATCTTCACCCACACAGGTCCATTGGCTTTTTCTCCCAAACCAAAGATTGCACCCACTTCATTGCGCAGGATCCAATATCCCCAATAGGTACCTGTAGCCTTGGGTGCTTTCATGCGAGCACTGAGATCGACAACCTGTCCAGGGGCTACGTTCCCTTGCAGGGGCACTACTGTAGAGGCATCCAGATGATGACCTGACAGAAAGACCAGATCATACGTATCGGTCCAGGTGCATGTGCCGGTGTTGCGCATACGCCAGGTCTTCGTGAACGATTCCCCCGGCTCCATCCGGCTGCCATCTGGGATGGTGACATCTTTGACCAGGGAGGCCGAATCAACGCAACGCGGTGTTGAGGTCGGTTCTTGCGTGGGATCAGGTTTGGGGACGCTAGGCTTGTTTAGGTAATCCCATCCGAAGTTCACGTCGCTGCGCAATTCACCTGGTAGAAGTACGATCGTTTGCTCCCCACGAGTCGATCCATCGGCGCTGGTTGGATAGGTCCAGATTCCCGGCTCGACTAAGCTTGGGAGAGGACTTCCTTCAAAATTCGGAAAAACGCAATACTCTCCTGGCATCAGATTTCCAAGAAGAAATCGTCCCTGTGTATCCGTTGTCACACGGGTGAATGAGGTGGAGGGGCATGGACCGTTACCCAGCTCAACAACGAGGCCAGAAATCCCTTGCTCATTCGATTCGAATATTCCATTCCCGATGAAGAGACCCTGATGCTCATCCTTCACACAACCTATTCGAGACGCTTCCTCGGAGTCGTCATTGACGCAGAGATCGTGCCATACAACCCCGCTGATGGAGGCGCTAGGAGAGGGTGTCTCCGAGGGCTCAGCTTCTTCGAGAGTGACCGTTGGCATATTGCCTAGATTGCACGCCAGGACACTGAGCAGAAGACTCGCCAGGCCCAGAGCCATCCCTGCCTTACGTTGAATTGTGAATAAGATCCGACTTTTATCTAATTTCATCCCGACTGCTTTTAAGGTATTCATCGCAACTTATCCTCTCCCAGCGCTATACCCACTGGAATCCGCTGGAATGCTGGCTCTCCGACAATCGAATACTCTGACCTGTCCAGCATTCGACTGTAGACATCTTGCGCTTGATCAACCAATGTTGACATTTGCATCAGATCCGATCCTGGCAGCGAATTGTTCCAATCGCTGCCAACCGTGAACGGTGAAGCAAAGCGCCCATCGCTTAAGATCTTCAGCGTGGCCATCCATTGCTCGTCGGTCCAACGCCGAGCATAGCGCTGGCGCATCAACCGCTGGCGATCTTCCTTTTCAAAGCCCTCCATCAAACGATGCAATCCATAGAGGACAACAATCACGAGGGCTGAAATGCCGATTTGCAGTAGCACAGATCCGTTTGGATAAATATTCATGATCTTCTCCCGGACTGAATGATGTCGTGCTGATAGATTAGTGGGGAAGCTCCTCGCACACATCCCACAACTGAGTAAAATCTAATCAACCCAGGGGAGGCATCCACGCATAGCCCATCTGACCAGGTGGTTATGGACCTACCGGCGGATGGAGGTAATGGGTAGATCCTTTAGAATGAAGAAGCTTTGACGTTAGCGGCTATAAAAAACGCATGAAAAGGGATAAGGATTATCGTGAAGCGAAGCAAGAATTCAACGCTTAAGCTCACAAAAATGGTAGTCGGCTTGCTGGTGATCAGCCTCATTCCGATCCGGGTGGCAGCCCAAGCACAAACCATCCGTTTCGAGCGCATGACCGCCGAAGATGGTCTTTCTCAGAACGCCATCCTGGCGATTGCCCAGGATACCCAGGGCTTTCTCTGGGTTGGGACCGAAGACGGCCTGAACAAGTACGACGGCTATCAATTCACCGTGTTCAAGCACGATCCTGACGACCCTGGTTCGCTCAGGGACAACTTTGTCTCAGCGCTCTACATAGACAAAACGGGAGACCTGTGGATCGGGACACGCAGCGGCCTCGATCGTTTTGATCGATCCTCGGGGACCTTCCAGCATTATCCGGAAGAAATTGACAGCGCCTCGGCGCTAGCGGGAGCTTGGGTTATCAGCCTGTACGAAGACCAAAGCGGAACACTTTGGATCGGGACAGAGGATGGCGGGCTAAATGGGCTGGACCGCGCAGCAGGAACTTTCATTGACTATGCACACGACATCGATGAACCTGCCTCCTTGATTGAGAATGCGGTGCGTGTGATTTTTGAAGACTCAGCCGGAAACCTGTGGATCGGCACACATGATGGCCTGGATCTTTTCGATCGTGCTTCGGGCGACTTTGTGCATTACAGGGAATCAAGCAGTGCAACAGAATCAAATCTAAATGACATCTCTTCCATCGCTGAAGATCAGGAAGGAAAGCTTTGGCTTGGGACCGAAGAAAGTGGGTTGGCGCGCTTCGACCCCGATAATGGCACCTTCCATCGCTTCCGGCACGATCCAGATGATCCCTACAGCCTGAGCAACGATCGGGTGCGCAGCGTTTACCGAGACCACCTCGGAGACCTATGGATTGGTACCCAAAATGGCCTGAATCATCTCTCTGCGGATCGTCTCAGGTCCTCCATCAGAAACCTGCGCTTTGTTCACTACAAGAATGACCCCTACGATCCGACGAGTCTTGGCAGCAGTGCAGTCTGGTCGATCTTCGAGGATGCATCGGGGGTGATGTGGTTTGGAACCTATGGCGGTGGATTAAATAAGTACAACCGTTCGACGGATCGCTTCAGGCTTTACCAGCATAATCCGACCCTGGCGAACAGCCTCAGCGACAATATGATCTGGGCGATCCTCGAGGATAGGGATAGGAAGCTCTGGATAGGGACACTTAACGGTGGTCTCAACGTTCTTGACCGGGAAGCGGACGAGATCACCGTCTTTCGCCATGATGAAGATGACCCAGCGAGCCTGCTCAGCGACGATGTGCGGGCACTCATGCAAGACGAGGCTGGTGCGATCTGGATTGGCACCGCCGGGGGGCTTGAGCGATACGATCCGATCACCAGGAGGTTCATCCACTTCACGCATGATGCCGATGATCCAAACTCGCTCAGTGGCAACAGGGTGAACGTTCTGATCCCCAGCCACAGGGGTGGCATATGGGTGGGGACTCGCTACGATGGCTTGAATTATTTCGATCCAGCCAAAGACACCTTCACGCGTTATCGGAACGACCCATCCGACCCGGCCAGCATCAGTGACGACCGTATCTGGTCGCTCTACGAGGATCGCTTTGGCACGCTGTGGATCGGGACCCTCGGCGGTGTAAACGTCCTCGAGCCGGGAAGCGATCATTTCGTACACTATCGCCATGACCCGGACGATCCGTCCAGTGTGAGTTCAGATTCGATCTTCGCCTTCAACGAGGATTCAGATGGGAAATTGTGGGTCGGCACCTGGGGCAGCGGTATCAACCGCTTCGATCGAGAATCGGATACGTTCGAGCGTTATACAACAAATGATGGATTGCCCGATGACACCATCTATGGCATTGAGATTGATCTCGGTGGGGACCTCTGGATGAGCACCAATCGAGGTTTATCGCGGTTAAACCCGCAAACCATGGAATTTGAAAACTACAGCATGCGAGATGGGCTTCAGGATAATGAATTCAATGTTGGAGCACACCACAGAAGTTACAGCACCGGAGAATTATTCTTTGGAGGGATCCAGGGGGTCAACGCTTTCTATCCAACCAATATTCAGCAGAACCCTCACGTCCCACCCATCGTGATCACGACATTTTATAAATACAATCAACCTGTTCGCTATGATCTTCAAGCGAACGAGAGCATCGAGCTCTCCTATAAAGACAACTTCATCGCTTTCGACTTTACCGCGTTGGACTTCAACGCTCCGGAGAACAACCAGTACGCCTACAGGCTCGAAGGCTTTGAAGATTGGGTTGATGCAGGAACTCGCCGCTATGTGAGTTACACCAATCTCGAAGGCGGCGAGTATGTCTTCAGGGTAAAAGGATCGAACAGTGACGGGGTCTGGAATGAAGAGGGTGCAGCCGTCTATATTACAGTGATCCCGCCCCTTTGGCAGACGATCTGGGTTCAGCTTATCGCAGCTGTCGGCATCATGACGCTTGCCTATACTGGCTACCGCTTAAACGTTCGCCGAATCGAGAGACGCAGCCGTGAACTTGAAGCGCTCGTCACCGAACGTACGCAGGAGATTGAACAACGCAAAAACGAACTCGATGCCCTCTATCAGGCGGATGAGGAATTAATGCAGCATCTGGACATGGATCGGGTCTTCCAGACGCTGCTTGACATCACGGTCAAGATCCTGAACGCCGATAAAGGGGCACTGCTGTATTGGGATGAGCCATTGAACAGCCTGGTTGTACGGGCGGCAAGAGGCTTCAAAACCGAGACCCTTGAAAAGGCGCACTTCAAGCCAGGCGTAGGTGCAATCGGATGGGTGATGGAGTCGGGCGACCCTGTGATTGTGCATGATGTAGCGGAGGCGCCGCAGGTGATGGAATGGTTCAAAGATCATGAGGGGATCCATTCTCTCATGCATATGCCCATCAAAGGTGAGGGCAAGGTTTATGGTGTATTAAATGTGGGCTATCTCGAACCCAGGGGGTTCGGCGCCGAGGAGCAGCGCCTGTTGCAAGCGCTTGCGCAGCGCGCCGCGCTGGCCATTGAGCAAGCACAACTTCAATATCAGGCACAAAAGACGGCCATCTATGAAGAACGTCAACGTCTGGCGCGCGATTTACACGATGCGGTAACCCAGACGTTATTCTCTGCCAGCCTGGTTGCCGAGGTGTTACCCAGCCTGTGGGAGAAGGATCAAGCGCTTGGTCGTGACCGCTTGAAAGTGTTGAATGAGCTCACCAAGGGCGCGTTGGCTGAGATGCGCACGCTGCTCATCGAATTGCGGCCTTCAGCGATCGAAGAGGCAGAACTCGAAGAGCTCATTCGTCAATTGGCAGAATCTACGACTGGGCGCGCGCGCATCCCCGTGAAAGTGGAAATTGCGGGAGATTGTGATCTTCCTCCCGATGAAAAAGTAGTGCTGTACCGCGTTACCCAGGAGGCATTGAACAATATCGCCAAACATGCGCAAGCGAATCACGTGGCGATTCGCATCGAATGTGACCCCTCCAGGGTTGCGCTAACCGTGGAAGATGATGGCGTTGGGTTCGAACCCGGCTTGGCGCTGCCCGATCGTTTGGGTCTGGGGATCATGAGGGAAAGGGCTGAAAGCATCGGTGCTACGTTGTCGGTGGATAGCCAACCCAATGCGGGTACGCGCATCCTACTTGCCTGGGATCGATAGATTCCCTACACCGTTCGGAACCGACAGGAAGACTTGTATAGATCCCTTTGACCGTCGAGCTGAAGGATACCCGCTCAGACGCATTTGCAATTTGTGATTTGAGGAAATGACAGTAAGCTTAGATCAGACATCCTATCGCGATTGGGATACGTAAGTCGAGGAATATTGGTGACATGGAAAAGATCAGAGTGATGCTTGTCGACGACCACAAGGTGGTGCGTGCAGGTTTGGCTGATTTCTTACTGGCCTATGATGACTTCGAGCTGGCTGGAGAGGCGTCGAGCGGCGAGGACGCGGTCTTGATGTGTGATCATTTGAGTCCCCATGTGGTCATCATGGACCTGGTGATGGAAGGCATGGATGGGGCTGAAGCGACAAGCGTCATTCGGGAAAAGTGTCCTGATATCCAGGTCATTGCATTGACAAGCTTCAAAGATGAAGAACTCGTGCAGCGGGCCATTCAGGCAGGTGCAATTGGGTACCTGTTAAAGAATGTGTCTGCCAATGAGCTTGCGGGAGCCATTCGGGAAGCTTATAAAGGCCGACCAACCCTGGCCCCTGAAGCGGCGCAGGCGCTGATGCATGCAACCACCAAACCACCAGAGATCGGTTCTGATCTCACACAACGAGAACTGGAAGTCCTGGCTCTCTTGGTGGAGGGATTAAACAATCCAACCATCGCCGAAAGGCTCACGATTAGCCGATCCACCGTAAAGCATCATGTCAGGAGCATCCTTTCAAAGCTGGGCACCTCCAGCCGAACCGAAGCCGTCGCCCTGGCATTGAAA
>JBFFQB010000031.1:0-27075 GCA_041573795.1 Anaerolineales bacterium
TCCTAGAGCGCCTCGCAGCGGGTTTTCCGGTGTTGATCTTTCCGGAGGGAATGCGCACGCACAAACCAGGCTTAATCAAGGGAAACACGGGGGCGGCTTATTTGGCAGCAAAAGCTGACGTACCGTTGGTGCCTGTTGGTGTGACGGGAACCCACCAGCTTTTACAGGCACTAAAAGGGCAGCACAGACCTGAGATTAAGATCAAGATTGGATCGCCATTGATTTTCCCGCCCTTGGAGATGCGTTCAGTAAACCGGAAGGCAGCATTAATGCTGAGAACAGATGCTATTATGAGGGCAATAGCGGCTTTATTGCCGATCGATTATCAAGGTTTGTATGCCTAGCGATTTGGACATGGATGCATGGCTGAAATATCTTTGGTGAGTGCGTGGGGTAGAAAATACGATCATCAGGCCTATAAAAAACGGCGTCAGGTTCTTCATTGGATGATACGCAAGATAGGCTTCACCGTGCTCATGAAATACAATCGTGCGGAAGGACTTGAAAATCTACCCTCAATAGGTCCCTGCATCCTCATGATCAACCATATCGCCTTTGTGGACCCAGTTGTGGTGATGGGAAGCCTGCCGCGCATGGTTGTACCCATGGCCAAAATTGAGGCATACAATGTTCCAATCTGGGGAATTTTCCCGAGGCTATGGGGGGTTATTCCCGTCAGTCGTGGTGAACTAGATCGTAAAGCACTCCGCATGGCGCTAGAGGTACTGGCAGCGGGGGAGATTATTCTTGTAGCCCCTGAGGGAACCCGTGGAAAGAGCCTGGGGGAGGGCAAGGAGGGCGTCGCCTATCTCGCGGCAAAGAGTGGCGCCAGAGTCATCCCCGTTGCGATAGAAGGCACGGAGGGTTTTCCCTCGATCTTTCCTATTGGTTGGAGTCGGCAAGGGGCGTCCATCCGTCTGGGTCGTCCATTTCGTTACAACGTTTCCGGGGATAAGGTTGAACGTGATCAATTGCGGCTAATGACGGATGAGGCCATGTATGTTCTTGCGGCAATGTTACCGGCTGAGAGACGCGGGGTCTATGCCGATTTGAAGCAGGCGACGCAACACACAATAGATTTCGTATAGCCACCCGTTCTGCGCAAAGAATATATCGAAGTAGCGATTCCCGCAAGGAAGTTTATTCCCTAGATCTGTAAGGTCTCCCATTCTCTGCTGAGCAATTTGTGGTTGGAGGTATAATCAGGCCTACTTTGCGCGAGGAGGTGTTTGGGAATTAGCAATTTAGAAGAGGTGAGCGCACGGCCCCAAAATTCGGGGTGACGAGGCGAGGGTTTCCTGTTTCAAAGCAGGACTAACCGGATCAGTGTGACGGCTCCCACCCGTCATACCGGGAAAATCGGAAGATCAGCGGATGCCCTCTTGGTGGACCACACACCAAATCCTTTTCTCTGTACATTCCGGCGAATAATGCCATACTGGTAACAGTATGGACAATTTCAATGGAAGTGGTAGGTTCCATACCTCAGCATAAGGGAGACTGACTATGTGCGGTATCGTCGGCTACGTCGGCGGACGCGATGCGACACCGATCATTTTAAGCGGCTTAAAACGCCTGGAATATCGGGGGTATGACTCAGCGGGCTTGGCTGTCGTTGAAGGCAATGAGATTGTCATCCGTAGAGATGCAGGTAAGCTCGAACGCCTGGAGACTCTTGTCGCCCGGGATCCGGTGAGCGGGCAAATCGGTATTGGGCATACACGCTGGGCTACCCATGGTGAACCTAGCGCCAAGAATGCCCATCCACACATCGGATCCTCAGGCCGGGTTGTCGTCGTTCACAACGGGATCGTTGAGAACTACCTCACACTGCGGGAGGAGTTGGGGGCGGAAGGCGTAATTTTCAATTCGGAGACAGATACAGAAATCATCGTCCACCTGGTTGAGCGATATCTGGCCATGGATCATGATCTGGCTGAGGCGGCCCGCCGGTCTATCGCGCATTTGCGCGGAGCTCACGGGATTGTCTTGCTCTCGCTGGATGAGCCCGATAAAATCGTCGCCGCCCGGGTAGGCAATGCTGGTGGCGTTGTGATCGGTGTGGGTGAGGATGAGATGTTCATAGCTTCCGATATTCCCGCCATCCTCGAGCATACACGCCAGATGGCCTTCCTCGAATCCGGGCAAATGGCGATTGTTACGGCGCAGGGTTTTGAGGCGCAAGCGATCACAGGCGAAGAGGTTGATGTCGAGGTGCAGAACGTTCCCTGGGATCCAGTCTCTGCCGAAAAAGGCGAGTACAAGCATTTTATGCTGAAGGAAATTTATGAGCAGGTGCGTTCAACCACCGATACCATCGCAGGGCGGGTGGATTTCGATGAAGCCCGTATCATTTTGCCCCAACTCAATCTTGATCAAAAGAAAGCGAAGTCTGTAGAAAAAATAATCATTACCGCCTGCGGAACTGCGGCCCACGCCGGATTGGTTGGCCGCCATATGATAGAGCGGATTGCGCGTATTCCGGTTCAGGTCGATATTGCTTCAGAATTCCGCTATCAAGATCCTCTCGTCGATGAAACCACAGTTGTGCTGGCGATCAGTCAATCTGGTGAGACAGCGGATACCTTGGCTGCGATGAATGAAGCGCGCGAGCGAGGCGCAACCTTATGGAGCATAGTGAACGCCATTGGGTCGCAAGCGATGCGGATTGCAGATGGGTACATCAGTATGCAAACCGGCCCAGAAATTGGGGTAGCGTCGACGAAGGCATTCACCGCCCCCCTAATCGATCTGTACATGCTGGCGATCCTGCTGGGTGATCTCAGAGGCACATTGAAAGATGATCGGCGCAGGGATCTCGTACGTGACCTCAGGCTAATTCCGGATCTGGTTGGCCAGTGTCTTGATCGGGCCGAGCAGACTGAGAAGATCGCCTGGGAGATCAAGGATGTTGCCCACTGCCTTTACCTGGGCCGAGGGATCAACATGCCCATTGCCTATGAGGGTGCGCTGAAATTAAAAGAGATTTCGTATATCCATGCGGAAGCCTATCCAGCCGGAGAAATGAAGCATGGTCCTATCGCTTTAATTGATGAGGAGATGCCCATCATTGCGATTGCGCCAAGAGATCCCTGGTATGAAAAAATGATCAGTCAAATTGAGCAGGCGAAAGCACGCGGTGGCGTTGTGATCGCCGTAGCAACGGACGGTGACGAACTCATACCGACCCTCGCTGATCATATTCTCTGGATCCCGGATACACCCTGGATGTTAAGCCCAGTCACAACCATCCTCCCACTGCAACTGTTGGCCTACCACACAGCTGTCTTGAGAGGGGCTGATGTGGATCAACCACGAAACCTTGCCAAGAGCGTCACGGTAGAATAAAGGTCGTCAAGCTGTCCGGTGGGGAGGCAGAGTACTTTGAACGTTGGCGACAAGCGCTTTATTGTCGCCAACGTTTGTTTTTTAAGGAACGGCTAGCATGTCGAGTGACACTGCACTGGAAATGAAAACCGCAAGGTTGAATCGTTGAGCGCTACAGATCCTTGCCTTGGGTGTCAAGAAGAGGCAGGCATAATCCTTACGAGGTTTTTCCCGTTAGGGCTGTATCGATCTGTTGTTTCAGCGTATCCGGAGATTGAGTAGGCAGTTGGCAAGTGAATCCCTGGCATAAGTACGCTGTAGGCATTTGGGCATCGGCTGACCTGGTTGCTAAGAGGTGAGGGGTATTCTCCGCTCCAGGATCTCCGGCCGCCCGGACTAATCGTGGCAGGAAAGGTCCATTGGAGACACCCAAAAGAGCAGCTCCGAGCTTATTCTCAGGATCCCCACTAACGGCTAATTGTAGCTGTGGACCCAGGGCAAAATCCAGTGCGTTGAGCCATGCCGCAAAAGCCGTTGGATGTCTACCTGCGTTCCCCTGCATTGTTGCCAGTGATTTTAGTGCGGGCTCGGTCCAGGGATCACTCCTATCGATTGCTCCCAGTTGTAAAAATAGCAGGACTGTCATGGCATTACCGCTTGGCGTGGGTGAATCCTGCAGTGTTTTAGGCCGGGAGATCAAGGTTTCGTGATCATCGCGGGTGTCAAAGAAGCCACCATCATCATCATGAAAGTGCTGCAAAATCTCTGCGGCTTGATTACGTGCGGCAGAAAACCACCTTGTATTGAAATCGGCTTGATAAAGTCCCAGCAATCCTAATCCGAGGGCGGCATGGTCCTCCAGATAAGCAGTGAAGCGTGCCGTCCCATTACGCCAGGATCGTAGTAGCCTTCCCTCTACGTAAAGCTCGTTTAGGAGAAATTCTGCAAGCTCCTGCGCTAATCGTAGAATATCCGGTCTTTGAAGAGCACGCGCAGCTTCGGCAAGCGCAAGTAGCATGAGCCCATTCCAAGCAGTAATAATCTTGTCATCTGTTGCTGGTCGCGGTCGCTGCTCCCGGTGATTGAGTAACTTGACTCGGAGATCTCCAAGGAGCGTCCCGACTTCCTCCTGCTCCATACCAAATTCACTTGCTAAGGATAGCAGCGGGACCGGTTGCGAGAGCACATTCTTCCCTTCAAAGTTGCCTTGCGGGGTGATACCAAACGCCATCTTGGCCAAATCAGGATTAGTCGACTGAGAGCATGCCTTGATGATTTCATCGAACTCCCAGACATAGTATGTACCCTCTTCACCCTCGGAGTCGGCGTCTAGTGAAGAATAATAGCCACCCTGCGGATGTCTCATTTCACGAGTTAGAAATGCGAGCAATTGTTCGACTACGTCGAGGGATTGCTGCTCTTTTGTTATCTGCCAATGATGCAGATAAGCGCGTAGCAGCAGCGCATTGTCGTAGAGCATTTTCTCAAAATGGGGGATTAGCCATTGGGCGTCGACAGAGTAACGGTGGAAGCCTCCGCCGATCTGATCGTGAATTCCTCCCCGGCGCATATGCCCGAGTGCGTGGCTGGCCATATCCAGGGCAAGTTGATCTTTCTCTCGGTGATAGCGAAGCAGCAGGGTTTCAATCGCACTACTTGCTGGAAATTTTGGGGCGCTTCCCCAACCCCCGTCCTGCCAATCATATTGATCGAATAGCTTCTGTGCCGCTTGATCAAAGACCTTATCCTCGATTACTAGCTGATCGGGAGCGGTTGCGCGAGGGCGTTGCAGGTGTCGGGTCAGTTCATCACTGCTCGCTTGAAGTCGGTCGTAATTCTGCTCCCATTGTTCATGTAAATATTGAAGGACTTCGAGAAAGGAGGGCATGTTGTAGCGCCGGGTGGGAGGAAAATATGTGCCTCCATAAAATGGCTTGCCCTCAGGCGTGAGGAAAACTGAGAGCGGCCATCCGCCCTGGCCTGTTATTGCGGTAACGGCATCCATATAAATGCTGTCAACATCGGGTCGTTCTTCGCGATCAACTTTGATATTGACAAAATATTCATTCATCAACTGCGCAGTCTGGGGATCCTCGAAGGATTCATGTGCCATTACGTGACACCAATGACAGGCTGCGTACCCTATGCTTAGAAAGACTGGTTTATTAAGTTGCTTGGCAAGGTCGAATGCCTCAGCTCCCCAGGGATACCAATCCACAGGGTTCTCTGCGTGTTGTAGCAAGTAAGGGGAGGATTCTTCTCCAAGTCTATTCACAATAAACAGTCCCTAAGAAGAGGATAATAAACAAATTTCGTGTTTCAATTATCTTTTGGTTAGTACAGTTTTGCTGCAGTTGGGAAGCGGCGTTGGTATAAATTTCCATTGGCGATATCCCTGACACCGGGTGGTAGAATCGCCGGCATGCAGAAAAAAGAAACACCGATCCTACTTCGCTGGTTGCCCTCCATAGTTCTGATGGCCACGATATTTATTCTATCAGGCCAGCCTGCGAGCAAGCTACCAAGCTTTGGTGAATATGACTTGCTGATCAAGAAAATGGGCCACGCAACAGGCTACGCCATGCTTGGAATGGCATACTATTTCGCGTTGCCGCCCAGGCTGAGGATTGCGTACCGCTGGATCCTTGCGTTATTTATGGCTATCCTCTTTGCACTCAGCGATGAATTTCATCAGTCCTTTGTTGAGGGACGCAATTCCAGCTTAGTGGATGTCACGATTGATACTGCCGGTGCCGCCCTGGCGCTGATGATCAGTGCATTCTATTCTTCGAACTCCAAATCGAATTCCATTTCCTGATCTGCCTGCCACTCCGTTCCTGGCGTGATCTCAATATCCCCGAATTGTTCTTCTTGCGAGGCGACAACCTGATTTTGTTTAACCAGTTCTAACACAGCCAGGAAGGAGATAACGATCTCAAGACGAGAGCGAGCGGTGTTCACCATGTTTCGGAAGGATAATCGGCCGATGGACCGCAGCGATTGCACGATGGTGACAATCTTATCCCGCAGACGAACTTTGGGGATTGCGACCGATTGCTCGATGGAGGGAGCAACGTGAATATTCGCCAGCGCTTCAATCATTGCGTGGTGAAGATCGGCAAGTGTAACTTCGCTGAGGTCGAGTTTTGGTTCAATTTCGGGGGGTGGGGTGGATAATCGTAAGTATGAACGTAGCCCGGCCTGCTCGCGTTTCGCAAGCATGATCGCAACCTGTTTGTACTTTTTGTAAGCCACCAGCTGGCGTGCGAGCGCGTCCCCGGGGTCCTCTTCGCCTGGTTCACGAATGGGAGGACGGGGAAGTAGGATCTCTGATTTTATCTGAATCAGCCGAGCAGCGATGATTAAAAAGGAAGCCAGCTCTTCGATGTCGCGTTCTTGAATAAGCCGCAGATACTGCAAATATTGATCTGTTACCTGGGCTAAAGATACTTTGGTGATATCCAACTCGGCGCGCTCGATCAGGTCGAGTAGAAGATCAAGCGGTCCCTCATATACAGGAAGCTGAATCGTATAGCCAGGCTTGGGGTCCATCACTACAGCAGAATGATTAGACTGATAATGGCGACAAGCAGCAGGAATATGCCTGCCCCCATGGCTGTGTACTTCAAGACTGACTGATCCCGCAGGTCTTGTTGTTCAGCAGCTTCACGGTCCGATTCTATGCGTCGTTGATCGAGATCTTTCAGGATCGACATGCGGGCATTCGAATGCTGCTCTGCGCTGGTTTTGATCTCGTTTGCCTGGTTTTTCAGCTGTTCCAGGCGGTGAGAACCAAATCCTGCAACCTGTCGGCTGATGACAGCACCAATGACTGTAAGCGGTTCACCACAGGCTGTGCAGTTCTCTCGGCCAATCACATTAGGACGCTTGCAGGCGGGACAGATAATCTGGTTGTTGATGATCTTGGCGTGACAAGACTGACACGTAAGCACTTCGGCTTGAATACGAATTAATTGAGGCTCAGAACATACTGGACAAAGTTCAGCACTCATTCTCATCCTCCGTAACGGGGAGATTATATCATCGCGCTAGGCCCAATAATCTAATCCGATATGATCAATTGCCTGCAATCGCCATACGCAAGCGATATAATTAAGGGAAGTGATAAAGGAGTGTTAGATGCACACTGAACCTATTCATGTCACAGATGAAGCCTTCGAAAAAGCAATTCTTCAATCCGACTTACCCGTGGTCGTTGATTTTTGGGCACCGTGGTGTGGACCATGCAAAATGGTAGCCCCTATTCTAGAGAAATTCGCGCAGGAGTATGCAGGCAAACTCATCGTAGCGAAGGTGAATACAGACGAGAACCCCCAGTGGGCGGGTCAATTTGGTGTGCAGGGAATCCCGACGATGATTTTCTTCTCTGAGGGGAAAGTTATTCACCACCAGGTCGGTGCAGTGCCGGAACCCTATATGCGGGATATGGTCGATACTTTCCTGGATACGGTATCAATAGCTGAATGAACAGCGACCGGCACAAGATCTATGCAACAAAAAACGGGAGCGAGGCCTCGCTCCCGTTTACATGCAGCCACCGGTTTATGGTTTTTTCCCATTCTTCTGACTGTCGCTCTTGGCTCCCCAGATTAAGCCCTCGATCTTTCTGAGTATTCTGCGCAAGAGTGATCTTGCCCGGCTGTACCATCGGGTCAGGCGGCGGCGACGTTGGATACGTCTCGAGGGTTTCTCTATCGGCTCAATCCACTGCATTGCGAGCGCACCCCAGGTTAGGCCAGCCCCGAACCCAACCAGCACGAGATGATCACCGTCATGTATGCGTCCAGCCTCCATTGCTTCGTAAAAAGCGAGCGGAATGGAGGCGGTGGAGGTATTCCCATAGCGATTTACATTCAGCATGAAGCGTTCTATTGGCAAGCGTAAACCACGCGCAGCAGATTCGATAATCCGCTTGTTGGCCTGGTGTGGTATGACGAGTTCAATATCATCAAGTTCCAGTCCTGCGTCATCGACAGCTTCTCGCGTCGCTGAGGCCATCACGCGTGTGGCAAACCGAAATACTTCGCGCCCATTCATTTGGATCGTATGTTGGTTACGGTCGACGGTTTCGTGGGAAGTAGGAAGCTTGCTGCCTCCCGCTGGCAGGGTGAGGAGATCTCCTCCTGAGCCATCGGAGCGCATCACGCAAGAAAGGACACCCCCTGGCTTGTCGGAGGCCTGTAAGACGAAAGCTCCAGCACCATCCCCGAAGAGGATGCACGTGCTGCGATCATCCCAGTTAACAAAGCGTGAAAGGGTTTCTGAGCCAATGACCAGCGCGTTTTGTATCGATTCGGTGCGAATGGCCTGGGCAGCCATGTTCAGGGCGTAGATAAATCCTGTGCATGCAGCTGATAGATCAAACGCACCCGCTCGAATTGCACCGATTTCGTCCTGCACAAGGCTGGCTGTGGAAGGGAAGATATGCTCTGGGGAGGAGGTAGCCAGAATGATGAGATCAAGATCACTTGCATCGATGTTGGTAGGCTCGAGCGCCCGACAGGCTGCAAGTGCGGCCAGGCTCGCAGTCGTTTCACCCGCTGCGGCGATATGGCGCTGTTCAATGCCGGTGCGAGAGACGATCCATTCATCGGAAGTGTCTACGACCTGCGCTAATTCATTGTTGGTCAGGACCCGTTCGGGGGTAGCTATCCCCCAACCGGTCACATGTGCGTATTGAGCCATCTAATATTACCTTAGGCTAGCCATTGAATTCTCTGTAGATGAGAGAGGCGTTATGCCCTCCAAATCCAAATGAATTTGTCATCACGGTAGAAATATTGGCAGACTTGGATTGATTGGGGACATAATCGAGATCACATTCGGGATCCGGTGTTTGGTAATTGATGGTTGGAGGGAGAATGTTATCTCGAATAGCCAGCAAGCAGAAAATGGATTCTAACGCGCCGGCAGCGCCCAGCAAATGTCCGGTCATCGACTTGGTGGAGGAGACCGGCAAGGTATAGGCATACTCACTAAAGACTGCTTTAATCGCTGCCGTCTCACTCTTATCATTCAATTTTGTACTTGTCCCATGCGCATTGATATAGTCTACGGCTTCCGGTTCGAGACCAGCATCAGCTAATGCGTTGCGCATGCAGATCGCGGCCCCAGCGCCGTTTTCGGCTGGCGCCGAGATGTGATAGGCGTCATTTGTGGCATTGTAGCCAAGGACCTCGCCCAGGATTGAGGCCCCACGTGAGGTGGCATGCTCAAGTGATTCAAGAATAAGTACTGCCGCACCTTCTGCCATCACGAAGCCATCACGATCAGCATCGAAGGGGCGTGAAGCCCCTGAGGGATCATCGTTGCGCGTCGATACAGCCCCCATCGAATTGAATCCGGCCAGGGCTATCGGCAGGATGGCAGCTTCCGCGCCACCAGCGATCATTACATCTGCAGTTCCCCGGCGAATCATGGCAGTGGCTTCCCCGATCGCGTTAGCACTGGAGGCACAGGCTGTCACGATTGTCATATTAGGACCACGTGCACCAAATGTAATGGCGATATACCCTGGGGCGGTGTCCGGGAGCATCATCGGCACCATATGAGGACTGACACGCAGAGGGCCTTGCTCAAGAAAATTAGCATTCTCATTAAGGAGTGTGCTGATGCCTCCAATACCGCTACCGATGATGACACCCACGCGATCACGGTTCGAGTCGTCAATGCTAAGGGTAGAATCTTGAAGCGCTTGCTCGGTTGCGACGACGGCAAATTGGGTGAAACGATCCATGCGACGAGATAGTCTTCTTCCCAACGCTGCATCAGGATCAAAACCTTTTACCTCTGCCGCGAAGGTTGTCTTAAATTCAGAGGCATCAAAGTGTGTGATCGGTGCGGCGCCGGGCTTCCCAGCGAGGATTCCGCTCCATGTTTCGTCAACCGTCAAGCCCAGGGGGCTTATACATCCAAACCCAGTAACAACAACTTGCTTTCTTCCCAACGTAGCCTCCCATGGCTGCTATCTTCCCCTTCGACGTTATAACACGACTTGTCCGATTTGGATGCGCAATCCCTATGCTAGAATTCGAACACATGAAGGAGGGGTCTAAAGGGATGCTTGTTAAGCACATCGTAGGGGGCAGGGCAGCAGCATGTTGCTGGTGACGGGGAGTACGAGCTTTGTGGGACGGGCAGTCCTGCGACAGTTGGCAGCATTTGGTTCGCCGCTGCGTACTTTGCTTGAACCTTCTCAAGTTTCTCCAACCCTGCCCGCAGGTGTAGAGGTTGATGTCGCCCTTTCTTCACTTTCCGATGAACGGGGTATCCGGGCGGCGATGGTTGGTGTGGAAACAGTCGTCCATTTAGCTGGAACGTCGATGAACAGTACTGTAGATGATCCGCTCCGATTTGACGTCGAGGCAGCGCAAACCCTTGCCAGGGCTGCGGCGGAAGTCGGGGTAAAGCGATTCATATATCACAGTTTGCTCGGTGCCGATCGATCATCGGCTTATCCCTTGTTAAGGGCGAGAGCCCTAGCCGAAGACGCGATATTCGAAGCAGGTATCCCGGCAACGATCCTCCGTACGACCATGCCTTTTGGTGAAGATGATGGCTACACTACCTCAATGGCATTGATGATGGCTGCGTTGCCGCTGTTCTTCTTTATGCCTGGAGATGGCTCTATTGTGCTCCAACCACTCTGGGTGGAGGATTTGGCTACCTGTATTGCCTGGGCGATCGATGAACCCGCTCTTGCTGGGACGCATGAGCTTGGAGGTCCGGAATACTTCAGTTTGCGCGAAATACTTCAAATCATCATGCGTAAGGCAAGCATCGTTCGGATTCTCGTACCAACCAGGGCACCCTACTTACGGTCGAGTGCCTGGTTGCTTGAAAGGATCCTCCCTCAATCCCCGGTTTCAACCCATTGGGTTGATTACTTTGCTGTGAACCGATCCACTGATTTAGGCACCCTTACAAGCACCTTTGGACTGGCTCCCAGCCGGATGGAACCAAAGCTGGGGTATCTGGAAGGGAAAAACTGGGGCTGGGAATTTATCCGTAATCAATTTCAGCGATCATCGAGGTAGCAAATGGCTATAAATATCCGACTGCTTGAGACCCCGGAAGAGATGCAATTAATCGAAGGGCTTCACAAAAAAGTATGGGGAGCGAGTGACCTCGATGTGATTCCCGCTCATGTAACCCTCGCCTTCAGTCATAACGGTGGGGTTGTTCTGGGGGCGTTTGATGGAGAACGTCTGGTTGGACATCTTGTCGGTTTTCTAGGAACGGATGACCGCAGTCCGGATCGACCCGCTCTTGCGGGATTAAAACATGCTTCGCACGAACTTGCGGTTGACCCAGAATATCGGAACGAAGGCGTTGGTTTGGCGTTAAAGCTAGCCCAAAGAAAGGTCGTGATTGATCAAGGGGTGCGTTTGATCACCTGGACGTACGACCCACTCTTAAGTCTCAACGCCCACTTGAATATTCGTCGCTTGGGCGCTGTTTGTGACACCTACCGTGAAAATGAATATGGCGAGATGCAGGATAATCTCAACCGGGGTATCGCGTCAGATCGTTTTCGAGTCGATTGGTGGATTACGTCGAAACGCGTCGAGCAACGGATCGCTGGACCACGGGAAGCATTAGACTTGGCTCACTTTCTCGGAGCGGGTGCCGTAAGGATTAATCAAGTGCATTTGAGTGAGGATGGCCTCCCTTACCCAGATCCCGATCTCACGGAACCAGCAGGAACCCTGGCGATTGTTGAGATACCCTCGGACTATCAGGGCTTGAAGATCCGTGATCATCGACTGGCAGCACTCTGGCGGGATCATACACGCAACATTTTCCAGACTGTATTTGCCAATGGATATCTGATAACAGATTTTATTTTCCTAAAAGAAGAACGCTTGCCGAGATCGTATTACATTCTGATTCATGGAGAGGGAACCCTTGGCTGAGTTCAAATTAGATGCGGTCGAGCTATTCCACGTACAAATGCGTCTGCAGCGACCCTTTAAAACTTCCTTTGGGGTAGAACATGAGCGCGAGTGCCTGATCCTGAAGCTTGAAGGGGATGGTGTTGCTGGATGGGGTGAGTGCGTAGCAGGTGAATTCCCGGGCTACTCGTATGAAACTGCCGAGACTGCCTGGCATATTCTGCAGGATTTCTTCCTTCCTGCGCTGGCCAGATACCCCCTCCAAGCGCCAGAAGAGCTTAGAAACGCTCTAACGGCCTATAGGGGGCATCCTCTCGCCCGTGCAGGCCTTGAGATGGGGTTATGGGATCTTCTGGGTAAACAGAATGGGCAATCACTGAAGACGCTTTTAGGCGGGCAACGGGAGAGTGTACCTGTAGGTGTCTCGATTGGCGTACAAAAAGACGTGTCGGCGATGCTCACAAAGGTGGAGACATATCTTGGGCAAGGATACCAGCGGATAAAAGTCAAAATTATGCCAGGTGCGGATTTGGACATCATTGCCGGAATTAGGCAACTATATAAGGGTATACCTTTGCAAGTCGATGCAAACTCTGCCTATCGGATTGAGGATGCAGACCACCTTAAAGGTTTGGATCGTTACGACCTGGAGTTAATCGAGCAACCCCTCGCTGAAGATGATATTCTCGACCACGCTTCTTTACAGAAGGAACTGGAGACGCCGATCTGTCTCGATGAAAGTATCCTCAGTGTCCGGCATACACGCCTGGCCCTCGATGCTGGGGCTTGCCGGGTGATTAACATCAAACCTGGGCGGGTTGGAGGCTTGAGTGAAGCCAAAGCTATTCATGATTACTGCTTGGCGCGCAGAATCCCGGTTTGGTGCGGGGGGATGCTTGAGACCAATATTGGTCGAGCGGCCAACCTCGCTCTAGCTTCGCTTCCTGGTTTCAGCCTTCCGGGTGATATCTCTGCGAGTGAACGCTATTATGAGACCGATATCGCCACCCCTGGCTTCGTCCTAAATCCTGACAGCACGATTGATGTTCCCGACCAAGTGGGTCTGGGCATAGAGATCGATAGAGACGCCCTTGAGCGATTTTCTATCAAGAAGAAACGGATTGTGTTTGAAGAGAAGCGATAGGGCTGTAATTAAAACGGGGGGAAAATGTTGAGCAGCCAATCAAGCGATACAGCCCCTGCATAGGCTATCACTAGCATCTTAAGAATTTTCCCAACGAGTGCCCAAGCCAGAAACACGTGGATTCGCATCTTTAACGCGCCGGCGGCAGCACCGGCAACATCGAAGAAGGGGTTGGGGATAAAGGCCATCAGTAAGACAACCCAACCGCCATAGCGTTCAGTCCATTTTGTAACCTTGGCGTAAATTGGGATGTCATCGATGACCCCCTGACCACTAAATCCTGCCAGATACCCAGTGAGTTCGCCAATCGCAGCCCCTGCTCCGGCAGCCAAGGCTACGCCAAAGGGGTGGAAAACAGCGCCAAACGCATAGGTAAGGGCGATCCCCGGGGCCGGAAGGATCACTGTGGCGTTTGCGAGCACGGATAAGAGGAAAATTCCCGGGTAGCCGTAAGCCTGCAGCTCAACTGCCTTTTCCCTGATCGAGAAAATGAAGATCGTGATCGCGATGACGGCGGCCAGGGCAAGGATCCTTGCGCCCTGAAGCCGCCATCCCGATAACCAATTAGATTTCTTCACGCTGTAATGATTTCAATGGTCTCAATCTTAACTGCGGGTGCTTGGACGTTAGCAGGGTCGCGCTCGGGGATACTCATGACGATATCCATACCTTCAACGACTTTTCCAAATACGGAATGTTTGCCATCGAGGTGGGGTGTTGCAACATGGGTAATAAAGAATTGCGAGCCGTTGCTGTTTGGGCCGGCATTGGCCATCGATAAGATACCGGGTTGATCATGGCGCAGATTCGGATGAAATTCATCCTGAAAGGAATAGCCTGGTCCACCCCTACCTGTACCAGTGGGGTCACCACCCTGTGCCATAAAGTTATGGATTACACGGTGAAAGATCACGCCATCATAGAAACCCTCGCCTGCCAGGAAAACGAAATTATTGACGGTTTTCGGGGTCTCTGCGGCGAAAAGTTCAACGGTGAATTCACCGACATCTGTCTTGAATTTTGCCTGGTATGAGTTGGCTGGATCAATCAGAAGTTCCGGGGGTGAGCTGTACTGCTGTGCTGACATAGAAGTCTCCTTAAGTTCTTAGATTATCTTCAGGTTGTTCCGAGCAGGGATTCTATTCTAGCTACGACCATATCCATGGCAACGGTATTGAGCCCGCCTTCAGGAATGATGACATCCGCATGGCGTTTGGAGGGCTCGACGAATTCAAGGTGCATAGGACGAACGGTCGTCTCGTACTGGTTGATCACTGATTCAACCGTCCTGCCTCTTTCGACGATATCGCGCTGTAGACGACGGATGAAACGTATATCAGGGGGCGTGTCGACAAAGATCTTCACATCGAAAACATCTCGCAGGGCTGGCTCGGAAAATACCAAAATTCCCTCGACCAGGATGACCGCTTGCGGCGTTACACGATTGGTCGCTTTTGTGCGCGCGTGCTTGGTGAAATCGTATATTGGTGCTTCAATCGATTTTCCTCGTTTCAGCTCCAACAAGTGCTCTACCAGTAAGTGCGTGTCAAGCGAATCGGGATGGTCGAAATTAATGACATCGCGCTGCGCTCCAGGTAGATCTGAAAGATCCTTGTAATAGGCATCATGCGGCAAGAAGGCGATGTGATCAGCGCCTACCCGTTCGAGCAGGACATTAGCAATCGTAGTCTTGCCTGATCCTGTTCCGCCTGCGATTCCTATGATGATCGGAGTGATTTTCCTGTTCATGAGCACATTATACGTTGCGGTGTGGATAATCCAACTTCAGTGAGTCGTTTATCTGGGATGCGTGGAGGAGGCAGGCTTCTCATCATGGCATTTGATGGAAGTCAAGTTCGCTTCGAAAAACACTGCTACGGTAATATTGCTGGCTATTTTTAAGAGGGCTCGAAGGCATGTCCTGGATAAGAGAGCCAGCGGAGGGATTCGAACCCTCGACCCATCGCTTACGAAGCGATTGCTCTGCCGACTGAGCTACGCTGGCCTGGTGAATCAATCGCCGCGAGATTATACCAGCGCGCCAGAAAGCTTGGCAAGAAAATGCCCCTGAAGGATAATCAAAAAATGCGAATCGCTATGTTGTCATATCATACCTGTCCTCTGGCAACGCTAGGGGGTAAGGATACTGGCGGAATGAATGTGTATATCCGTGATCTGACGCGCGAACTCGGTTACCGTGGCATTGGTGTTGATGTTTTTACACGATCTCAAGACGAACACGTACCCCATGTACTACACGACTTGGGTTACGGGAATCGAATCGTGCACATCCCTGCAGGGCCTGAACATCCGCTGGCGAAAACAGATCTCCTTGCTCATGTCCCTCAATTTATACAAGGTGTCAAATTGTTCGCAGAGGGGAAGCAGCTGCGCTATGATCTGCTGCATGCCCATTACTGGCTATCGGGTCAGGCTGGTCTAAGTCTGCGTAAAGAATGGGGAATCCCCCTTATCCAAATGTTCCACACGCTGGCCCTCATGAAAAATCGAGTTGCCCGGGATGAGCTCGCGCGGGAACCTACTGAGCGGATAGAGATTGAAACGCATCTCTTGCGTGAGGCGGATCGCGTTGTAGCCGCAACGCAAGCGGAGGTGGCGCAGATCCAATGGCTCTATCAGGTATCCACAGATCGGGTCGTCGTGATTCCGCCCGGAGTAGACACAGGACGGTTTTACGCCATTGCGGTTGATGAAGCCAAGGAATTCATTGGAATCCCTTTAGAAAACCGAATGGTTCTCTTTGTGGGTCGAATCGAGTCACTGAAGGGGATTGATACTTTGCTCCATGCGATGTCAGAGCTTGTACACGAAGGCTTTTTCGATGAGCAGGGTGTTTGTCTCTCGATCATCGGCGGAGAGGCGGATGAAAATCCCGAAAGAGTAAGCGATGAGATGGCCCGGCTCACAGGCTTGGCAGAGGATTTGGGGCTCGAGGGTATTGTTCGGTTTTTGGGGAAACGTGATCAAGATTCGCTCCCCTACTATTATTCTGCCGCCGAGGTTGTCGTCGTTCCCTCGCATTATGAATCCTTTGGTTTAGTCGCTTTGGAAGCAATGGCATGTGGTGCCCCCGTTATTGCTTCTGAAACAGGCGGGTTGGCTTTTCTCATCAAGGACGGCGAAACTGGATTCCATGTACCCGCGGGAGATATCCCAGCCTTGATCTCCCGACTGAAGACGATCCTGGACGATGACCTGTTGCGTGAACGCTTGGGTCGGCAGGCAGCCGATTATGCCCGGCATTACGATTGGAGCCTTATCAGCGATCAAATCCTGGAGCTATATAGTTCCTTGTTGCCTCGCACAGCATAAACGAAAGACTGCAACCTTATAAAGAAACCCGAGAACTTGCACAGAGGATAGATTCAATTTTGGTTGGTAAGGTCAGAGTGGACCATCGATGAAATTGCGAGTTCAGATTCTCGATAAACCCTACGCAAGCGCACCGGATGATTTAGCAGCCCTACTGGATCCAGAGATCATAGTCGATTGGGGCGAACCTGATGACGGTGTGGGTGAATATGAGGTTCTGGTCGCTGGGCGTCCTCGTAAAGATCATCTCGAGCGAAGTAGTCGGCTTCATTCCCTGGTGATCCCTTTTGCTGGGATCCCGGCGGAGACCCGCGACCTGGTTTTAGACCATTCCCCACAGCTAGCAGTCTACAATCTACACCACAATGCAATCGCTACAGCCGAGATGGCATTTGCGTTGCTCTTGGCCGTTGCCAAGCAACTTATACCAGCGGACCGTGCCCTCAGAAGTAACGATTGGCGTATCCGTTATAAGCCGAATGAGAACATGATTCTGAGCGGCCGACGGGTGCTCATCCTGGGATATGGTGCGGTTGGCAGCAATATCGCCAGAATGTGCCGACTGTTTGGTATGGAAGTTCATGCCATAAGGCGAAATGACCATGCGGACCAAGAAGATGAGGGCGTTCAACTTTATCCGATCGATGAACTAGATAATCTACTACCTACCGCAGAGGTTGTCTTTGTCGCCTTGCCTCTCACCCCGGAAACTGAAAATCTCTTGAACGCCAAACGAATCGCCGCGCTGGCCGAACACTGTCTTTTGGTTAATGTTGGCCGAGGGAGGGTTGTTGAAGAAGAGGCTCTTTACGAGGCCTTGAAAACCGGTTCAATCGCCGGGGCGGGTATTGATGTGTGGTACCAGTATCCAACCAGAGTGGAAGACCGAGGGCAGACCCCTCCAGCGAGATTGCCCTTTCATAATCTCGATAATGTCGTGATGAGTCCTCACAGGGCAGGTGGCTCGCGAGAGAATGAACGATTGCGGCAAGTCCATCTGGCCCAGGTACTAAATGCGTTAGCCAGGGAAGAAACGCCAGCATCGGGCGTAGATCTTCGCACGGGCTATTAAGGGATCGATTAAAAGTCTATCCCGCTTAAGCGATACAATAAAGCTCGGCGATGTAATTCAGGACGTGGTGGCTGACATGAAAAAACTGTCCTTCAAAAATGTGATCATCGATATGGACGGCGTGTTGGTGAGTGGAACGCACCTTATTCCAGGTGCACGCGAATTCGTTGAGCGTGTGGAACAACGCCAGATGCCCTTCCTCGTCTTGACCAATAACTCGATCTATACACCGCGCGATTTATCCCATCGATTGAGAACCTTAGGCTTGGTGATTCACCATAAGCGGATTTTCACATCAGCCTTGGCTACGGCAAGCTTCCTCGATGGGCAACACCCAAAAGGTAAGGCATTTGTTATCGGGGAGAGTGGGCTGACAGATGCGTTGTATTCCGTCGGATATGTGATCACTGATATTGAGCCTGATTACGTCGTTCTTGGGGAGACCCTGAGCTATAACATGGTTATGATCACCAAGGCAGTACAGCTTGTTTCAGCCGGATCCAGATTTATCGCCACCAATCCGGATCCGGTGGGCCCAACTGAGTCGGGCAATGTACCGGCGACCGGCGCACTTGCAGCTTTGATTGAGCGTGCGACCAACGTCAGCCCGATGTTTATCGGAAAGCCCAACCCGTTCATGATGCGCGCAGCCTTAAATTATCTTGGTGCTCACTCTGAGGAAACCGTCATGATTGGCGATCGAATGGATACTGACATTATCGCCGGTGTTGAAAGTGGATTGGATACCATTCTCGTACTCACCGGTGTAACTGAGCGTGATCAGGTGGCGCGATTTCCTTATCAACCTTCGCATATTGCACAGTCGCTTGACGAGATCGTGTTATAGTGTTGAAGGTATAGAAAATTTGATCTTTGAGGTGATTTCAAGATGCTGCCGTATATCGTTATAACAGCTGCAATCATTTTCTTTCTCCTACGAAGAAGTGGGATCTTTGACGACTTGCGGGATCAAGAGGGTAAGAAAAGCTCCTCCCGTCAAAGCTGGGGGCGACGCATCCTGCGTGAACTTGAACGAGATCCTGAAATGAATCAGCGTCTTGAGGTTTTCAAAGATTTCCTCGAAAGCCAACAAGACGAAGAGGAATGAAGCAATTCCCAACAGCCTCAAATCACATTCTCTCTTCCCAATGAAAAACTAAAGGCGATAAACTTTGCTCTCACACCTGGGCGAACTGGCTGGGTTAGGCACGTCGGTTTTGTGGACCGGAACCTCGGCATTTTTTACATTGGCTGGACGCAAGATCGGCTCGGTAGTGTTGAACCGAGTGAGGTTGGTACTCGCGGCGCTATTGCTCACCGTCACCCACCAGATCATTTACGGTGAGGTTATCCCCCAATCGGCTGGGATTTCTAATTGGTTCTGGTTAAGCATCTCCGGGGTGATCGGCCTGGTTCTTGGCGATGCCTTTCTATTTCAAGCATTTGTTTTGATCGGACCCAGGCTGTCAATGATACTGATGAGTCTCGCTCCCGTTCTTGCGACAATTACATCATGGATCTTCCTACGTGAGGTCCTGGGATGGCTACAGGTATTTGGGATAGCGGTGACCCTCGTTGGTATCGCCATGGTTGTGTCTGATCGGGATGGCGGGAATCATACAGTTCATGAGAACCGCGATTACCTGCGCGGCATCCTTTTTGGGTTGGGTGGAGCCACAGGCCAGGCTTTGGGATTGGTGACTTCGAAGCTGGGCCTGGCAGATGGCTTCCCTGCTTTATCTGGAAATCTTATCAGGATGTTGGCGGCTGTACTTGTTATGTGGGTGTTGACCATCGCACTAGGGCAAGCGCGTGCAACCATCAAGACATTCGTTAGTGCTGGAAAAGCGCGACTGTATGTCCTGGGAGGGGCAATCTCTGGCCCATTCTTAGGGGTTTGGTTTTCGCTTATCGCAGTGCAAAATACTGAGGTGGGAGTCGCCAGCACCCTGATGAGCTTGCCGCCGATCTTTCTTCTACCAGTTGGAAAGATCATATTCAAAGAGCAAATTGGAAGAAACGCTATTCTAGGAACTGTAACTGCCCTGCTCGGCGTGGCAATACTCTTTAACGCCTAGCAGGAAGACTATTCACTCTCTTCAGGACAGGCATTGAGCGCATTTCCAGCATCGATAAAGGGCCTGGACCCCCGCATCAACTCAATCTCACCTACAGCTTGAATGCAATCTCCCGGCAGAAACTGAGTGTAAAACGTGAGGCGGTCGACAATGGCGAAAGTGCCTTGCTCTTCGCTGAAAATTGCCATATAGGGTATTTCACTATCGACCCGGAATCGACGCTTAAGGATCCCAAAGGCACAAACCTCTTGACCTTCCATCGCCTCTGTAATTTCACTCCAGAGTATGCATTCTCCTGGCGTGCCTTCTTCGGTTGGGAGCGGCGGCAGAGTCGCGGCGACATAGGTTGAGGTCGGTTGCAGATCTTGGGCGGGAGTCTCTGTAGGCAGTGGCGAGGGGCTTGCAGCCGAACCCGGAATCCCTGCAAGCCCAAAGGTAGCGAGCAGATCGAAGGCTTGGAAGGCGTAAACTGCTCCGGCAATGACGGCGACAGACGCGCTGATCAAAATCAAATAAGGAAGGATTCTTCGAATAGGGATCCTTATCCTTACCGGTGATTTTTCCCTGGGTTTCTGCTGAGTGCTTTCGTCTTCAAATGCTTCGACAGGAATTTCATCGCGCTGGCGCCCCCGTAATACGCCCAGACCTTCCTGACTTTCAAAGGGATCGCTTGAGGGTTCTCGATAAGGTTTTTCCTCTTGTTGAATGCGCTGGAATGGGCTTTCGACAGGGGGTTCAAATTCTGGCGCTTCTTCCTCCTCTGCATCCGCAGGGCGGTCCTTGGAGAATATATTTTCCCTGACTTCGTTGAGAAGGCGTTCTGTGCTATCCGCTTCTTCGCTACTATAAAAGGGTTCTTCGGTAATTAGGGCTTTCCCACACAGTGGACAGCGATCGATCCCGCGTTCAACCCACTCGGCGCAGTAAGGGCATTTTTGAAGGCTAGTCAGCCAGAGCGGTGGTTCGACATCGCGCCGACAGAAGCGGCAAAATGCAGCTTCATCCTGGATTTCTTTTCCACAATGTGGGCAATTTCGCATAGCAATCGGTCTATCTTCCTTCAAGGGTTATTGTAGACCGCTTAACCATCATTGCAATGCACCATAGGTGCTAGGTTCTATCATCTAGCGCATGGCGGGGATATAAGATCGTTACTTCCCACTCGTTGCCTTGAGTTTGGCGTCAATCATCTGCCGATGGGTGAGCTTCAAACCTCGGGCGATGTGCCTGATTTCCTCGGTTTCGTCATTTGAGAGGCGACCATCTGCAAGTGCGATCTTAAAGAGCGAAGTGACAAATTGCTTCCTCTCTTCCAGCTCGGTATGTAGGTAGAACTGACGCGTCAGCCGATAAAAGTCGAGGCCCTTGGTAATTTCATCCAAGGCGATATCGACCAGGGCGGCGATCACATGCTCAGGCAGCTCCCAATGCGCCAGCATGGCTTGAGCAATTGCCGTATGTTCTTGTTCCGTCACTTCCCGGTCGGCATGCGCCACGCGGGCGAGTAAACCACCTGCTGAAGTCCAGACCTGAATATCTTTTTCCGAGAGATCAGGCTCAGGCATATTTTGAAGTTGTCGGCGAAAATGAAAAGCAATGCGATTGCGTATAAAACCTTCAAGCTCAGCCTCGCGGGACGTGATCATTTGATTGCTATCCCTGCGTTGCCTGAGGGGTGCTCGTAATGCTTTTCCCAAGTGTGATACGGGATCTACACTGGTATCCTGGATGGCCTGGAGGATTTCTGTAACGATGGCCTCGCCCTTGGCATTATCGGAGTTAGTGGATGCGATCATCCGTTTTAAAGCATCGGTGGCAAGACGTTTATCGGCAGAGGAGCGGATGGCGCCACGAAGTGCGGCGAGGATATGCTTGCGTTCATCATCATCTATGGGGGCAGCCATGTATATTTCCAGGGAGGCCCAGTCATGAGCAGAAATTTCGCGAAGATTGAAGAGAAGTTCCTTCAGGCAATTCCTCTCATCCAGGCTGATGATGCCATCAGACCATGCCGCAGCGATGAGTGCCTTGGCGAGTATCAGGATGAGATCCTTGCGTGGTTGATTCGCCATTCGTAAATCGATCCTTTATGCGGTATAGGTATGATCCTATCACAACTTCTCTCGCAGTTTTGTTTACCGTAACCCCGACCATCTCTGGACAAAATACGTCAAAGGTATATGCTGGTGGTCACTAAACTAAACCTGCAGGTGCTTATAAGATCAGAAGATATTTAGGGCAGTTGAAAGGCAATACCAAATGTGTGGGGAGGAGAAGTCA
Source organism: Anaerolineales bacterium (assembly GCA_041573795.1). Lineage (GTDB taxonomy): Bacteria > Chloroflexota > Anaerolineae > Anaerolineales > E44-bin32 > E44-bin32. The sequence continues at coordinate 22,150 of JBFFQB010000031.1, forward strand.
TGAAGCGATCTACGCGAGATCTGATCAGTGAAGGCCGAAAACTTGATGGCTACTCGATCAAGGATTTTCTTCATGGTTATGTTTATGCCCGCTGGCCATACCTATACATCGGCATTGGGGTAGGTGAACATCCCTTGTCCAAGATTTACCAAAGACTACGGAGCGTGATTCCAAATCGCCGGACGGATGGCGACCGTAGGGCGAACAGTCAGGGAGGCGTGGCTGAACGTTATCACGGAAAAGTGTTGCTCTCCGAATCCGCCCGCTCACTTGTGATGGTTCAAGAAGATCTCGATATCCGCAATCTTGAACGTGTTATTCCTTATACGATCGCCCGAGACATCGTATTACAAAATCCTGATCACATCGTCGCCCTTGAGTGTCCTTGCCGTGCGGTACGGGAGAATCCTTGTCTGCCTCTGGATGTCTGTGTTATTGTCGGGGAACCATTCGCAGGTTTTGTCTTAGAGCACCATCCCGAGCGAAGCAAACCCCTATCGAGGGAACAAGCAGTAAAGCTCCTAGAGCAGGAACATGAGCGTGGACATGTGCATCATGCATTCTTCAAGGATGCCATGTTGGGTCGATTCTATGCGATCTGTAATTGCTGTTCGTGTTGCTGTGGTGCGATGCAACTGGTCCGTGAAGGCAATCCCATGATCATATCGTCAGGGTATCTTGCCCAAGTTGATGCCTCACTTTGTATCGGCTGTGAAAGTTGTCATAGCTTGTGTAATTTTGAAGCCCTCAGTTCAGAGAACGGATTGACGATTGTCGCTGAAGATCGTTGCATGGGATGCGGCATATGCGTCGAAATTTGTGACGAAGGAGCGCTTTCTCTCGAGCGAGCGCCGAGCAAAGGGGAACCACTCGAGATCACAGCGTTGATGGAATCGGCAATTTCTCGTCAAGCTGAATCAGATCCATGGGTGCAGACTCTAGCACGCTGAGAGTGATTGTTGGGTACTATAATTAGCCAGATCGCTTGCTAGAGGGATAAATGTTGCGAGCAAGGTATGGGTGAAGGAGAAAATATGGCGATCAGCCAACTGGCACGGACGATAAAGGAATCCCCGACGCTTCGATTAAACGAAAAAGCGCGCGTACTGCGTGAGCTTGGAGTTCCCGTAATTCACCTGGGCATTGGGGAGCCAAAAAACAAGGCACCGATCGACGCCATCTTGAGCTCGGCCGCACGCCTAAACACAGGGGAGGTGAAATATACACCGACCGATGGTACGCCTTCCCTTAAGAAGGCAATTATTCGTTATATGGAGGAGCATTATCAAAGACTTGTTGCGCCCGAGAATATCATCGTTTCGACGGGTGCAAAGCAGTCTCTGTTTAATATTCTCTTCACCATCCTGGATCCTCAGGATGAGGTAATTATTCTGGCGCCCTATTGGGTGAGCTATCCTGAGATGGTTAAGATGGTGAATGGTGTGCCGGTCGTTGTCAGGCCGGAAGATGGCTCTTTTCATCCCCGAATGGAAGAGATTGAACAAGCTGTAAGTTCATACACTAAGGCGATTGTGATTAATAGCCCGAATAACCCTTCCGGGATGATTTATTCCGATGAATTTATCGCCGCGATCGTCGAATTTTGTGAAACACGTGGCATCTATCTCATTCTGGATGATATTTACCACAAGCTGGTTTTCGATGGACAGCGGGCCGCCCCGGCTTATCAATATAGTAAAAAAGATCAGGAATCTACACGATTGATCGTCGTGAACGGCGTCTCCAAGCTTTATGGAATGACGGGAATACGGATCGGTTGGGTGGTTGCGCCACGCAAGCTGGTCGAGGTTATGCTCAATATCCAGGCACAAACGACTTCAAATCCTTCGGTCATTTCCCAGGCTGCAGCGGAAGGCGCGTTGACAGGTGTTCAAACAGCTGTTGAGGGTCTCAGACTCACGATCCAGAATAATCGCGACGTTATGATGCAGGAAATGCGAGCCTTCAATGGTGTTCACGTTGCCAGACCGCAAGGCACCTTCTACTGCCTACCGGATTTTCGAGCCTACCAGAAGGATTCGGTTAAATTGGCCAACTTCTTGCTCGAGAAGGCGATGGTCGTCACCGTACCGGGGGTTGAGTTCGGAATGGAGGGCTACCTGCGGTTAAGTTATGCAGGGGCGGTGAATGACGTCATTGAGGGAATCGAGCGTATGAAGTGGGCATTGGTTCCGGATTCACCCAACGAAATCTATATTGGTGATCGCAAGTTCATTAGGGATTGGTTATGACGAAAAATATATTAGATATTAAAACCCCGGCGCAAGAGCATGCAAAAGCCTTGAAGAGCGATTTTGGTCTCGAAAACCACGGTCTGGTTAACTTAAATCAGGTTTATTGGAATTTGCCAGCTGAATCACTCTATGAAGAAATCGTATTTCGCGGGGAGGGCCACATCAGCCGTTTTGGTCCCGTCGTGGTAGATACGGGCAATCACACTGCCCGGGCTGCGGATGACAAATATATTGTTCGAGAACCATCGACAGAAGATCATATCTGGTGGGGTGAATATAATCGCCCCTATAACCCGGAAGCCTTTAGCGAGCTGATCAGCCGATTGCAGGGGTATGCCCAAGGTCGAGACCTCTTCGTGCAGGATTGCTTCGCCGGCGCTGATCCTGAATATCGCATACCCGTGCGCATTGTGACCGAGTTGGCCTGGCACAGCCTTTTTTCACGCAACATGTTCATGCAGCCTGATTCACAAGAAGCCTATCGGCAGCATGTGCCAGAGTTCACCGTATTGGCGTTTCCTTTTTTCCAGGCATTTGGGCCGATTGATGGGACGCGCAGCAAGACCTTCATCATCATCGATTTTGATCAGAAGCTCTGCGTCATTGGTGACAGCGCCTATGGCGGTGAAATCAAGAAATCCATTTTCACATTATTAAATTTCTTGCTGCCCTTGCAGAATGTGATGCCGATGCATTGCTCGGCGAATGTTGGAGCCGATGGAGATGTGGCGCTCTTTTTCGGACTTTCCGGGACAGGGAAGACGACACTTTCAGCGGATCCTAATCGCCAGTTAGTCGGGGACGATGAGCATGGGTGGAGTGAGCAAGGGGTCTTTAACTTTGAAGATGGGTGTTACGCCAAAGTTATCCAACTCTCTGCCGGTGCTGAGCCGCAAATTTATGCGACGACCAGGCGTTTCGGGACGATCCTTGAAAACGTCGTGTACGATCCGATTACACGCATTATCGACCTTGATGACGATGAATTAACTGAGAATACGCGTGCATCGTATCCGCTGCACTTCATTACCAACGCAGTTCCTGAGAAAATGGCGGGTCATCCTCGTAATATTGTCTTGTTGACCTGTGATGCGTCTGGTGTCATGCCACCGATTGCCAAGCTCTCGCCAGATCAGGCCTTATATCAATTTATCTCTGGCTATACCGCAAAGGTAGGGGGTACAGAGATCGGGCTAGGAGAAGAGCCTGAAATTACATTTTCAACATGCTTTGGGGCGCCCTTCATGGTCCATCACCCTAGCAAATATGCCGAGTTGCTTAAACGGAAAATCGAACGCCATAAGGTCAATACCTGGCTACTCAATACGGGTTGGGTGGGAGGTTCCTATGGCGTGGGCAAGCGCATCAGCATTGGCTATACACGAGCGATGCTACAGGCTGCTTTGAATGGCTCGCTATTGCAATCCAAGTTTGTGAGCGATCCTATCTTTGGATTCGAGGTTCCTACAACCTGTGAGGGCGTGCCCTCCGAAGTGCTCGATCCTGCTTCTGCTTGGTCAAACCCGGAAGAATATCGGCAGAAGTATGAGCAGTTGGCCACCCGCTTTATTGACAATTTCAAAAAGTTTGCCCCAGACTGTCCACCAGAAGTGGTTGCGGCAGGACCTGTGATATAAATCCGCACGCTTTCTTATTGGAGCTTTGCTTGCATTATCCGATAGAAAGGTGTATCCCTGTCGTCGCCTTGCATGAAATGATTGGTCTTCTGGCGTGGGATTATTCGACCTCAAGAGAGGTTCTTGATTTATGAGTAAAGGATCAAAGTCAGTTGCAAACTGGAGTGTTGGCTGCTTAGCCATAGCTTTTCTGATCAGCCTGGTAGTTGCGGGTGTACTAGCGCACGTCGTTGTCCGTGATTTAACTGCGACATACACCGGCGTGGGTTTAAACCCATTTCAGCCCCGCAGCGCTGATTCCACAACATCCCCGGATGGGGTTCAACCCACGCCAACCTTGATACGAATGGAGAGCACCCCACAACCATGGGACGGCAGCGCGCGTGTTACCCTGTTGATCATGGGCACGGATTATCGCGATTGGATAGCAGGGGAGGGTGCCCCGAGAAGCGACACCATGATGCTCGTTAGCGTCGACCCTCTAACCCTCAAGGCGAGCATGCTTTCGATCCCACGCGATCTCTGGGTAGAGATCCCAGGTTTTACCCACAATCGCATCAACACAGCCTACATGCTCGGAGAGGCGTATAACTTACCCGGAGGGGGACCAGGTTTGGCCATGCAGGCAGTAGAAAATCTGATTGGCGTCCCAATTAATTACTATGCCGTCGTGGATTTTTACACGTTCGAACGCCTCGTGGATGAGATCGGGGGGATCAATATTCTGGTCCACGAGCCAATGTGGATCTCACCGATCGATGCTGATTCGATCTGGGTAGAAGCAAAACCATACCGCTTCAATGGTTCGGAGGCCCTGGCCTACGCTCGTGTGCGCTACGTTGGCGGTGGGGACTTTGGACGTGCGCAGCGCCAGCAACAAGTCATTCTCGCCATCATGGACCGTGTTGCCGGGGCTGATACCCTCCCAAAACTAATAAGTCGAGCGCCGGTGATCTATCAGGAAATTTCCTCTGGCGTACGCACGAACTTATCGCTTGAGCAGATCATCTCCCTGGCATGGCTGGCATTGAAAA
>JBFFQB010000032.1:0-26933 GCA_041573795.1 Anaerolineales bacterium
CAAGGTCGCACCGTGCTATATAGGACCGAAGGAGCGTTTAGCCCCTCAATGGGGGGGGAAAATATGACGATCTATCGCTGGCCATAGGATGGGTTTGCCCCGGAGTTTTAGTGTGTGCTATACTCCCCGCGGCTCAGGAGGGCATGGAGCATATGGATACATTTGGTGTTGTCATTGTTGACGATCACCCTCTTTTTCGAGAGGGCGTCCGCAGCGTGATCGATTCGGAAGAGGACCTCGATGTTCTCGCCGAGGGTACGAGTGGAGATCAAGCCCTTCAATTGGTACGCGAATTACGACCGCGGGTCGCACTTATCGACGTGAACCTGCCAAATATGAACGGTATGCAAGTGACACGTCAAATTGGTGCTGAACGACTTGATACATCGGTCGTCCTGCTTACTGCCTACGATGATGTGGAGCAAGTCCTGCATGCGTTCAGCGCAGGAGCAGCAGCCTATTGCTCAAAGGATGTTGAAGCAGGCAAGCTGGTGGATGTCGTCCGCCAGGTCGCGCGTGGTTTTTTTGTGGTTGGTGATCAAGTTTTTGATAAAGAGGGATTAGAGGATTGGTTGTCTCGGGGTGTTGAAACCGTGCGACGGCCACATCTTGAGGGGGATGTGGAAGCATTCACTCCCCTCTCGCCCCGGGAAATGGAAATTCTTCAGTATGTCACCCGTGGGATGAGCAACAAGGAGATCGCTTCCAGGCTGGGCATCAGCCATCAGACAGTAAAGAATCATATGACGGCGATCCTGCATAAATTGGATGTGGAGGATCGCACACAAGCCGCTGTCTATGCCTTAAGACACGGCTGGGTCCGATTGCAAGACACACGCAAATAGGACCGGAGGTGGTATGAGCGAGAATGAAGCCGCCGCTGAGCTTAGCCCACTTGAGCAATTTATCGAGGACTCCCAAGGTCGTCTCGAAAAAATGCAGCGAGAACTCCAGGAGATTGGGCTCCTGGTTGAGCAAAGCCAGGGTGAAATTGAGAAATTAGCCCAGCGTAATACCAGTGTGACTTCACGCGTACGCCAGATGGAGGCGCACTTTGACACTGTCCCCCGTGAAGATATCCGCGAAAATTATGAATCTGCCCTGGACGCGCAACAGCGTCTCTTTACTATGCGAGGCCAATTGGAGAAGCTTGAGAGTGATCACAAGCACCTCCAGGCATCTTCTGATTATATTAATCGCGCCCTTGATCTCTTAGGTGCGAGCCCAGAAATTGCTGTTGAAGAGGAAACCCCGCAGGCCAAAGGTGGCATGATGGGTAAGATCATCCAGGCACAAGAAGAGGAACGCCGGAAGATCTCGCGTCAAATCCACGATGGACCTGCTCAGGTCCTGTCAAATTTCATCCTTCAGACTGAAATCGCCGTTCGCTTGTTTGAAAACGACCCTGAAAAAGCCCGTGAGGAGCTTGACACCTTGAAAGAAGCTGCCTCAGCAAGCTTTGCAAAGGTCAGGGATTTCATTTTTGAGTTGCGGCCGATGATGTTGGATGATCTTGGTCTGGTACCCACCGTTAAACGATATGCTGAAGCCTACAAGGAGAAATCAGGGCTTGAGATCAATGTCGTCAGCACGGGCCAGGAGCGTAGAATAGCTGCCCATCGTGAAGTGGTCTTGTTTCGAGCGGTCCAGGCTGTGCTGGCGAACGCTCGCGATCATGCCCAGGCAACTCAGGTTAAGATCGTGATCGATATGGATGCCGATCAAATTCGTGTTTCTTTAGAGGATAATGGCAAAGGATTTGATCCCGAGATCATCCAGCAGGAAGAATACGCCACACATGGATTGGCGCTCATATCGAATCAGATTGAAGAATTAGATGGATCGATTGAAATCGATGCCAAGCCCGCTGAAGGAACCCGCATCTCCGTCTCGCTCCCCGCAAGCGATCCCTCATAAAGACAGGGGGATTGTAGCGGGTAGTTCTCATGTCCCTCGGAAATTGGTCCTATTGAAGTTGGAATCACGCCTGACTATAATTACAGGGTGCTTGTAACAAAAAACAGGCAAAATCATCACAGAAAGGAGATGAGAGAGATGTTATACAGCCCGAAAGAGAAAGGCCAAGGTCTTGTTGAGTACGCATTAATCCTTGTTTTGGTCGCAGTTGTTGTAATCGTCATTCTGGCGTTACTCGGACCGGCCATTGGTAACGTATTCAGCAACATTGTCACGAACATTTAGCCCTCCGTATGGCCGGAAAGTGGGGGAGCTAATAGGTTTCCGAACATCGCACAGGAGCCCTATCGTGCATAGGGCTCCTTGTGTAAGGGAAATGTAAGCGATTGATCCGGCACACCTATGTTAGAGTAGGCACAACTTGACTTTTGGAGTCAACAGGGTAAGATACGCGCGTCCCGTTAAAAATTCGAGGGACGTGAACCCGCTGTTGAGGTAAGGAGGCCCGATGCGCCGCTCCCGAATTTTAATTTTGTTTGCCATTATCCTGCTGCTGGGTGCTGCAGCGTTGTATCTGATCATCTCCCGGGTTGGAGGGGAAGAGGCCGCGTTGGACGAAACACCCATTACACCACCCGATATTGTATTTGTGGCCATCGCCGCCCAGGACATTGCCCGTGGAACGCGCATACCTGATGACGGCGTCGTGATGTCACGCATGCCGGCCAATATGGTCGTTGAGACGATGATCAGCGGTCCTGATGAAGAAGGGATCCGATCACGTGTCGTTGATCGAATCGCCCGTCAGGATATCGGGCGTGGCGTCCCCATTACAGAAAAAATGTTGACGGAGAGCTCGGGCGATCTCTTGGCTGGCGGATCGGATGCTGCGCTGGCAATACCTCCGGGATTTACCGCAATATCGATCCCCATCAATCGCCTTGCAGGTGTGGCCTACGCCATGCGTGATGGTGATATGGTAGATGTGCTCGTAACGATGATGTTGGTTGATGTTGATCCCGATTTCCAATCGCTCCTGCCAAACCTTTCAACCATCATCACAGCTTCTGGTGGAACCGGTGAATTTCCGGCACCAAGCTTGACGGGTGCAGTCCAACCTTTTGAAGTAGAAGGTGTAGGAGAAGTCGCCCCATTGGGTAAGGTCGAAGAGGAAGAGGAGACTGGGCAGACCTTCCACCTGGTCCCGCGGGAACAACAACGACCGCGCGTCGTGACGCAGCGTCTGGTTGAAAACGCCCGCATCTTGCACGTCGGGACATTTGCGCTGGATGATCAAGCTGCTGGCGCAGCTCCGGTTCCCGATGAGGGTGTCGGCGCACCGCCGCCCCCTGAAGGACAGCAAGCTGCCGTCATCGAAACACAACCTCCGGATATAATTACATTAATAGTCACCCCTCAAGAGGCTTTGGCCTTGAACTGGGCTGTGAAGACTGGAACCCACATGACGCTTACCTTGCGGGCACCCAATGACACAGAAGCGACGGAGACAACCAGCGTTACGCTGCAATACCTTATCGAAACATATGATGTAACCATTCCATCAAAACTTCCGTATGCGCAGCAACCACCGCTGGAAGAGTTGATCGCACCAACATTACCAAACGATCGGCCCGGAGCGTTACCGCAGCAATAGGTATCCATGGAGGTAGATCCCCAGGAGCCGTATGAATGAGTGAAAACGGTGAAAATACGATCCGCGTATTGATCGTGGACGATATCGCTGAAACGCGTGAGAACATCCGCAAACTTCTCCAGTTTGAAACGGATGTTGAAGTGGTTGGCGCTGCACGTACTGGCGTCGAAGCGATTGATCTCGCCCGAGAAAGCGAGCCGGATGTTGTCATTATGGATATCAACATGCCGGACATGGATGGTATTACAGCGACGGAAGCTCTCTTGCGAGATGTGCCCTTCGCCCAAATCGTGATGCTTTCGGTAAATAATGACGCCGATTATGTGCGGCGGGCGATGCGTGCGGGAGCGCGAGATTTTCTCGCGAAACCACCTTCTGGTGATGAGCTTATCTCCACCATCCGCACACTCTCAGAGTTTGCACATGAGCAGAAGGATAAGCTCTCAACCTCCCTGCCTCAGGTCGCTATCCCTGGCACTCCCGGTGGCTACACAGGGCCGCTGCGCCCACAAGGTAAAGTCATTGCGCTCTACAGCCCGAAAGGGGGCGTGGGCTGCACCGTCATCGGTACCAATATCGCTGTTGGGCTTAACAATGCCGACACACCCGCTGCTCTCGTCGATGCCAATCTGCAGTTTGGGGATGTGGCTGTTGCGCTCAATCTGCAGGCTAAGAACAGTTTCATTGATCTTGCCAGCCGTGCAGAAGAGCTAGACGCTGACTTCGTGGAAAGTGTGCTGCTCAGGCATGATGCAACCAACCTGCATGTACTTGCCGCTCCCGTCCGGCCTGAGATGGCCGACGAAGTTTCGGCGGAGCAAGTTCGCGATGTATTGCAATTTCTAAAGCGCCAGTTTGCCTATGTCATCGTGGATACGAGTTCAACCATGGATGATGTCACCCTGGCTGTACTGGACGTTACCGATATACTCGTTACGATCGCCACGCCGGAGATCCCATCGATTAAAGACACTCGTCTGCTCATTGATCTCCTCGGGGTGCTTGAATTTCCAAAAGAGCGAATCTTCTTCATCCTTAATAAGATGGACAAGCGTTCCGGTATCACAGTTGATGCCGTAGGTGAAAATCTGAAAATCTCGGTGGATGGCGAGATCCCCCTTGATGAAAAGACCGTCACGACCTCGATCAATAAAGGCTCACCTATTCTCGTAAGCGATAAAGGACAACCGATCGCGAAAGCTATCCTTAAGGTCCTCGGTGATTTGAAAGAACGCTTGCTCATGGAACCTGAGGTTGAGGAAGAAGAGCAAGAGGCAGAACGGTCGAAACTTTTTAGCCGCTAAGGCGGTCTAATTTCAAGGTAGATCAAGGAGGTATCGGCGTGTCGCTCCTAAAACGAATTGAACAGGGACAAGCAGACGAAACACCTGCGCCTAGTAGTGGTAATAACGCGGGTGTACCGGCTACCTCATCATCCTCGCGCATGGGCGGGATCTCAGCTCGCCGGGCAACACCCCCTGGTGGTGGTCAGCGCGATACCTATTACGATCTCAAAACACGTGTACAGAACAAGTTGCTTGCCGAACTTGATCCGTCCATGGATGTAAGCCAAACTGCGGAAGTACGGCAGACGATCGAGGAATTGTTTGAGAATATCCTTTCCGAAGAAAAAATCGTCCTCTCACGACCTGAGCGACGACGATTGTTTGAACAGATCGTAGCCGAGATCCTGGGCTTGGGCCCGCTCGAGCCACTCCTTGCCGATGGCTCCATTACTGAGATTATGGTGAACGGGGCAAAACAAATCTATATTGAGCGCGCCGGTAAGCTTCATCGTGAGCCAGCAACCTTTGAGAGTGATGATCACTTAATGCGTATCATCGATCGTATCGTAGCACCGCTTGGTCGGCGCATCGACGAATCGAGCCCATACGTGGACGCCCGTCTCACCGATGGTTCTCGTGTGAATGCTGTCATCCCTCCCATCTCTCTTGTCGGCCCAACGCTCACCATCCGTAAATTCTCGAGGGATCCCATCACAGTTGAACAGCTGATCGAGTGGGGTACGATAACACCAGAAGCGGTCGAATTTTTGAAGGCTGCCGTGGTGGCCCGCATCAACATGGTGGTATCGGGTGGTACGGGTTCGGGCAAGACTACGATGTTGAACATCCTCTCGGGCTACATTCCCAATGATGAGCGCATCGTGACGATCGAAAATGCGGCTGAGCTTCAGCTGCGTCAGGAACATGTTGTCACCCTTGAATCCCGTCCACCCAATATCGAGGGCCGCGGCGAGGTCACGATACAGAACCTGGTGGTTAATTCTCTGCGTATGCGACCCGACCGCATCATCGTCGGTGAGATTCGTGCGGAAGAAGCGCTCGACATGCTGCAGGCGATGAACACGGGCCACGAAGGTTCGATGACCACGGCACACTCCAATAGCCCGCGTGATACCCTGTCTCGTATTGAGACGATGACGTTAATGGCTGGGATGGACTTACCCGTCCGAGCCATCCGCGAACAGATCTCTTCTGCGCTCGAACTGGTTGTTCACCTGGAGCGTCTACGCGATGGAACACGTAAAGTAACAAATATCTCTGAGATCCAGGGCATGGAAGGTGACGTCATCACCATGACCGATATCTTCGTATTTGAACAGACTGGGTTTGAAGATGGTAGAGTGATTGGCCGCTTGCGACCAACCGGTCTGCGACCACGTTTTATTGATAAGATTGAGGCGAGTGGGATCAATTTGCCGGCCACGATCTTTGGCGTGGGTGACAGGATGAGAGGGTATTAAACGAACATGGACCCTCAATTAATCTTAATTGTTGGTGGAGGCTTGGGGTTACTCCTGCTGGTTGTTGGCCTTGGCATAACCCTATTTGGCGAGCGATCGGTTGTTGAAGAGCGTTTGGGCCGCTACACCGAAGCCGGTCAGGTGATCGTCACTCGACCGGATACATCTGATTCAGGTCCACGCACAACGGTCATCACCGATTTCTTTAACCGCCTGGGTGAAGGCTCTGATCTCTTCGAAAAGATTTCTAAGAATCTAGCGCAGGCCGATCTAAAGTTCCGACCTGCGGAATTTATCGCACTGATCATTGTCAGCTCAATTCTTACGGGTTTCGTTGGTTTTATCATTAGCAGCTACTCCTTATTCTTCGCCATTGTTAGTATGATCGTAGGCGCCTTTCTACCGAATACATATGTAAAGCGTGCGACGAAGATTCGCTTGAAGAAGTTTGATAATCAACTCGGTGATATGCTCAACCTGATGGTCAACGGTTTGCGAGCTGGATTTTCCACACTTCAAGCGATGGAAGCGGTTAGTCGTGAGCTCCCAAGCCCGATCTGTGATGAGTTCCGTCGCGTCGTACAGGAAATGCAGCTTGGTTTGAACATGGAGGAGACTTTAGAACACCTCCTGCGCCGCATTAACAGTGATGACCTGGACCTGGTGGTCACCGCCATTAACGTACAACGTGAAGTCGGTGGTAACCTGGCAGAGATTCTCGACACGATTTCCTTTACGATCCGTGAACGTGTCCGGATTAAGGGTGAGATCGCAGCCCTTACTGCACAAGGACGTGCTACTGCATGGGTGATCGCAGCCCTTCCGATTATCCTTGTTTTATTGCTCTTCCTTTTGAACCGTGAGTATGTCATGACCTTTTTCGATCCTGATACACGTAGCTGTGGTATTCCGATTCTCGTCACAGCTAGCATCATGGTCATAAGTGGATTCTATGCAACGCAAAAGATTGTTGATATCGATATTTAGAATTTCCTGCGATTGGAAGCTGAGGGCTTGATATGAGCGTTCCTTTGTTATTGGGCATTGTCCTCATCATCATTATTCTGGCGGTTCTACTCGTCATTGCAGGTATCCGGGCGCCACAGGCTTCGAATCCGATTTCGGACCGCCTGGCTGAATATAGCGCACGCGAAGAACCGATGAGTTTGGAGGAGATTGAGCTTTCGCAGCGTTTCTACGAGCGCATTATCCTCCCGATTTTTAATAGCGTTGGGCAGCTGGCATCTCGCTTTACTCCTCAAGCAACACTTGAGAGCACGAAGATCCGCCTGGAGACTGCTGGGAATCCGATGTCAATAGAGCCTGCCTTCTTCTTAGCGATGCGCGCTGTGCTTGCGGTCGTTTTCGGTGGTGGCCTATTTCTTGTCTTCACAATTTCCGGCCGAAATTGGCTTTCCGGGCTGGGGATATCAGCCCTCTTTATGATCATTGGTTATATGTTTCCAAGTATGTGGCTATCAAGTCGGATTGGAGCCCGTCAGAAATCCGTCTTCCGTGCGATGCCAGATGCCCTTGATCTTCTCACCATCTGTGTCGAAGCTGGATTAGGATTTGACTCGGCCATGAAGAAGGTCCATGAAAAATGGGAAGATGAATTAGCGCTTGAATTTGGACGTGTTTTGCAGGAGATCAATCTAGGAAAGCTTCGCCGGGAAGCCCTCAAGGATATGGCCGAGCGATTGCAGGTATCGGAACTGACCAGCTTCGTCGCGGCCGTTATTCAGTCCGAACAACTCGGTGTAAGTATGGCGAAGGTCCTCCGGATCCAATCAGATCAGATGCGCGTCCGCCGACGCCAAATGGCTGAAGAGGAAGCACACCGTGCGCCAATCAAGATGATTTTCCCAATCGCCCTCTTGATCTTCCCATCGATTTTAATGATCCTTCTTGGACCCGCAGCGATGCTGCTGCTTACATCTCCAATGGGTGGATTATTCTCGTAATGCGCTAGGCAGAAATTATCACTCCGGGAGAAGGGGGAACCCGGTGCTTCGTAACCAAACCCGCTCGAAGCTGCATACCTTGAAACGCATGCTCAGGGCGGGTCTTGATTTTTTAATACCCCCACGCTGCATGGGCTGTGGTGCCATTGGTGCTGTATGGTGTGACATTTGTGAAAGTAAGCGGATAGGTCCCTCTCACTCGGGTTGTCCGGTTTGCGGACTCCCGCGTGTCTTTCGAAAATGCCCAGCGTGTGCAGAGATGCCATTTCAATTCCAGGCGGTCGCGATCGCGGCCTATCGGCCTCCTCTCAAAGAGGCACTGATTGCCTTCAAGTATCGACCTGAAATCGCATTTGCTGAAATCGTGGCGAGCTGGCTAGAGGAAGAGCTGCGCCATGTTGCATGGGAAGTGGACCTGATCATACCCGTTCCCTTGAACTCGGTGCGAATGCGACAGAGAGGGTATAATCAAGTTGAGTTGATCACTTCGGCTTTAGCAAGGACTACCAAAATCCTTCACGGTAGCTCGACCCTTAAAAGGGTCCGCGATACTCGCTCGCAAGTTGGATTATCCCCGAATGCACGGTTCGCAAATATGAACCGTGCTTTTCTGGTACATAGCGAATGTTTGCATCAAGAACGGGTGTTACTTATTGATGATTTACTTACAACTGGAGCAACCATGATTGCCTGCGCCCGGGCAATCCTTGATGCAGGTGCCTCACACGTCTTCGCCATGGCGATTGCACAAGCAGGGTAAGAGGAGTCGTTGAAATTACTCAAGGAGCAAACTCATGACGGTCCCAGTTGAGATCACTACGAAGAATTTGGAACTAACCGACCGCTTAGAAGAATATGTTGAGAAAAAGGCTGAAAAATTAGACCGGTATCTTGATTTGATTGAAAGCGTGAAAGTGGATCTTACCTATGCCCAGACCGCTAGAAGTGCAGAAGATCGGCAAGTAGCGCAGATGACGGTGCGCGGAAGAGGCGTACTGTTGAGAGCTGAAGAAAGGACCGAAGATATCTTCGCTTCGGTGGATCTTGTGCTGGATAAAATCTACCGGCAGATCGAGCGGTATAAAGGTCGTCGTTGGCGGGGACGTGGGGATGGAAAGACCATCTCTGAGGCGACAATGCCTCCAGCCCCAGAGGAGGATCTAAACGAAGCTGATGAACTTGAGCTAATTGCTCGCCGCAAACGGCATCTACTCATACCGATGGATGAGGCTGAAGCGATTGAACAAATGAGCTTGCTTGATCATGAAGATTTCTTTGTTTTCCTCAATGCCAATACGGCCCAGGTCAATATCCTCTATCGCCGCCGAAATGGAACCCTTGGATTAATTGAAACGGAAATCGGCTAGCGCATCCATAGCTCCGGCTTCCGCAGCTGCCGGTGTCAGCGAAACCAGTATGCGAGGTACCATCCCTGCCATTTTGATGTTATCGCCGCACGGCGCCTCCTCCACCGAGCAATGGGTGGCGGAGGGAAGATTAGCAGCGGCGAGTGATCTAGTTGAGCGCCTGTGCAGCACACAACGCTATGATCCAATTTTGATTTTCGCCGATGATCCCGCCGATGCCAGTAGCTTAGCTCAACACGGTGCTGTCACCTGGCAGCCAGGATCTAAGTCGTTCCACTTCGGACGGGCTCTCCATGATTGCGTGCATGAACACCAATTTCGTCAGATCGCCTATTTTGGAGGCGCCAGTGCACCACTGTTGCGCACGGAAAAGCTGGAGGCGTTGGTTGACCGACTCGATGGAAAGACACCAATGGCGTTAACAAATAATCTGCACTCCAGTGATTGGTTCATAACGAATGATGTTTCCTGCCTGAGCAGCTACAAGGATCGTTTACCCTCCGATAATCAACTGGGGTGGGTATACGCTCACGAAGCTGGAATAAACGTTTTGAGCGAGCCGCCATCCGCTGCGACCCGTCTCGACATTGATACCCCGATGGATTTCGCCATGTTGCTTGGGCATCCAGATGTTGGTCCACATTTGAAACAATTCCTGCGCAGCGTTCCCGAAGCGATCACGCAACGGATGCAGTCAGTACGCACAGTTGTGAGCTCAGCAGCAAAGAACCTTACGATTATTGGGCGGGCATCTTCTCACCTGTGGCAGCAGTTGGAGAAGCAAACCCAGATATGGATCCGTCTGCTTGTCGAGGAGCGAGGCATGGTTGCAAGCCAACGTTTGGCTCGAGGTGAGGTGCAATCTTACACAGCGTTGATGATTCGTTCCCTTGGCCCAGAGGCGTTTGTCAGGGAATTAGCGAGCATGTCGGATGCAGTCATTTGGGATACGCGCGTATGGATGGCTGCGGAAGTTGGATGGCCTAGTCCGGGAGAGCGCTTTGCGTTTGATCTTGGGCAGATTGAAGCGATTGAAAATGAGAAACTGCGTGCAATGGCAGCTGCAATCCAGGCTGCCGAGATTCCGATCTTGGCCGGGGGTTATGGGGTTGTCGCTGGAGGGTTATACGCTCTGCTTGAATCGATGAGTGTGGATTGATCACCAACCCTCGAGGAATTGCGCCCACTCACCATATTCATTCAGATAGTTTCCATACAGGTAGGTAGCGTTCGCTTTAGGTTCACGAGGGGGGTGCCGTAATGTTAGATGTGCCTCCTCTAAGGTGCGTCCCCCTTTCTTCAAATTACATGCAGCGCAAGCTGTAACGAGGTTATCCCAGCTATACTCGCCCCCTCTGTGGCGTGGAATAATGTGGTCCAAAGTCAGGTGCTTGGCGCCTTGACCGCAATACTGGCAGGTATGGTTATCACGTCGGAAGATTTCACGCTTGGTGAGACGTACACGAGGATAGGGTCGGCGCACCATATAACCAAGCCGGATCACGGATGGTCGTGGGAAGCGCTGGCGGATCGTCTGAATATATCCGCGTCCGTCGAGTAGCATCTCAGCTTTCCCGGATAGGTAAAGCCCGATGGCACGACGGGTGGAACAAACATTCAAGGGCTCGTAATTTGCGTTGAGTACGAGCACGGGTTGGTGCATCGTATCCATGGTTATTAGGGCGAGATTATATCATTTTGCATCTGTAGAGCAATGAGACGGATCAACACAGTTATCACTACTCAAGCCAGGCACGGTTGAGGCTCAAATTAAACCTGCCCACAGCTGTAAATTTCGAGTATTTGAGTGGGCAGGTTGCCTGCGAGGCCGGACTCTTGGGTGCGACTAAAGATAGATGGGTTCGAAGAACTCCTTATAGATCACACAAACCGTTCTCGTAAAGTGGAGCTGATGTAATCCATCGAAGCGACGACAACAGCAATTGCCAGCATCTGGACGCTCGCACCCCTATAATCAAGCAAGCGGATGTTTTGTTGCAGAAGGAATCCGATCCCCCCTCCACCAGCAAACCCGATAATTGTTGACATGCGGACATTGATGTCCCAACGGTACATGGTGAAGGAAATATAGGGAGGGATAATCTGCGGAATCACAGCATAAATGATCGTCTGTAACCGATTGGCACCGGTAGCCTGTACGGCCTCGAGTGGGCCGGGAAGGATGCTCTCCACCTGCTCGGAGAACAGCTTAGCCAGTGCTGCGACGGTGTGCAGCCCAAGCGCAAGCGCACCTGCGAAGGGGCCGATCCCAACCCAGACGACGAACACGATCACCATAACTAAAGGCTCAACGGATCGGATTGCGTTTAAAATTGTCCGGATCACGTAATAGATAGAAGACCCAATCGGCAAAGGTTCCTTTGCCCCGGCGCGTAGTGCGAAAATTATCCCTAATCCGGCTCCTATTCCCCCAGGGATCCAGAGGGTCTTGGTGAGATCATTGATTTGATAAAACCAATCGATGACCGCGCCAATCAGTCCGAAGAGGGTAGCTCCGGCAAGGGCCGTTGCAATTAGGTTGATACTTTTCACTGTGCGAGATTTCAATTGGTCTGAGGCTGTTTGACCAAGATTACCGGCAAAGCCACCCAACGCTGCACCACCAGCGAGTGCAGCTAAAATTGGGATCAAGATTCTCAAACTATCTCCAAGTTGGATTACGAAATTTCCGAGGAAACCAAAGCTGCCCAATGCTGAGGCGATAACTTTTCCAGCCGATAAGCTCAGGTCCGAAAGCAGGAAGAGGAACATAACTCCAAGGATGCTTGCGATTGAGAGGCCGAGAACTCTGGCGATGCGCAACAGGCTACCCGGATCGGCAATTTTTTCTTGAGGCATTGCCCATCGGAAGATTACCCAAATCGCAATGGGACTCACAACAACGCCTGTGACTGTAAGCAAGGTTGTATGAGAAACGAGATTGCTAAGCTGATGAATGTATCCTACCGCCATCGCCGCAATGAAGATACCGAGTGGCCATCCAAGGATAGATAAAGCAACACTTGATAAGGGACTTTGGACTTGATCCATAAGATTCTTTGCAGCAATGAAACTGATCGGGATAGCCAGGATAGTTCCGAAAGTGGTTGCCAGCAGTGCCAGGAAGACCGTTTCAACGATTTTATCCCAGGTTGTGAGGGCCAATGGAGATAGATGTGGAAATCCAACATTGCGTCGCGCCGTAGCCCGCAGGGCTTGCGCTTCTTCTAAGGGTTGGCGATTGGGGAGCTCCACCTTGATCTGAAAATGACCATTTGCGTCCGTTGTGAAGTTGCCGATCGTTAAGGTGGCGCCGCTGGGTGGGATGAAATTGATTGGGCCTCTTGTCTCGGGTTCGAAATTAAAACCTTCAATCGTGATAAATTCTTTCGGGCCCGCGCAAGGTGGTGTAAGGACCATATACGACTGACTGGTATCCGGCAAGTATTCGGGGACTCCACCAGCCGGACAGGGGAGATAAATTGGCATTTCGACATCAAATTCTTCTTGATCGAATTCGACAATATCGGGATGGACAAGTGCGCGTAGAATCCGTGTGAGCTGCCTAATCCTGCTCTCCTCACGGGTGGTTTCAAAATTAACATCCGTTACTGTAAATCCGTAAGCGTATACCACTATAACAACAACAATGGCGACAGCAATCCCAATGGAGCGAATAATTGGTCTAGGTTTTTTCACGATGGATTACCTTATCCTACTCGTTCGGCTTCTTTGCCGTAGATCTCTTTAAATTTGTCGTCATCAATATCTTGCGGGGCTCCATCGAACATCAGAACACCTTCATTAAGTGCTATGGCTCTGTCAGCGTAGCGGTGGACAAGGTCTAAAAAGTGTAAGCTGCAAAGAATCATGACACCATCCTCTTTGTTGATGCTCTCAAGGTGCTGCATGATAGAGTGGGCAAGAACTGGATCCAGGCTGGCGACAGGTTCGTCGGCTAAAATGATCTCAGGCTCCTGTACCATAGCCCGCGCAATGCCAACCCGCTGCTGCTGACCCCCACTAAGTTCATCGGCACGTTTATGTGCTTGATCCGTTATGCCTACTCGCTCTAACTGGCTCATCGCCATTGCGATATCCTCTGCGGAGAAGCGATTAATCAGGCTGAACGCTGGGTTCACATATCCCAATCGTCCCGCCAGGACATTTGTTAGAACCTTGGAGCGGGTGACTAAATTGAAATGTTGGAAGACCATACCGATTTTCCGACGTATCCTTAATAATTCACCCTGGCTGGTCTCTACGATGTTGACTCCATTCCATATGATCTCGCCCTCGGTTGGTTCAACCAACCTATTGATGCATCTCAGTAAAGTAGATTTTCCTGATCCGCTCAAGCCGATCACGGCCAGGAATTCGCCATCATTGACCTTGAAACTAACGTTATCTAAGGCGAGCACATTGCCTGGATAGATTTTTGTGAGGTTTCGAATTTCTAGCATAAGAATAAGTCCACCTGCCTGATTGGTGCCCTAGCGTATATGGCTGAAATGGCTCAGGGATATAATAAGCGATTAATTGAATCTAGCCCCAGGGCAAGGTGCTCCCCGGGGCTAGAAATCGTATCAGCTGTTTGAATTACCCGCCGACATTTTCAAGGGTGATCCCTTGTGCTTCCATCATAAGGCGGATGCCGTCGAAATTCTCGTCGAAGATCGGGGCGGCGCCTGTCCATTCGTAGAAATCGGGTGAGCAGATTGTGGCTGCGTCAACCTGGCATGCATCCGACTCCAAGTATGCCATGACGGCGTCAACGATGACATTGCGTACATCCTCGGGGAAATCCGGTGAGAATGACATCGTATCATTGGGGATCCCGGAAGAGACATCCAGGATGCGAACCTTCTGTACAACGTCCGGCGCTTCTGTTCGCAGCCCTGCACGAGCATCCAGGACGCGATATGCGCCACAGAATAACCTATCCTCTGGGGTGACTGCGCACTCGGGAACTAACTCGTCAGGGATGTCTGGGGCATCGCCCTCTGCCCATGTGCCTTCCGGCAGAAGTGGGGGGCTGAAGAAGGTGGTGCCAAAGTCAACTTCGCCATTATAAACCGCATTCACGGTGGCTGTATGACCACCAGTCTCAACCTGCTCGCCTGGTGTAACACCCAAGTCATTCAGCTCTGCGAACGGAACAAGGTATCCCGAGGTTGAGCTAGTGTCACCAAAGCCCCAACTTGCGCCCTCAAGATCCTCCAGGGTCTGGAATTCGCTGTCACGAGCGACGATGTATTGTGCGAAGTACACATTCCATCCGAAGCGAACAGAGGCCAGGGCGGGCTCAACACCACAGAGCTGGTTGGCCAGAGCGTATCCCATGGCCGGGATGAATCCGACGGTATTGGTTGGTGAAGCGCACATCTCTTCGATCGTGGCAGCGTACGATGTGGGCACGCTCACCTCATAGTACAAGCCAGTAGCATCCTGTAGGAATGCCTCAATCGCATCACCACTTTCCACCATGAAATCGACGTTGACCGATGGCACAAACAGAACCTTGATCGGCGCTTCCATGCTGCCGAGCTCTGGCTCCGGCTCTTCCATCGGTTCTTCCGTTGGTTCCTCCATGGGTTCTTCTACTGGCTCTTCGACTGGCTCTTCAACTGGTTCTGGCGTTGCCGCTGGTGCACAGGCGCCTAAGAGGAATGCACCAACCACCATCAAACTCATGAGAGCCATCAGCGAAAAACGGAATTTACGCATTGTTCTTTCTTCCTCCTCATAAAGATAAATACTACGCTGTGTTTCGGTGTTCGAGAAGTTATTTCGAGTGCCACCTCCTCTTTTCATAGTAGAAGTTTCTGCAGGTCATATTAGCGCGTTTGAAGCCCCTGTGCAAGGAGCATTATCTTGTAACTTCATGTGTCGAAGATTACAATGTCTCTCCAATGTCAAACAATGATTATCAGGATGCCATCGATTATCTTTATAGCCATGCCGACTACAGTGTAGAGCGTAGTTATCGCTACTCGGCCGATGTCTTTGAACTCCAGCGAGTGCGAGACCTTCTATCATCCTTGGGGGATCCTCAGGATCAGTTCAAGAGTTTTCATATCGCCGGAACAAAAGGCAAGGGCTCCGTTTCGGCGTTGATCGCCTCGGTCCTTCAAGCGGCAGGCTATCGCACGGGTCTTTATACATCACCACATCTTATTCGTTTCAACGAACGGATAAGGGTTGATGGAATGGATATCCCGGATGATGATCTGGTCTCGACTCTGGATAAAATGAAAGCGCACATTGAGGCGATCCCAGAATTAACTGTTTACGAAATTCTTACAGTCCTAGCTTTCCGTTACTTTGCTGATCAAGGTGTGCAGTATGCGGCGATTGAAGTCGGCCTGGGAGGCCGGCTGGACGCGACGAACGTACTCGAACCCCTGATCGCCGTGATCACTTCATTATCCTATGATCACATGCACCTGCTCGGTGATCGACTCTCAGATATCGCCGGTGAAAAAGCCGGTATTATCAAACCCGGGATTCCGGTGGTTCTTGCGCCGCAACAGCTAGAGGCGGAGTTGGTTGTAAACGCAGTCGCAAAAGAACGAGGTTCGAAGCTTATTCAAGTGGGCCGGGACTGGCTCTTCGCTCCGGGATCGCGTAGTAAGCATGATCAAACGCTACATATCTGGCCCGCCAGTGAACAGGCATTGATGGATGCCTATGTCGATTCAGCCGGAGAGGAAGAGTGGAGTCCACCACGCTACCAAATCCCGTTATTGGGATATCATCAAGTAGTCAACGCCGCGGTTGCTTACTCGGCACTAAAGGAGGCCCAAAATCGTGGCTTGTCGCTGCCTGATGGTGCGGTTCAAGCAGGTTTTCAGAATGTGAATTGGCCTGGCAGGTTCCATCTTTTAAACGGCGATCCCGTGATCATCGTCGATTCAGCGCATAACCGTGACTCGGCCTTGAAGCTGCGGCTTGCACTGGATGATTATTATCCCGGTCAACCCGTAACACTCATCTTTGGTGCTTCGGCGGACAAGGACATCGAGGGCATGCTCACCGAACTCATTCCGAGGGTGAGTCGTGTGGTCGTGACAAAATCCGATCATCCACGGGCCGAGGATCCAGGCTTTCTCGCTTCCATTGCGCATAGTCACGGTATTCGAGTAGAAACACAAGTTCCCATCGCACAAGCGATGAACCGGGCGATCGAGATTGCCCGACCGGGGGAAGTTATTCTTATTTGTGGCAGCCTATTTGTTGCGGGTGAAGCACTACAAGCCTGGGAAGAGGGAATCATCGAAAAATCACCGCAACGTGAGAGGGCCAGGTGAGCTCGATTATCAGTCGTTGGCCGCATTTTCCCCCAGAGTTAGGAGGGGTCATCAACCGCAGAGCGGAGGAGATGCTCACGATCAGAGATGCCCTGCAAGATGATGAGGGCTTGATCAGTTGTCTTGTGCTTCCCCTGCGTGATACGGTGCTTTATCCCCAGATGCTGACCCCTCTCTTCGTGACACATGAGCCCTCTTTACAGGCGGTTGAACGCTCCATTCGGTCCGGGGATACGATGCTAGCTATCGCCTTGAAGGATCCCGAGATTGAGGAACCGCAACCGTCCGATTTTTATCCGATCGGTACGGAGATCGGTGTGGGACGCTTGATGCACTTACCCGATGGCTCGATTTCAATCATGGCGCAAGGTCGTAAACGTGCGGAAATTGTAGAAATACTTGCGGAGGATGGCTATTTGCGGGCGAAAGCTCGCCCAATTGATGAGCTCATCAAGGAGTCGACCGAATCGATCGCACTGATGCGCGCCGTGCGAACTCTCTTTGAAAAATGTGTGGAGTTGAACCGGAATTTGCCGGAAGAGATTAACCTTTACACCATGAACATCGAGGAGCCCGGTTGGCTGGCAGATCTGGTGGGATCGGCGCTTAATCTCACCCTGGATGAACGCCAGACCTTACTCAGCATCTACGACCCTTTGCAGCGCTTGCAACACATCAGTTTATTACTTGGCAGAGAGCTAGATGTGCTCGAGTTGGAGGATCAAATCCACTCTCAAGTACAGAGTGAGGTCGATCGATCCCAACGTGAAATCTACTTGCGCGAACAGATGAAAGCCATTCAGACGGAGTTAGGCGAAGGTGATCTGTGGGCGCAAGAAATTGATGATATCAGGAAGCGAATCAAACATCTTGCTCTTCCGGATGAAGTTCATGAACGTGCTCTCAAAGAGCTTCAACGGCTCACGCAGATGCCACCACTCTCGCCTGAAGTGGGGATCATTCGAACATATCTTGATTGGTTAACCGAATTACCCTGGACCGAAGCCACCGTTGATAATCTCGATATTCACCATGTTGCTCAGGTGCTGGAGGAGCAACATCATGCACTTTCGAAAGCGAAAGATCGGATCCTAGAATACATTGCTGTACGGAGTTTGAGCCCGGATAAGCATAAGCAACCCATTCTGTGCTTTGTTGGCCCTCCCGGCACAGGTAAGACCTCCTTAGGAAATTCCATCGCCGAGGCGCTCGGTCGCAAGTTTACACGGATCTCCCTAGGTGGTATTCGTGATGAAGCGGAAATTCGCGGTCATCGTCGAACGTATATTGGTGCCTTACCAGGAAGAATATTACAGACCATGAAGCGCGCCGGCAGCGTTAATCCGCTCTTTATGCTCGATGAAATTGATAAACTGGGCTTAGATTACAGGGGCGATCCATCTTCGGCTCTACTTGAGGTTCTTGATCCTGAGCAGAATAATGCTTTTTCAGATCATTACCTAGAACTTCCTTATGATCTTTCCAAAGTCATGTTCATTACGACGGCGAATACATTGGATCCGATCCCGCCGGCTTTGCTTGATCGTTTGGAAGTGATTGAGTTCCCGGGATATATCGAGGAAGATAAACTCATCATCGCCCAAAAGTTTCTCATTCCACGTCAGATTGAACAAAATGGCCTGCGATCCGCAGATCTATCCTTTACACGCGCAGCGCTGCAAGCCATCATTCGATCCTACACTTGGGAAGCGGGTGTCCGTAACTTGGAGCGTGAGATTGGAAAGATTTGCAGGAGGGTCGCAAGGCGAAAGGCAGAAGGCAAAAAACCGGTCAAGCGCATCCAGGGCAACATGCTGACGAAACTGATCGGTCCCCCGCAAATCATGCCACATGAACTTGAGCCTTCAGATTCGATTGGGGCAGCCACAGGGTTGGCATGGACTGAAAATGGTGGCGACCTTCTTACGGTTGAAGCGCTTATAGTTGACGGTAAGGGGGGATTGCAAATAACTGGTCAGCTCGGTGACGTCATGCAGGAGTCAGCCCAAGCCGCATTATCCTACGTCAAATCCTTGAGCGATAAATTGAAGATTGACTCCGAACTTTTTGATAAGACGGATATTCATATCCATGTCCCGGAGGGATCCATTCCTAAGGATGGGCCAAGTGCGGGGATCACGATGGCAACTGCGCTTGCTTCTGCGCTCTCTGGACGAGCAGTCTTAAGGGATGTTGGGATGAGTGGAGAGATCACCCTACGTGGGCGGGTTTTGCCTATAGGTGGTGTGCGGGAGAAGATCCACGTTGCCCATCGCCTGGACCTTAGGGTTGTCATCCTCCCGAAAAAGAATCAGAAAGATTTAGAAGAAATTCCTCGACACATACGCAATACGCTTGATATCCGTCTCGTTGAGACGATGGATGAGGTCTTGGATATTGCGCTAAAACCCAAAATGATCAAGAAGACCACAAAGAAGAGAAGGCAAGCAGGCAAACAGGGTGCAAAAAAAACAGCCTAAATCGAGCCTACAATGGATATATCGCGATCGTACAGCGAAGCGGCTAGGCTTGCGCTGGGGAATTGGTTTCGTCACTTTTCTTGCCTTACTGTTAAATCTCAACGCCTGTACCCGCTCCACCATCCCTCTCGATATCACCCCCACAGTATCTACGGGATCAATACCTGAGCCTGTAGAAGGATCGGCTCAACCGGCCGAGTCGATCTTGGTGACTTCAGGGGAATATGCAGTGGCGTGGATCCCGGAAGGGGAGACGCTAAAGTTGAGAGATCCAGCAGGTATTTCTGGCACGGTTGTGGATGAGCTGGAATTCGATACCCATGGGATTCATGTCACCGGAAATAGCAGCAGCTTAGGGAGTTCATTGTGGGTGGAGATCGTCGGACCTGGTGAAGAGATGGGTTGGGCTAACAGCTGGAATTTGACCGAGCATGTGATCGGCGACGATTTCTGTGCCGATGTCCGTATCGTCAATGCTCTTGAACAAATTACACAAGCTTTCTTAGCTGAGGATATTCAGGGGCTTCTGCCGCTCACAAACCCTGAACGTGGTCTGATTCTACGACATGATTGGTGGAACCCTGAGGTTATTATTCAACCGGCAGATGTACCCAACTTATTCGTAGCGCGGGAAGATCGAGGATGGGGCACGCTCAGCGGTGGTGATTTTGCCATCGAGGGTTCTTTTAAAGAGGTCTTCAATCCCCTCTTGCAAGATATTTTAAGTCAGATCCCAACTGCAGTTTGTCGGGATATACCTGAGGGTGTTACTTCAAGGCCTGCTGTTTGGCCAAGGGAGTATGTTAATCTGCATTATTATGCGTTCCACCGACCAAGCCCTGAAGGTGGGAATCGCTTCGATTGGCGCACATTGGCGTTCGGGTTTGAATATATACAGGGGGAACCCTACTTGACCTTACTTGTCCATTACCACGGCGATATCTGAGCAATTAATTTACTGTGGTGTTTATTGTGTGTGCTTCCTCTTGATCCTTGAGCGCCAGGAGGACAGCTTCGACCTTTTCCCGCCAGGATGTGCCGGTCGTGCCTAACCATAAACCCCGCTTGCTGCGACGGAATCGATTTTCTGTCACATCAATTTCGGGAAGCACACGGCTTTCGGGCATTTCTATCACGATCTGTGTCCCCTCGCTAGCAATTCGATCGATTCCTGCGTCAGTTGCCAGTAACTTGATCTTCAATTGAAAGAGTAGATTTTTCACCGAATTTGGAGTAGGACCAAAGCGATCGCCCAATTCGGCGTCAAGTTCATCTAACGCATGCTGATCTTTTATCTCGGCGATGCGCCGATAGAGCTGCAGGCGTAACATCCTTTCGGGGATATAGTCATCCGGTATAACGCTGTGAATAGGCAGATCAACAGTTGCGGGTATCTTTTCTGCCGGACCTGAAAATTCCGGTGGGAGATAAGGCCCTTCGGTCGTTTCGCCACGCATCTGTCGGACAGCGGTGGCTAATAATCGAGTGTAGAGATGAAATCCGACCGAATTGATATATCCATGCTGCCGTGTGCCCAGGATCTCGCCGGCACCTCGCATCTCAAGATCTCGCATAGCGATCGCATACCCGGCCCCCAGGTGACTATGTTCAGCAAGTATTTCCAAGCGTTGGATCGCTTCTTCGGTACTGCGCGCTCCTGCTGGTCGAAAGAAATATGCATAACCCTGGATTGCCGCTCTCCCGACTCGACCTCGCAATTGATATAGCTGTGCGAGACCAAATCGATCAGCCCGATCAACGATCAGTGTATTGGCATTGGGGATATCAAGACCAGATTCGATGATGGAGGTGCTAACAAGGACGTCAATATCCCCGTGCGAGAAAGCTTCCATAACTTCAGCCAAAGTCTGCTCGGGCATTTGACCATGAGCAATGGCAATGGATGCTTCAGGAATAAGCCGCTCGAGGCGGTTATGAAATGTGCTGATCGTTTGCACTCGATTGTGAACAAAGAAGACTTGACCACCTCGATCTAACTCTCGAAGGATGGCAGCCCGAATGATTCTGGGTTCATACGGACCCACATGGGTAATGATCGGTAATCTATCTTCTGGCGGAGTGCTGATGGTGGAGATATCGCGGGCCCCCGTTAACGCCAGGTAAAGCGTTCTGGGGATGGGAGTTGCAGTCAGGGTAAGGACATCTACCTCGGTCCGCATTTTCTTCAAGAACTCCTTATGCGTCACTCCGAATCGCTGTTCCTCATCAATGATGAGGAGTCCGAGGTCTTTGAGCTGTACGTCCGATTGAAGTAAGCGATGGGTCCCGATGACGATATCGATTTCACCCTTTGCGAGACGCATTACGATTTGTGCTGCCTCGGTCTTGCTACGGAAACGCGAGAGCATTTCAATCTCAACCGGGAAAGGACCGATCCGTCGTTGGAATGTCTCGAAATGCTGTTGGGCCAAAACCGTGGTGGGAACAAGCATTGCCACCTGTTTTCCATGCATGACGGCTTTAAAGGCGGCTCGCAGGGCAACCTCAGTTTTGCCGTAGCCAACATCGCCACAGATAAGGCGATCCATGGGTCCAAAACTTTCCATATCGCTTTTGATTGCCATGAGAGCCTCGATTTGATCGTCCGTCTCCACATGGGCAAAAGATGCTTCTAGCTCTCTCTGCCAGATCGTATCGGCTTTGAATGCTGTACCGGTCACGGTTTGGCGCTTGGCGTAAAGCTCGAGCAGGTCGCGGGCGACAGCTTCCACCGCCTGCCTCGTCTTTGACTTGGCCCGTTCCCAATCTGCTGAACCTAGCCTGGAGAGTGAGGGCGGACTTCCATCCGCACCGATATAACGCGTCAAGCGGTCAGCCTGGTGTACAGGAACAAAAAGCTGATCTCCCCCGAGATATTCGATGAGCAGGAATTCACGCTTTACCTGGTCTAGGGTGCGATCGACGAGGCCTTGAAATCGACCCACGCCAAAATCAACGTGAACGACATAATCCCCGCTCGTAAGGTCTGCAAAGGCTTGCTCAGGTGCAGTAACACGCGGAACGGAGCGTCGGCGTGGGCGGGGACGTGTCCAACCAAAGAGTTCAGCATCTGTAAGGAGTGTTAAGGTTGAGCCATCTGCTCCCGAATGTTGCCAACCTTCCGATAAGGCGCCATGCAGAATACGGACCTCACCCGGTAGGAGCGGTTTGGGCGCGGAGGTATCGTCCAGCTGGGGATGCTCTGCCTTCGCCCAGAGTTCCTGGAGGCGCGGCGCCTGTCGGCTGAGTACAACGACACTACTGTGAGCCTCGGTCTGTTCAAGCAGGTGATCGAGGATGTCGTTCAGCTGTCCGCCAAAACGGGGTCCAGGGATAAATGCGTGGCTGAAGGAAGGCGCCTCGCTTGATGCGACAGCGAGAGATCCCAAGTCAACCGTTTGATACTGGTCAAGGATGTCGTTGATCTCAGCCAGGGTTGCATACGGATGGGGGAACGATTCTGCGAGTTGGTTGGTGCCCGAGGATTCCCTGCGCATAGCCAAGCCTTGTTCTTCAAGATCCTCAATTGTATGTTCGAAGGCTTGACGATCATCGATGGCGATGAGGATATCTTTGGGCAAGTAGTCGAGCAATGTTGCGGAATGCTCGGCCATACGCGGCAGGAAGAGTTCCAGTCTTTCTTCGAGCTCCAGCGGATCGTCTTGCTCGAGTTGAGGTAATTCAGCCGCCCACTGCTCCTGATAGAGACTGGGAAGGCCTTCTCTGGCTGGTGTAATGCGGATCCATTTTGAATCGGACACACTGCGTTGCGATGCGGGATCAAACGTCCGCAGGGTATCAATCTCATTCCCAAAGAATTCCAGGCGGAAGGGAGCTGGGGCTGCCGGTGGCCAAAGATCAAGGATCCCACCGCGCCGGCTAAATTCGCCAACATCGGTTACGAGATTGGTATGCGTATAACCACCTTCGACCAAGAATCGCAGCAGCTGATCGAACGGGATTGATTGTCCATGTCGTAGATAGCGACTTTGGGCAAGGAATTGGTCAGGCGTGATCGTATTGGTCATCATGGCACGAGCGCTGGCGAGGAAAATGGTTCCTGAATATAGACAGTCATCTTCCGGAGCATCTGGACCAGAACCACAGGTCATGTGTGCTAGTAGGGCTGCCCGCTCAGATCGTACCTGCTGGCTCCAGGGGGCCCATTCATAAAATAGTGGACCGGGATCCGGCAATTTCTTTATTTCGAGCTGTGGGTCCCAAAGCGCCAATTCATCTGCACGTGTAAGTAGTTTATCTGCCCGTGGGACGAGGTACAGGATTGGCCGAGTGAGGTCTTTACTGAAGGCAGCAATTGTTGGTGTGCGCAGAGCATTGAGCAAACCAAGTGTTCTTGCGCCAGGATCAATGATGGCCAAGGACTGGACAAGGTGTGAATAACCAGGGTGGCTTCGAATAGTGTCTAAGAGAGGGGACAGGTTCATGGAATTTCAACAGACGTATTGCACATATTCATCGCATCCTCAATACCATGT
Source organism: Anaerolineales bacterium (assembly GCA_041573795.1). Classification (GTDB taxonomy): domain Bacteria; phylum Chloroflexota; class Anaerolineae; order Anaerolineales; family E44-bin32; genus E44-bin32. Next base: position 23,956 of record JBFFQB010000032.1, read on the forward strand.
TCCAGATAACGCTGCAGGCAGTCTACAGCCCGATCGATCGTAGTTTCAACTAGATCCCGCTCGTTATGGCTGAAATCCTGGAGGACGTATGCGGCTGGGTCCATCCTGCCTGGTGGCCGACCGATACCCACACGCATACGGGGGTAATCCTGTGATTGAATCGCAGTTTGGATTGATCGCATCCCTCGATGTCCCCCTGTCCCCCCAAAGGGACGCATACGGATTGTTCCCAATGGCAAGTCGAGATCATCGAACAATACGATCATTTGAACAGGTGTGATTTTGTAATAACTCAAGAGAGCCTGGACGGCTCGCCCCGATTCGTTCATGAAGGTTTGTGGTTTGGCCAAGATGACTTGTGAATCGAATACTTTGTGCGTTACTACCTTTGCTCTTGATTGTTTCTTTGCAATGGATAACCCCCAGGACATGGCTAGCTGGTCAACGATCATGAATCCGATATTATGCCGATTGTTCTTGTAGCGTGCCCCGTGATTACCCAGTCCGATCACAAGACATTTGCTTTGAGGCTCTTTGCGTCGAAAGAATTTCATCACCGTTTTCTCTTCTCACGACGGCGATCCTGATTGCGTAATACCTGCCGCATTTGCATCATGCCCCAGCGTTGCCGTGCACGACGACGCATGAAAAGGTAGATACCCAGGCTGCTGAGGAACAGTAATCCCAAAATTATTCCTGCGAAGAAGCCCTGTTGAATACTTAAGGTCCCATCCACTGATGCAGGCGGCAAAGGGGTTGGTCGAGGCGTTTTCGTCGGAGGCGATTGTGTGGCCGTTACCTGAGCTGCGACCGGCAATGCTGTTGCTGTTTCAACGGTTGATCGGTTCCGAACACGAATACCTTCGACGACCGTTACGATCGACTGCTCATTCTCCAGGAAGACCTCCAAACGCAATCGATACTCACCATCACTGATGCCCGTTGTTTCCCACAAACCGATCCCGCCTTCCTGCACAGGAGTTGTTTGTGGATCCCCCAGCAGGAACCAGGTTTCCATTGGATCATCCATTTGTGCAAAGGAAAGTTGGTAAGCCAAGAAGGAGGGATGCGATGCAGAACCTCTTATGGTGTAAACCCCAGAAATCGCCTCGCCTCCCTGCGGATCCAGGATCTCTGCATAGCCAGGTGCCTGCGCGAAACCGCGGGAACTTGATACGATCAGGAGTGCAAAAGCGATCAAATTTGCTACTTTATGTCTCATCATCAGGATATGAAGGTGGCCAATCGATTAGTCTAACATGTGGGTAATTAATGGTCAACGCGCCGCCAATCTCGTGGGGAAAGCGCAAGAAGGAATTTGCAGGTTGACGTATACGTGTTTAATCCGTTAGAATTCCGCTGCTAACGTCGGGGAATGCGGCAGGAGTGCACTCCCCTTTTGTATGCGTGTGAGGGTAATAATGGCGGATATACAGTCTCAAGAAAAAGAAGCTGAAGTCATCCACCTCGATGGTGGTTCGCTTCATGATATCCAAGCGGAGATTGTGTATATTCGTCGTGGCGGCGCGAATCAGATCCAAGCAACAACAGTGGAAATTGATCAGGGGGGGGTTATTTCGGTTGATGCAGATTCTGTGAATATGAGTCGAGCCCTTGCGGGTGTTGCCCAGGCCAGTGTTATTGACTTACAAGAAAGCGGCACAGGCGCGATCGTATCCGATCAGACCTCACTCGTGCAATCCCGGGCAGGCGTTGTGGTGGCCGGCAAGGTCATGTTGGATGACAGCACCACGTTTATCCTGCTGGGGCGGGAGATCGAAGGAAACGTCGAAACAGTTCTCGATATCCCTGGCGCCATCGCAGCTGGATTAGCAGCTGGTGCAGCCATCGGATTAATCTTAGCTATCGGCCAAATCTTTCGGAGACGTTAAGCGATCATTTTATCCGGGTGCCATAAGGAGCGAGGGTAACCAGAAATGGTGAGAGGCGCTCCGGAGGGAGAATAATGGACATAATAGAGATTCAAGCCAGCCCAAGGAAGGTTCGTGGAAAACAGGTCAAAGCCTTGCGACGGGCAGGTCTCCTGCCAGCGATTATGTATGGCGTTGGTATGGAGCCGCAAATGTTGGAATTACCTGCACATGAGACACAGCTCATATTGCAGAAGGTCAGTGGATCTACGCTGATCAATTTACAAATTTCGGACAAGACTCATAAAGTGCTCGTTCGTGAAATTCAGCGAGATGTGATCAGCCGAAAACCACTCCATGTTGATTTCCTCGAAGTAGCCATGGATGTCACCATCAGGGCTGTTGTCCCGATCGAGTTAGTCGGTGAAGCTCCGGCGGTACGCGAGCTTGGAGGTGTTCTGGTTTCTGGGTTAAACGATATCGAAGTCGAGGCGCTGCCATCCGACTTACCGGATCGAATCAGCGTGGATATCTCAATTCTGGAAGATTTTGACGACTCGATCAATGTCGGTGACCTGAAAGTTGAGGAAGGTGTCACTGTACTGACTGATCCAGAAGAAGCGATCGCCAATGTCGTTTACCAGGTCATTGAAGAGGAACCCGAGGAAGTCGAAGAGATCCTTGAAGGTGTTGAACCTGAACTCGTCGAAGGCGAGGAACGTGAGGAAGACGAATTAGACGAAGGTCAGTCTAGCGAAGAATAGAAGGATCTTTGAACTCGAAGATCGAACTGCGAACAAGGGCATGGAATACCCATGCCCTTGTTTTTCATTCCAACAAAGGTCTGCTGAGTTCCAGAAAGTTGAGCGTAATCCTCGCCGTAGCCCCCCAGATCACCTCACCCTTGTACGGCTGAAAATAATATACCGGCACTTTCGGGCCTGTGGGGATCGGTTGCCGATCTCGCACCTCTAGATTGTTGGGGTCCATGAGCCACTGCATGGGAACACTGAATACATGGGCGACTTCATCAGGACTTGGGTCAAACTGGTAAGGCCATGGGATCTGACCCACAAAAGGGATAATCCTAAATTGGGTGATCGTTAA
>JBFFQB010000033.1:0-26701 GCA_041573795.1 Anaerolineales bacterium
AACGCTGAAGCCTTCAATGTTACCTCGCTGGACTCCCAATCTGAGGGGGCCACATTGCACATCGAGGTGACGGGTGATCCCACGGTTACGAGCCAATTTCAGGACCAATCCAATGTGAATCTTGATGAGGGGGCCAGTCAGTGGGTGCTCATCGGAGCCTCTGTGTTAGGCATAGCGCTCATTCTTGGAGGCATCTGGGTGCTGAGGCGTTCTCGCGAACTCCCACAGGAAGACCAAGCCCAGTTTGAGGAAAATGAGCTGGTCTGATGTTTTTGTCCGAGGAAATCAAGGGTATGCCGGAGGAAATTCATTCCGGGGAATGTGTGACCCGTCAAGCGAGTTAGCGGTCTGGTGTCAGGTGATGTGGTGAGAAGCCGCTCTTCTCTAACGCCACGTTAATCCGTTCAGCTCATGGTGATACGCACGGACAGGATGCCATCCGAGATCGTATGCTCCAATCGATCGAGAGGCCGGGGCGGTGGGCCAGCCAGGACGCTGCCATCCTTAGCATAATGCCCGTCGTGACAAGGGCAAAAGAAGTGATCCAGGTCTTCCCGGAATTTGTAGCGACAGCTCAAATGGGTACAGACATTTGAAAAGACGTCATACTCATCCGCGCCTTTTCGGATGACATATACCCCATAGCTGATCCCTGTCGCCTCCCAGCCGATCCGCCTCGTCCGCGTGAACTGGTAGAGCCTGGGTTGGCCCTCAATCAGATCGTCCACGGGCCCCAGCGGAACCCATTCATCACTGGCGCTCTTCTGTAAACCGGGCGATAGGAAGTACCCGATGACCGGCAATCCGAGCAGGGCTGACATCAATCCGCCGAGTACCCCCACCATCCAGCCCACGAAGCGACGCCGCGATAGCTCGAACTTCCCGATGTTTCGATCCATGAACGCCTGCCTCTCCAGCACACACCCGGGATCCTGTCGATCCGGCTGGATCGACCCGCATCCATTATGACCTTGAAAGAGAATTCCCGGATGCGCCATTTGGCGCTGGAGCGATAGGCTATCTCACATGCCTGTCATGAATCTGTCTAGTCCCTGGCTCTAGCATGCCTACTATCACGCTGCGTTGCATTCAACACCATAAACCGAGACCTGGGTATTCTAGGGCCCTATGAAATCATATCCATCGCTTGCCCATGCCCTGAAGCCTCCATCGAGATTGTACACATTCGAAAATCCACGATCGACTAAATCTTTTGCGGCTGAGGAGCTCATGCTTCCGCTGCGGCAGTAAAGGACGATTTTCGCATCCTTGTCATCCGGGAGTTCGTCAAGGTAACGATCGATCTGATCAAAGGGGATGAAGGTATCCGTTGCAGGCAGCTCACCTTCATAAGGTATATGCACGTTAACCAGTTGGAAATCTTTCTCTTCCATCATCGTGGCCAGTTCTTGCGGCTGGATATTAATATATTGCCCATCCGCAACAGCCACCGCCTGACCGAAACCAGATCGCTCCCCTGCTGCTGGTCCAGATCCTTCAACGCTGCATGCAGTAATGCCCAGACCGATCAGCAACACCATCACCAGAGCTTCATTCACGATATTCTTCAACGGGGATCTCCTTCCATCATCCACATTCTTATCACCCATCCTATGAGATAGACTGGACGCATATCATAAGCTTGAGGCTGACACAGTCCATGAAGTTCATAATGCTACAACACAACCCAGGTATGCAATCTGGGGGAATCCGAGTCTTAATCGGTCTGCTCCAGCCGCTCAAGCGCTTGTTGGACAAGCGCAAGGGCCCCCTCGTCGATCGAGCCATCTTGTGGCTGAGCGATCGCCAAAAAGGTGCTGTCCTCATAGCCATGCATCTCGACAGATATCGGTGGCTGGCCTTCTCTGTGAACCACAAAGACCATGTACTGACAGGTGCAGTGTTCGGCACCGTGAAACGGGCAGGGGCAAAGCTCAGGATCCAGCAACGATCCTCGCGCGGACTGAAGATCAAACGAGTTGGTAGAGGAAAGACCAAGCTCCTCCAAGGAGCTATAGAGCATCGCCCTCGCTTCAGGCCAGGGTATGGCCAGGCTGATCTGCGGCTTCATAGTCAGTAAAGTTTACCGTAATTCTCAACAATTCCTCGGCGCCGTCTGGCTGCGGGGTCGATAGGCCATCTGGCGCAGCGGGATCACTCCGGCGTTTCATCCCAGCCGTCCAACGTGAGGCGGGCGACAATTTCAGCACCTTGCTCTGGTTGCGAGTGAATGCTCAATTTTGCGTCGATCAGCATAGCTCGCTCCACCATGCCGATGAGTCCAAAATGTTCATTCCTGGCCATGTCAGTAATACGCTCCGGGACATCGAAACCGACCCCGTTGTCGCGAATATGTACCGCCAGCCCCCCATCATCGAAGATCACGTTTATCCAAACTTGACTCGCTTGAGCGTGTCTGCCAATGTTCGAGAGCGCTTCCTGAACGATGCGATACAGCGCCAATTCAGAATCAGGGTCAATACGGCGGATTTGTCCCTCAGATCGAAAGTCTACCGGGATGCCAAGGTCCAGCTCAGCATCACGGGCAATCATCTGCAGCGCTGTGATCAAGCCAAGTTCTTCAAGGTAAATGGGACGAAGACCACGCGAAAAACGACGAACGCGTTCGATTGATTCTTGGGTTGATTTGTGCAAGCCGCGGATCTCGCTTTCCTTCTCAACTCCGTCCTTCTTTAGCTCGACGCCAAGAATCTGGACTTGTTGGCCTAAGGCGATCAAATCCTGAATGGTTTCATCGTGCAGCTCTCTTGCCAGCCGCCGTCGCTCATCCTCTTGGGTCGTTGTCATGGTCTTGATATACCCGCGCAGCGCGTTCTGTGCTGCCGCAATTCGCTCCATCATCCCCACCATGGTTTGTTGGAGAAGCTGGATTTCTGCAATCCCTCCGACAGGTTCTTCGATCGCCTCGTGATCTCCTCTTGCAAGCTTGCTGGCCTGCTGCTCCAGTTGTCTCAAGGGGCTCACGATTTGTCGAGATCCAAACCACAAAGCGATGAGCATGACCCCTAAAGCAGGGATTAGTGCCAGTGGGGCAGCCAGGGAGAGGTTAAGAACGGGGCTGGCGACGACTTCCCATGGCTCTTCGATGATGAGTGCCCACGAGGATGGGATAATCGGGCTGAAGGCTACGACATGTTCACCGTCTTCCGCCGGCAGGTAGGAAGATCCGGTTTCGCCCCGCAATGCCGCTTGAACGCCAGGGTGCGTGGACATTTGATCATCCGGCAGCGGGCTCCCAATGCTTGTCAGCACCCTGCCCGAGCGGTCTGTGAGGAATGCGCTATAACTTTGTAAATCTGTGAGAGAGCCCAGTGTGGCTGTCCGCATGAGGCTGGTGACGGTGAATGCACCCATGGCGATCAGCTCACCTTTACGAGCAGCAATGATTACGATCGGGTCTGCTCCGTCTTCCGGGAATATATGCGTGAATCGAACTTCACCCTCGTTCAGCCCTACCGTAAGATCTCCTACTGGGGAGGAAGTCCACGATTCGGCACTCTCCGTGTTTGCCAGAACAATCCCGTCGAGGTCTGAGATGGCAAGGCCTTGATCGTAATCTCCCCAAAGAAAGTTTGCCTGGTCGAGGACGGATTGAGGCTCATTTCCGTCACGCGCGCGTAAGGCTAACGCGATAATTGCGGATTCGCGATGGTGCAGTTGTTGGGAAATGGCTGCAGCCGCCGCGCGTACTGACCGCTCGTCGCGTTCAGCGACAAGCCTACGCATTGCATCTTGGTGGACTTGAACGCCCATTACCGCAAGAATCAGGATGAGCAGGCTGAATGGGAAGATGATGAGAGTGAGGATCTGGATACGAAATCCATCCAGGAAGCGCTTCATGCTTCAGGGAGTTGGCCCAGGTCGGGCGTCAACCAACCAAGGGATACAGCTCTCATGACAGCTTCTGTTCGACTCTCGGCTTGCAGTTTGTTGAAAATTTTCGCTAAATGTCCTTGAACCGTTCTATCACTGATCTCTAGCTGTACTCCAATGGCTTTGTTCGTATAACCTTTAGCGGCCAAGGCAAGCACCTCTAACTCCCGGTCTGTGAGTCTCTCAACAGGGACCCTCAATTGCGTCCCCGTGACATGAGCCATCACCTTCCGTGCTATTCCGGGATCAAGTGCAGATTGTCCTTCGTGCACGGTACGAACAGCCCGGATGATTTCCTCAGCGTCCGCGGTTTTAAGCACATAGCCATTGGCGCCTGATTGGAGTACAGCCAAAATGTAGGGGTCTTCATCATAGGCGGTAAGGATTAAAACACCTGTAGATTGTGTATTCGCTCGGATCCAGCGAGTGACGTCAATACCACTCATCTCTGGCATTTGGATATCCAGAACCGCTACATCGGGTGTATGGGTTTGAATAGCCTCGACCGCCTGAGCACCATCGTCAGCTTCGGCCACAACCCGAATATCATCGGCGCTCTCAAGAAAATTACGTATCCCTGCGCGCACGACCGCATGGTCATCAGCCAGGATCACTCGAATCGCATTCGACTCACTCATAATTTCTTCCCAGCACGATCAAACTTCTCCTCAATCAATTGTGCCGACTCCCTGAATGCTTGGTGAAAATAGGGAAGCGAGAACCAGGCGATACCGAAACCAAAAAGGACACCAGTGATCAGACGCATCCAGGAATTAAATGAACCCAGTGCATCTCCAACATAAAAAGTAGTTGGTAGGCTGTTGTTTGTCAATATCGCCAGCCACGCGTTCGTATCGCGGAAACCTTGACCGATTCCTGCCAGATCGCTGATCACATGTGTACCACCATCAATCGCCATTGGCAGCATGAACACAAGCAATCCAAAAATCGAGATCGAGCGTGCTCTCCTCCGTAACGGCCACCAGATCAGGGCTGCCAGCAGGATGCTGGAATAGGCGGACACCATGCGGTCAGACCATGCGACCTTATAACCCATTGCCGGCGTCCCAAGAAAACGGCGAAGAATGACGGGATTGAAGGTGCTCTGCCAGACCTCCTGGATTTGCTCGAGGGAATACATATATTCAGAACCAAACAAAAAGAACGATCGCTGGGGCAGTTGATGGCACTGTAGGGAGTAGAACCCATAGATCGCCTCCGCTGGCCCCACCCATCCCAATTTCATGAAAACTGGTGCTAGCCAGGGCAGGATCACCCACCCACCTGTTAAGACAACCATCCAAGCGAACCAATTTCGACTGAGCGCATAAGCCGCTCTGTTGAGTGTGATTGCCAGCGAACGATTATTTTGTTTAGTAGTGTCAACTGCCACAGGTTGAGACCTCCCTGGTCAACATTTTAATTGATCTACTTCAGACTTGGGAGAGGGGTATGAGCGATGGTGCTATAAGCCGAATGGCTTATTGAACCGTGTGGACGGTAGTTCCATTCGGGGAAATATACACCTTCAAGCAACCGTCTATAACAGAAGATCAAGCGCCCGTTAGGGCGCTTGATCACGTTCACTTCCTTCATATCTCCGCTTTATATCCCTGGTTTTCGAGGCTTCCGTCGTACAAGCATACGCAGGATAACATAAGCCGCCGCACCAGCCGCCAGATGTTTCAAGAAGTGACCACTCACCAGATGTCCAAGTTCGTAGATCGGCGCATCTAGCAGCTCAAATGCCTTCGCCAGGATATACAACCCAAACACGGCATACAAGGATAAGCTCCTTGTGTAACGCGAGGGGAAGAGGAAAGCGATGAGGGGTATAGCGAGTATAGGTAAGTATTGAACTTCGATATAGACGCGCAAATCATCTTAACCACTTAGTTCCGTCCAATGCCAATAAACCACGCTGGCGATGCCAATGGCAAGAAGGGGAAATAGGGCACCCGTTCCTACGCGACGGTTCACCCTCTCCGAGACCACGGCCGCAAAGAGAGACATGAAGACGATTGTCATCGGCAATCGATCATAGACTAACCGTTGATCACTCGGATCGAGATGGTAATACGAGGATCCAAATCCAGTGAGCAGGATGCCAATAAAAAGGGTGATGTACGGCCATCGTTCCCCTCCGTCTTTGAACGACTGAACACTGATCCTGTTCTTGAAAACAATACCGAGCCCCCACAAGCCGATTATCACAAGTGGCAGGTTTGCAACCACATCATAGAAATAGGGGATCCCCAAGATTGTGCGCTCATCGGCAAAATGGTTATAGGCAAGGCTTTGATGCACGGGCGGGCTGATGAATATTCCCACCGTGCATACCACAACAAGAGCGGCAATAATCCAAATGCGGACCCTGCGCGATATATGCTGTTCGCTCCATGCCCCATCCATATTCGCGATCCAGCTTGTTTTATTCATCGTGCTCCCGCCCCTCTATATTTGTGAACAAAACTCGTTGGCACCCTTCTAGATGCAACGCCAGTTTACAAATCGCTCCTCAAGAGACAACGCTGTTGTACGACATTCATTCAAGAATCGGGGCGTAATGAAGGATTCCAACATCATCGAATTATCCTGCCGATAAATTGGGGTCCTGGCTAGAAATATTTCACATCCACGCCCGCCGACGCATCCAGAGATACATTAAACCCGGAATAAAAACCATCGACGCCAGCACCAGATAGAATGCCAGCTTGCCAGTCCAGGCGCTCAAGTCAACAGCTGGCTGGAAAAAGTTGGTCCCAAAGAAACCAGTCAGGAAGGCTAGCGGCATGAAAAGCGTGGTGATGATTGTGAGGGTCTTCATAACTTCATTCATGCGGTTGCTAACCACAGAGAGATAGGTATCCAGGGCACCACCGATTAGATCCCGCAGACCTTCGGTGATGTCATACAAACGTACGAGGTGATCATACACATCGCGGAAATATATCCGACTGTCGGGATTTAAGACTGCATAATCACCGCGAGCTAGCTTGTTGATAACTTCGCGCTGAGGCGTCAGGATACGTCGCAGATGAAGCAGGGCACGCTTGTAGGTAAATATTTTTTCCAGCAGATAGGGTCCCGGGTTTTCGAAAATCTCATCTTCGATCAGATCAATCGTGTCATCAATCGACTCGATCACGGGCATCGTTTCGGTCACAAGCTCGTCGCTGATCTCGTAAAGCAGTCTTTCAACCCCGCGCGCTAACCCTCGCTCATCCCGTTGGCACGCGTCCCAGACCCGATCAATCGCGGCAATGGGTTTGGATGTATAGCTCACCAAATAGTTCTTACCGACAAAAATATCAAGTTCTAATGTCGACAAGGGTTTATCCGCCTCAAGGGTGAACTGGATCGCATGCAAGACCAGGTAGATATAGCCCTCCCAGGCATCCACCTTGGGAACATGTCTCTCTTCGAGTGCATCATCGACGGCCAGGGGGTGAAACCCAAAGGTATCGAGTAAAAGTGGGCGAAATCGATCGACATCTTCCTGCTGAAGGTCCATCCAGAGCAGACCTTCGGGATCTTGGAGCGCAGCAATTATTTCGTCGTCGGGTAGATCTCGCCGGATTTCACCCACATGATTTCGAAAGACAGACCGTATCATCGGACGTACCTCCAACCGTTATGTGTAGATCGGTCACTATCCCTGTTCTAGATTCTTGAACTTTTCCAGCTGTATAGCGAATGGGGCTGGATCCACCAGTTGAATCTTCGACTCGTTGGGTGACGGAGCGCTGGATTAGGTGAATCGCTAAGAAGACAGCCAACAAACCCAGCAGGACACTAATCAAACGAATCACCAGAGGCTCAGCCAAGAGCATTTGCCAATCTGTACTGATTGGGATCTCCTTCCGCCCTACAAAAGGCTTGCCGGAGGCGTTTTGCCGGTTGAAATTTGTCTGCGCTCATCGAAATTGTCTGATGATCTTGAGGATCCGGTCAAGCTGAATCCCGTCTATACATCACAGGTGGTGAGCGAAGCTGCGGATAGAGCTCAACGGTATCAACGAAGAAACAACTACTGCAACTATAGCGGTAGCCTTAAAAGGTTGCATGACCACGGGTGCTTTACGTGGAGGTACACCGAGTCCTCTGCTCCTGCTCGGTTTAAATTAGCAGGCTTCTGTATAAAAGCGGCGGTCAGCGTGACCCTATACACCGCGCTGCTTGGGTGCTCAGAGTGCTCTGTAACCGATGAACTTAACAATATCGAGCACTACGTTGAAGGCAATAGTCAAAGAGATGGGCGCGCATGGATTTTCGCAGGAAGGGGGTTCCAGAGCCCCATCCCGCAATCCCAGCACGTTGGTGCTGAGGCGAACGGCCAACGACCTTGCTTCCCAGCCAGCCCCCTAACAGGGGTGCCTCGCGAGGGATTCGGATCCCTGATTTCGCGAACCTTGTGGTCTGCTCATGGTAGGTAGGCATGTGGACAATGGTTGGATTTTAAACCCCTCTCGGGCTCTAATTATCACCCGGATTTTCGTTCCGAGAATATTGCATCCAGAGCTGGGTTGATGGGAAACTGCCGTTGCTTGAAGCTTGGTGTCAAGTTACACTGACTTATTGCAGGGAAAATGTTGTTAGGCCTATTTTTATGAAGAATAAGTATCTGGAATTAATCGTACCCCTGTCGCTAGCTTTAGCATTTGCCGCGGGAATGATCTTGTTCTTTCCATTTCGGTATCGTTTTGAGTTTGATCATGATGAGGGGGTGAACCTCATCAAGGCCATGATGAGCCTAAAAGGATACAGTTTGTATTCCGAAATTTGGAGCGATCAACCTCCGGTTTTCAACGCTATCCTCACATCCTGGTTGGATCTTTTCGGTATGAATGTAAACGCCGGTCGTTTACTTGTGCTGGGATTCTCAATTATTTTGCTTACTTCAGCAATCCACTATTTGTTAAGGTTCTGGGGTTTCCCATATGCCATTCTCGGTATGATCGCAATCGTTACCCTTCCCTACTACGCCCAGCTGAGCGTTTCAGTTATGATCGGTTTGCCCTCATTAGCTTTCGCACTGCTCTCCTTTGTGGGCTTGGTGTATTGGCATCAAGACAAGAAAGAATATTTGTTGGTCCTCTCTTCAATTCTCCTGGCGCTCTCCATTATGACGAAACTGTGGACCGTGATCCTGGCACCAATATTTTTAGCAGGTATCTTCATCGATAATTCCGGTCTATTTCAAGGCAAGTTTAACTTTAGGGACTGTGCCAGGCCAATTTTAATCTGGTCTTCTGTGTTGCTTCTTGTGGCTGGTGCTGTCATCCTATTCATGATTCGTCCCATCAACATTCCCCAGCTTATTGATGTTCATCTTGCGGCTGGTGGAGCTGAAATTATACAAACCAGAGCAACTGAATTCTCAATGTACACGTACCTTGACGATTCAATAGCCGTTTTCTTTTTGTCTCTTATTGGCGTAATCATCGCAATACAATCGAAAGCATGGCAGGCCCTGTATCTTGTTGCCTGGATGCTTGCTGCTTACCTGCTCTTCTCCTTTGTCATCGTCCCATTTTGGTCCCATCATCAGTTGCTAATTACCATCCCAGCAGCCTTGTTGGCTTCGATTGCGATGGGATACTCGGTAATGGATCTATCTACGCGATTGCAGGATTCGAGGCTCTGGAGTCTTAGTGCTGTTCCGTCCGCCGCCATACTACTTCTTTCCCTTTTCTTTGGTTATCAGCGAATTCCACCAACTTTCGACGTGCTTAGAATCGATTTGCCAAACTTCACAAACAATTTTGATCCCAACGACGAGGCGGATTATCAAGTTGTTGCCAGTATCAGAAACTATGCAGATAAGACAAATTTTCTGTTCACAGACCGGCCAATGTACGCATTCCGAAGCAGGATACCGGTGCACCCTTATTTGGCTGTAATGACGAAAAAGAGGTACGCAGCAGGGCAGCCATCTCAGGAAGAACTTTTATCGATGCTCACAGCGTTCAAACCTGAACAGCTCATTCTGGCCCGTTTTGATTACCCGGCTGCGCAAAAATATATGGAACCTCGTAATTTTGTTCGCACGAATCCTTTACTTCGACCAGAACATTATGTGAGACGTGAAATCTACGAGAGTCCATAGCAAGATTTCTAGCATTTATTAACCGCGCTATCCTAAATTTCAGTGCGACGGAAATATCTCTCCTCGCTATCTCGAAACAGATCCGCTCTTCACTGAAGAGCGGATCTTGATACTTACCAACAATTTCTACTCTGCCGTATTTGATGCAGATCAGCTGCAAACTCAAGAGATGTTATTTGCCAGGCTGCACGAAAATGGCTTTCTCGTCTCCCAGATATTTTTTGGCCTTTGGCTGCTCCCGCTTGGCTATCCAGTCTATCAATCGCAGTCATTCTTGCTTCGCCAAGGGAAGCGTTTCGGGAGGCATATCCGGCTTAGATCAATGTTGGGCTCACAGGTCATGTGAGCTATGCGCCCAGGCTTCTGCTTTGGATCCCTTCGAAGGTCGATTCGTGTACGCCAACACTCCTTGCTGGCGGCGCCATCTGGTACCGTGCTTCAGCAGCGCGCAAGATCATCTTAAGCATATCCGCATAGGTGATACCCCAAAATTGAGCCATTAGGTTTAGATGCCCATCCCAGCACCAACCGGGATTCGGATTGATTTCCAACAATCTTGGTTGGCCTTGCAAATCACATCTCCAATCCATCCTCACATAGTCATTGCACTCGAAGCGCTCCTTAAGCAGTAAGCTCCAATCAATAATTTTGCGTTGAATTTCATCCGGGAGATTTGCAGGTACAAATTTGAGTTGAGTCCAATAGGGAGAGTCAGGAAACCACTTTGATTCATACCCACAAAGAGGTGGGAGACCATCAGGTAGCCCTGAATAATCAGTCGCTCCAATTGGAAATATCTGATATTCATCGGCTAGATTTCCGATAATGCCAACCGTCAGGTCTTCCCCCGTAAGGAATTCTTCAACCAGAACAGGGACGCGATACGCGCGTTGGAGTTTGTTGACGACGTCGGAAAAATCATTGGCGTTGTGTACGACATTACTCGCATAGATACCATGACTTGAATCTCCCATGGTCGGCTTAAGGATGACCGGGAATTGTTCCGGTAAAGGGAATGCGGTCTCGTCTGGATTGACCAGGAAGCCCATCGGAACCGGAATACCCAAGTCTTTCGCTACGCCCCTAACGAGTGCTTTATCGTAGCAGGCAGCAAGGCATTGCGGTGTGCCCCCCGTATAAGGAATGCCAAGGGTTTCAAGAATCGCCGGAATGTGCAATTCCATGCGGGGATCATTGCGGTAGCCCTCATCGCATAAATTCAATACCAGCTCTGGCCGATCTCGCTGAAGATCATGAAGTAAAGTTTGGTGATTGTTCAAGTACCTAAATTCATATTCATCCGAGGCGAAATCTCTCAAGGCGGATTTCAGTTGATCGATCGTAAAGTAATCATCCTCATCAAAAATTTGGGATGGCTTTAGGAGATCTTTCATGCTCGGATCTCCCATCACAACGGTCACTCGACGAGCTTGGGTTCCAGAGGGAGTGCGCACTGGCGACCACTCCTTCCGCACCTTGCCTGTGAGCAAGAAGCGCTGACCCATCATCCCCAAATCTTGATCGCGCGTTGAGTCTCCTTTAAAAGTAAGGTTTGTAGCCATTCCCACGAAGCCTGCTTTTTTAAGCAGTTTCTCGAGCATCTCCGGACTGTAAAGACGTTCAGCATAAAATTGATCCACAACGGTGCCTCGCGACTGATGCACAACAATCTCACGCGTGATCAGGCGCTGCTGATCTAATGAGAGGCTTCGCTCACGACAAACCATCCTGTGTTTATCCACCCACTCCCAGGAACGTGGCTCATAGTGCGTCCGCATATACTCACCATCAGTGATATCTAACGCCAGCATCCCGGATGGTTTTAAAACTCGATGGACCTCCTCCACTACCCGCTGATCATCTTCCATCGAAGCAAAATAACCAAAACTGTTCCCCAGTATCATTACGAGGTCAAAAGAGTCATTCGGGTAGGGTAACTTTCGAGCATCCCCCTCTTTGAAGCGGATACTCAATGATCTTGTTTTTGCGGACTGGCGTGCCCGATTAATTAAATACCGAGAACGATCCAATCCTTGAATGTTCATAAATCCTCGTTGCGCAAACTCAAGCGTGTGACGACCCTGCCCACAACATAGATCCAGAATCACCGCACTTTGGGATGGTTTGAGGATCTCAAGTAGCATATCCACCTCACGAGAGGTGATCTGCTCATCATCGATGACATCAGAATCTGTTTTGAGATATATATGATTGAATAAAGAACGCCACCATTCCTCTGGTACAAAGGCTTCAAGATCACCGACGGGACCAAGCGCTCTCCCGTTGGGTGGTTTATCCAATTGCTTCTTGTTTGATGGGGGCATAACCTCTTTTGGATCCATTCTGCTCACCTACCTTACCCATGATCTGGGTCATCACATCTTTAGAATCAGCGGTAAAAACCTTCTTTAATCCCTGGTAGTGATACTCGCTGTATCCTGCTGGTTCGCGTTAAGCATCGCTGGCATTGCATCCATTCGAGTCAAGCAGTTTTGCCCTTGGGGGCGAATCATCGTTGTTCCATGATCGCAGTCTCCAATAGCGCCAAGGATTTTTCATTTTAGATTGCATGGGGGGGGCGATCAGAACCTGCTTTGAGGTTTACCAGCGGAGTTATGACCCCGATGGTTATATGGCTTAACTTCAAATGGTTCCGCAAACGCCCAGTCCAGCTCGATAGGGGTCAACCCAATAATTACAAGTTCGGAACCGCAATTCGCGCACTGGATGTGCTGGTCGATTTTAGGGGAATCTGTAACAAGCACATCTGCGTCACATTCAGGACAGGCTCCCATAGGCATAATCGTCTCTCCTTAGAATGGCTTATTGCCATCTGTAGCGCATAAACCTGGTCCGAACTGAAAATTGCGGATCTCCAAAATAACCTTCGGTCGCCTTTTCAATTGCAGTAGGCGTGTCAGTGTTTTCTCAAACAACCCTCAACGGCTCTTTGCACATCGGGCAGTCATAAGGACTATCTTCCCCTGACAGTTCAGATCGGGCACGAACCAGGCACCACACCCTGTACATTTGACACTTTCTTATTCCCTATCAGCTCTCATCCGTACATGAGGGAAAAAGTCTTAATATTAAAGAGTGAATTTAATGGATCAAAGTATAAAAGCCATCTCGCATGTGTATAAAATCGATTCGATTTTTCGCTACAAGTAGACGTGTTAATGTATCGAGTGAGGTGGAGGAGTATCAGGAGTATATAGATGTCGTTTACAACTTGAGGGAACGGTTCAAACAGAAGCTTTTAGGAAGATTTATGTCTCATCGATAACAAATCGATATCCAATGCCGGGATGCGTCTCAAGAAATTCAGGATGTCCTGGGTTGGGTTCTATCTTATGGCGTAATCGGCTAACCAAACCTCGTACCAAATCCCGATTCCCTTCATTTGTGTACCCCCAAACCTTTTC
Source organism: Anaerolineales bacterium (assembly GCA_041573795.1). GTDB lineage: Bacteria > Chloroflexota > Anaerolineae > Anaerolineales > E44-bin32 > E44-bin32. The sequence continues at coordinate 13,429 of JBFFQB010000033.1, forward strand.
CACGATTGCCTCAGTGGGAAGAACCTGCCCTCGATTCAGCATCAACGTATATAAGAGGCGAAACTCAAGGTGTGTGAGGCGCCTTGGTTCTTTGCCTTCAACGGATACGGTTCGCGTTGACGGGTCCAGGTTAATCGTACCTAGATCGAGTGTCGGGAGCACATATGCAGGTACTGCATTCGATCGACGCATCATGCTCGCGGTTTGAGCAGCAATCAAGAGCGGGGATACGGGTCTGGTTAGGACAACATCGGCACCTTCCTGAAGGGTGTCAATTAGTATCTTCTCTGAGACAAGATCACAAATAATCAGCAGTTGCACTTGTGTCGTAGCCCTTACATCTTTCGTTATTTCTACAGGATTATGACCTGGACCAAGTGCAACAAGCATGACGTCACCGGGATGATCCTCCCAATTGCTCAATACGCGTTTATGGTCACCACTCGAGGCAACGGCAACACCCGTCTGCCTGAGAACATGGATGAGGAGATCGCGTTCGTCAGCATCCGATGCTACTACCACAGCTTGCATAGTCCCTCCAAGGTGCAGCTCGGATAATTGCTTGCAACGATCCGACAGCGATCAAAGAACGGAGTTTATTGAAAAAAGGGAGCTATCCCGGCCCGTGCTCTCCTTCATATTGTTAATTCTACATCCTTATTGTCAGGAGTTGTCATACTAACGTCATAGAAAAGCTGAAGAACAGGATTTGGATGCCTGGAGAAAAACGTGGGGGGATAACTGGTAAATATCCGAGTGGTCCAATTGGACCACTCAGATACGCACATCAGAACGCTTGGCGTACAGAAATTTCAGGAAGACGTAACACCTTGCCGGCGTGCTTGTCTGAACACCTGAAGGGCAACCAGTATGGCAATTAACCCCACAATCATAGCGGCCAAGTTGGCGGCATTGGCAACTTGATAGGTATCTGCCTGTTCGACACCAATTCCTACAAAGGCCCAGACCAGCACCAGCAAGTAGGCAATATCCTTGCGGAAATACGCCATGAGCCCGGCTATGGTGACAGCCACACCCAGCATGATGAAGGTCCAGATTTCTGGAGAGAGCCCAAATCCGTTCCAGTTGGCATAGTCTAAGAAAGCCGTGATATTGGCGATCGTGGCCACAGTGATCCAGCCGAGATATCCGCTGAAAGGTAGGTGGACGAACCAGCGCTCACTCGAGGGAACAGCTTGCCGTTTTACACCCAAGCTCAGATAAATAACGATCAGCGACACCAACAAGATGAGCATCGCCAGGACGGATAACGCGAAGTAGCCGTAGTGCCACAAGTACAGCCAGATGCTGTTCGCTGCTGAGCTTAAAACAAACCACCAACCGATTTGACGCAACCTTGGATTTTCCCTTTGCGCCAGAAGCAGTTGAAAAATGGCATAGGAAATAAGACCTAAGTAAATCAAACCCCAGATTGAAAAAACATAGCCAGCAGGAACAAAATAGACATTGAAGCTGTCTGCGATCTCCGGCGCCGTAATCCCATTAAAGGGAAGCGCATTGGACATTACATTAACAGCAATCGTGATCATTAAGGCAACAATAACACTTATCTGACGGGCAATATCTCTGCTCATTTTTTTGTTCTCCTTAATGTAGTAGGTTTCAAATAAGCACGGCAATAATATCGTAGCCGAATGTAATTTATACACCATTACCTTGCATATCCGGCGAAATACATATTGCCGGATACTTGCTCCCTAACTCAGGGTGTAGTCTTTTCTCATGTAAGGAACAAAAGGATACATACAGCACGTTGATCTATTTCCCATGGGCTCAAAGAATCCCGATCAAAAAGGATCATCCAGTCAGCAGCTTTAGAGGGCGATATCAAACTTGAGCTAATAATCAATCAAATCGAGGTCGGGGTTTCATATGAGAGGGTATTGGCAGCCTGTACGCGAGTCCTTGCCCAGCGGAATTCTCATTCCATTTGTGCACGCATCCTACATTATTAAAGCTTGCCACAAGTTCATGAATGCAGAAGAGGTATGATTAAAAAGATTAACCGAATATAAAATCGATCATTCGGTACATTTCTATCAAAGTTAGGAAAGACCTGGAATACATTCGTTGCCGATACTATTGAGGGTGATGGTTTATCAACACCGCATGACGGTCTGATCGAGTCACATGATCACTTAAGAGAGGTTCCATATGCACAGAGTTCAACGCTGGGAGATCCTCGGTATATTCTTTATCATTGGTTTTGGGACAACCCTCCACTTCTGGTTCGCGTGGACAGACTATTGGCGACCAATGGCCTTAATAGCCGCTGTGAATGAAAGCACCTGGGAACATTTCAAAATGGCTTTTTGGCCAGGGCTCATCTTGGCAATCATTGAGTACCCTTTCATCAAGGATGAAACCAACAATTTCTTTGTTGCAAAATTCGCTGGTTTATTTGCCATGCCGTTGATCACCGCTATCCTGTTTTATGGTTACACCAGCCTAACAGGCACCCACTTCTTATGGGCCGATGTGATTGTTTTTGTTTTATCCGTCATTGGGGGACAATGGATTAGCCTGACCATTCTTACAAAGACCGAGGTTTTTCAGCCCCTCACCCAGAAGTTCTCTATTGCTGGGTTGGTCGTCATGGTATTTGCTTTCTCGCTGCTAAGCTATTTCCCGCTCAATAATTTCTTATTTACACACCCTGAGACAGGAGAAGTTGGCATCTTGAGCGAATACGAACACGATCATGAACTTGAGAAGTGATAAACTTCAATTTCCTTGGGTTTTCAACCCGGTTGCCAAGGGTTATCTTACTTCTTACATTAATAATCCTTCGATGATTATGAAGCCGTTCGAGCTCTGGACGATGTTGGGCCTCGCGTGTGTCCTTCACCGGATCATGAGGAAAAGCGACTAATCCTCATTCAAGCAGTGACAGACAGTATAGGCGTGGATGGACTCGAGTAATTCACATATCAAATGAACCACTCGCTGCGTTCAAGGCTTTGTTGATACTTCCAAAATCATGGATTTATCAGCCTGATTTGATGGAAGCATGCTGTCTTTGGTTCCGCACACCTTCTGATCCCGAATAATTCCCGAAATCTGTGCTCCAACGGCTAAAAACCTTGCAGCCTCCACTTTGATCTGGGTGAATTTCATCTTAAGCCTCAGGGCGCGACCCCCTCCACTTTTCTTCAGGGGTGCCCCGATTGAAGTAATCCTTGTGCTCCGAAGAAAAAACCTCTACAACAAATGCCGATGGCGCAAGAGAGGGCGCGATCAGATTTAAGCGGAGAGGGGCTTCACCCGCCCCATCCCAACAATTCAACACAATCAGTAAAGTTCAGAGAGCTACCACGCATCCTACTCTTGGTTCGGAACCAAAAATCGTTATTCCCACGAGAACAATCGTTATGCCAGAACCGGATTTTTATGATTAGATTGACGTGGACCTGGTAAATAAACAAATATTAGGATCAAGCTCGGGGACCAAAAACAAAGGAATCACTACCCCAGAGGAGGTCTCATGAAGAGAATAGCTACCTATTTCGTCAGCGGACTCTTATTTCTTACACCGATCGCTGCTACGCTTTACATTCTCTATATCTTTGTTTCAAGTGTTGACCAAATATTTTCATTCAGCATCCCGGGGGTGGGTTTTCTATTAACCCTTACAGTCATTACAGTCATAGGTTTATTGGTTTCCACCTTTCTTGCAAGAGGCACAGCGAACGTCATCGACGGCCTCTTTCGCCGCCTTCCGATCATCAAGATGGTATATATGGCGATCAGTGATGTGTTGAGCGCCCTGGTTGGTGCTGAAAGACGGTTTGACAAACCTGTATTGGTGAACATCGCAACAGGAAGCAGGATCCAGATCCTGGGATTCGTCACTCGGACGAGTATTCAGAATCCCTCTATGGTTGAGAACATGGCCGTATATATCCCACAAGCCTATACGTTTGCAGGGAATTTGATCTTAGTTCCGAAGGACCAAGTGACCTACCTGGAAGTTGAGAGCAGCAAGGCAATGGCCTTCATTGTTTCTGGGGGTGTATCCGGTCTGGAATAGATATCAACCGATTTGGACGAGATGCCCATCCCGGATGGTTAGCTCACCATCGATGATGCACGCTTGCGACACGAAACCTTTGACCTTGACCTGATATCCCGATAGTCCCCGGGCCTCCCAACGATCCATAGCACGAGGTAGCTCCGCTCGGATACGAGCAACGCGGAAGACATCTATCAGTAGAGGTTGACGATCTGGTGCCATCAGAAATAGGCAAAGTAGCGACGGACCGGTGGCAAGCAACAGGCTACGACGACGCCTTATCGCGTTCTGCGTAACGAGTGTTGTTTCTTGGGGGAAAGAGAGATCATCCATCGACAACCAATTTGAGGCTCTCTGGTTCCGTTTTTCACCCGGATCATAGTTCGGGGTAATGCCTGTTATCAGCACAATTCACTCAAGATAAAATATAATTTTAAACATCAGACTCATGCCTGCCGGCTACGGACCCAACATAGATTCGGGAGAGATGCTGGATATATGCTATTTTAACTTCACCACCCCTCTCCAAATTAAATTCCAACTATATGAAGAGACGTGGCTTGTTATGTTTATTTGTTACAACTATAAATATCAATCTAGGTGAATTGATCTGGTGCCGAAATGCTCAACACTTCCAAGCTAGCGCGCTCGATTACCCGCGCAAGCAGCCTGCAAACCTACTACACGGCTCTCTTGATGGTCGATCGAGACCTGATCGATGACTTTTTCCGCGCTTATGCGTATTTCCGCTGGGTCGATGATTTTATCGATATCTACACACACAGCACAGAAGAGCGCATTGCCTTCATGGACCGCCAGAAAGGTCTCATCGACCGATTTTACAACCGGGGCGCTGAGGACGGTTTAGCTCCGCAAGAACAAATCGCGGCGGACCTCATTCGGGACGACCGTTCACCAACCAGTGGTCTGCAATCGTTTATTCGCAACATGATGACTCTCATCGAATTCGATGCCCAGAGGAAGGGTCGGCTTATTACGGAAGAGGAGCTTCGTTGGTACACTCAACGATTGGGGTTTTCCGTTACCGATGGTATTCAGTATTTTGTGGGCAATGGCCATCCTTATCCCCGAGCAGAGGGGCAATATCTCGCTGCGATGGGCGCGCATATCGCCCACCTTTTGCGAGATATGCTGAACGATATCGCCGACGGTTTTGTCAATATTCCCTCCGAATACCTCGAAAAATATAACCTTGAACCGAATGCGATCAACCATGCGGCTTATAAAGAGTGGGTGAGAGAACGCGTCGGTCAGGCTCGCCACTTATTCTTTGAAGGCAAGCGGTATTTGGATAGTTTAGATGTGCTCCGCTGCAAGATCGTTGGGCATTGGTACTGCGCTCGTTTTGAAGGAGTGCTGAATATGATCGATCGGGATGGCTATGTCCTGCGGGAATCTTACGACGATCGGAAACAACTCTCCGCCTGGTTGCGGATGCTCCAGATTTGGCTACGCGTGTCACTCCAGCATGCTCTAGATAAGCCCAAGCGCATAAAAGAAAGCTACCACCGCAATCGTTAGTGCCATCCAAGACCCCACCAACCCCGTGGGGCCCCCCGGCTATCATCGGTGAGATAAGCACAAGGACTAAGACCGGAAGTAGGTTAAGTTCTGCCCTCAGGAATGTGAATGGTGGAGGCTTCCCGCCAGTCCAAACGTGGGCCCCGATGGCAATTGCCTTCAGGATGAATGGCAGCAGTAGCGCTGCATCCCACCATTCCAGGCTGGCGCACTAACGCAAGAGCCGGCGCAGCATCGCTATGAATCCCTGCCAACCATCAACGGCCAGCACTGTAATTAATCCGGCCAGCGATGGTCCCCAGGCGAAGAATCCACTCCCGCCGATATACCAGGGGAGCCAGCTGATGATGCTCGAAAGAAGGATAAAGATCACAATTTGATTACGCGTCGCCCATGACTTCAACGCTTGTCTCTCTCGTGGACGGTGAACATCACCGGCGCCTCGCCCTCCCAGGGTTATCCCATTGAGGATTCCTTCTCTTGGAGAGCGATGTGTTTATACCGGAGATGTGCCTGTCTTCAGATTGTGATTCTACATGTGGAACATGTGATCGCAGTTGAAGATATAGTGACAGATGGGCAGCACATCGTGGAACGTGCAGGCGAACATGAAGAGCACGATGACGCCGAGAAGCGAGTAAATGATTGCCCGGTTGTACTTATCAAGAAAAGTGTTGATGGTAGCCATGTTCGTTCCTCCTCGGGTGATATGGGATTACCTTGAAGCGAGAATACAAATAAACATGGTGACCTGTAATCACCACATGTGGTGATTCTGGTGAGGATTGAGGAGACAGGTGCATGGGGGGATAAATCGATGTTGTTTACCTAATTGGGAAGGTCTATACTTGCGCCATCGGTGCGTCGGCGGGTAAGGGAGTCATGATGAGCGAGCAAATGCTTGCCACAAAACTATATATTCCGCCTCCCCGATCCAGTCTCGTACCGCGACCACATCTGCTTGAGCGTATGGAATCAGCAGCAGCCAGAGTATTGACATTGGTTTCTGCCCCGGCGGGTTTTGGCAAAACGACTCTGCTCAGCGGTTGGGTAAGCTCATCCTCACGACGCATTTGCTGGTTATCTCTTGATCGCGCGGATAACGATCCTGCCCGCTTCTTTGCATATCTCATTGCCACAATACGGACGATTGAACCCGATTTTGGGACCGAGATCTTGAACTTGCTGCAAGCCCAGAAAACCTCTTTGAATGAATCAATGTTGATGTCGCTCGTCAACGATCTCGCAGCGATTCATGAACCTTTCAGCCTGGTCCTGGACGATTACCATGTGATTGAAAGTGACGTGATTGATGACGCAATACATTTTTTACTAGAAAATCTGCCGCCCACGATAAATCTGGTCATCTCCTCTAGAACCGATCCGAATTTCCCTCTGGCTAGGTTACGTGCTTCTGGCGCCCTTTCAGAATTGCGTGCCTCCGATTTGAAATTTAATAAAGACGAAATTGGTGTTTTCTTCAACGATGTGATGGGCTTGATGTTACAGGAGAAGGACTTACAGGCACTCTGGGATCGTACCGAAGGCTGGGTCGCCAGCTTGCAGTTGGCCGCCCTATCGCTCCAGGGAACAAAGGATATATCTGCTTTCCTCGCCGATTTTTCGGGAGACCATCATTACGTGATCGATTACCTCGTCGATGAAGTGATGACGCAGCTTCCGGATGAAACTCGGACCTTCTTGCTGCGCACATCCATACTCGAACGATTCTGCGCTCCGCTGTGTGATGCGGTCGTGGGCAACTCGAAGAGTAAAGAGATTCTTCAACGTCTTGATGACGCCAATTTCTTCTTGATTCCCCTCGATGATCGACGCCTTTGGTACCGTTTCCATCACCTCTTCGCAGATTTCCTTCATCAACTCCTGCGCCAGGGGGAACTGGAGGAGGTCAAAGCATTACATCGCAGGGCTGCTGGGTGGTTTAAGGAACAACAGCTTGAAATCGAAGCGGTCGAGCATGCTATCAAAGGCGAGGATTACCCCTTCGCTGCTCAACTGATTGAGAACCTCGGCCCCGAGTTGATGATGGCTAGTGAGTTCGACCTGCTTTCACGTTGGCTGGGCAGCATACCCGAGTCCTTCGTCGAAACCTGGCCCTGGCTCTGCATCATCAATGCGTGGATGTACCAACGCTGGGCGCAGATGGATGTCGTAGTCAAATACCTCGACCACGCTGAAGCGGTTGTGCTTCAGGATGATCCAGAGGAAAAGAAAGAATCGACCCGCATTGTGATGGGCCAGGTCTGCACGATTCGTTCTCTATTGCCCCCCGGCTATACCGATATGGCCAGTGTCATCAGTAATGCTAATCGCGCACTCGAGCTGTTGCCAGAGAATTACTTCAATCGTGGTGCTGCTGCCATCCCTTTGGGCAGGATCTATCGCGAGCAGGGCGCCTTCATCAAAGCGCTTTCAAGTCTGAATGACGGGTATCAGGCCAGCCTCAAAGCGCACAACCGTATCCTCGCCCAAGCACTGATGCTCGATATTGGGCGCACCTTTGTGCGTCAGGGTAAATTGCATCAAGCCGTCGGAGCACTTCGGGATGCGATGGGCATAAAATATCTGGAGACGAACATTGAAATCCCTTATGCCGGCACTGCCGGGATCATGCTTGGCGAAATCCTTTATGAGCGGAATGATCTCGAGGCTGCGGAAGCAGAGATTCGTAAAGGAATGGCTATCGGCGAAGAGAATCTCGTTGTTGAGACCGCCGTGAGAGGACACCTGGCACTTTCAAGATTGATGCTTGCAAATGGTAATCTTGAATCAGCCAACGATGAATGGAACGACGCGCTGCAAATCTCCCAGGAATTTCCAGGGTTGGAAGGCGAAACTTGTGAAGTGATGATAGCCACCCGCACTCGATTGTTGCTCGCCGAAAATCAGCCGGTCCATGCTCTAGACTATCTTGCCCTGCAGGGTTTGCATTCAGCTAATAGCCAGGATGGTTCACTGACCATTGATCAAATTGCTTTGACGCGAGCGTTGCTGCATGCTGGCCGGGATGACCCTTCTTCTGAATTCTTGTCCCGCGCAGAATCAAAACTCAACGATCAACTGGAGAAAAGCCGGTCAGCAGGATTTGATGGGACGACAGTAGCCCTACTGACCTTGATGGCCCAATTGCAGTATGCGCAGACCAACGTCGACGAAGCCGTTGAGGCTGCCACCGCAGCGTTGAAACTTGCCGAACCCGAAAACATGATCAGGGTATTTCTCGACGAGGGAGATCTCGTTAGAGAGCTACTGCAGCTGATTGGCCGCTCCTCCGGTGGATATATCCGCCGGGTTCTGGATGCCTTTGATACCCCGCTTATGGCCAAACCATCCTGGCGCGAGCAAGGACTTCTCGATCCTCTCAGCGAGCGCGAGTTGGAAGTGCTGCACATGCTGGCAACAGATCTTAGCGGCCCCGATATCGCCAAAGAACTGATCGTTTCACTAAACACCATGCGTACCCACACCAAACGGATTTACTCCAAGCTGGGTGTCAATAGCCGGCGTGAGGCCGTGCGGCGCGCCAAAGAACTATCTCTCTGAAGCCAATCAATCGAAATTCAGCCGCTCTTTTTAGCCACCGTACCGGGTGGCTTTTTCTTATCCCATTGTTATGCGTCGTGGGATCACCACTCCAATCACATCATCTGGGGACGACCAGTCACCGTTTGCTTCGATATAGTGTGTGCGAAACAAAGAAACAGCGACGAAAGATTGAGTTGCTATTTAGCCAGGATGGGATTTATGCAAGATAAGAATGTGTCCGAGATGGATTGTTGCGCACCTGAGATTTACCAGATCCGCATACAAGGTCACCTGAAAGATCGCTGGTCGGATTGGTTTGAGTGCATGACGCTCACCAGGCACAAGGATGGAACCTCGACATTGGAAGGAAAGATTGCAGATCAGAACGCCCTGCACAGCGTGTTGACCAAAATAAGAAAAATGAATCTGAAGCTCATCTCGGTCCGCGAGCTTGAGCAAGAAGAAGAAAACAAATCAGAAAAGGAGATATAGAAATGAGTTTACCAATTGAATTGGCCGAAAAAATGAAGGAACGGAGCCGGTTGGAAGGTGTGTACTGGGCAGGAACCTTGATCTGGGCAGGTCTCGTCTTTGGTGCCAGCTCCCTCGGCGTGCTTCCCCAGATCGGCGCCGCAAGTGCCTGGAGCTGGCTCTTCCTAGGCGCCGGCGTCTATGGATTGGCGCTCGACCTGATCTTCGCCTCCTCCTCCGAATTGACCGATCCCACCCTGTTTGATTACATGTGGTCTGTGTTCTGGATGCTCGTTGGCGCTAGTGGGTTCGCTTCAATCGATATCTTTTTCCCCGCAGTATTGATCGTCGCCGGGCTTACCCTGTTGGTCAGTGTGATCCGCAAGTAATTTTAACCACTTGCCCCTGCGGCGCAGTCGCCCGGTCAAGTTCGATCAGGGGATGCGCCGCAGGGGTAGTATCCAGCGGGAGAAATGGAATGGCAGTGACAGGATTACTTGCCATCGTCCTAACTCTCGGCAAAGTTACCTTGAGGCTTTAGGGGCAGAGGGGGCAAGGCTTCATGTTTGCAGCAATCGTGGCGATACAGATCCTGATAAGCGAAAAGAGAAGATGATCATGCAAAGTGAAAAACGAAGGATTAGATCGACCGTTAAGCGCACGAATGCCGAAAAATATCTCCTGATTTCCCTCACGAGTTTCGCCGCTACCGTGATCCTTACCCGGGCTGGTCTTCAACTCGCCGGATTTCCCCAAATCGGTAACAGCGTGCTGCATATCGCCCACGCGCTTTGGGGGGGGTTATTGCTGATCGCAGCCGCATTATTACCGCTTGCGCTGGCAAATCCCTGGGCTTTCAAAGCCAGCGCTTATTTGAGCGGGATTGGGATTGGACTCTTTATCGATGAAGTAGGTAAATTTATCACCCAGGCCAACGATTACTTCTTTCCACCAGCATTGCCGATCATTTACGGATTCTTCCTCCTCATCGTACTGGTTTACCTATACCTCCGCAGGCCACAAAACATTAACCCACACAAGGCGATGTACGGCGTTCTTGATGGATTAAAAGCAGCTCTCGATGGCAATCTTGATGTTGAGGAGATCGGGAGCCTAGAAGAGCAGCTATCCGTTGCCCAGACCTCGGATCAAGCAGAAATCGCGTCCCTGGCTAGCGCTCTCAGCACTTATCTCACGGATCATATCCGGCTCTTGCCTATTTCAAAGCGCACCAAATGGGAGCAGTTTGCCACGAAAGTCGAAACGATCGGTCGGAACTTTGGGCGTAGGGGGCACCGCAACATCAGCTACGTTGTCGTCGTACTATGGATCATGCTTGTGGTCGGCTACATTGTAGTGCTCATGCAAGGAAACCCAAATATCGATCCGCAAGTTATGCGGATGCAGGGTCTGCTGCTTGGAATTCAGGCAGTGACCGGCGGATTGCTGCTCGCGGGATTGGCTGCATGGATTCTAGGAAACGAGAATAGAGGATCAAGCCTGGTGATCGCTGGATTTCTTACATCTTTGGTGGCTTTGCAGCTCATATATTTCCTCATCTCTCAATTCTCAGCGATTTCAGCAACGCTAATCCAATTGGTCATCTTGCAGGCTATACTGTCATACCGTCGCTGGTATTTATCAAGTTGATGATTCAAAACGGGTGCACAGTTAAGCGAGGCCGCAACCACAGTGGACGTGCGCCAGTCTCATACTTCAGAGCCACGTTGTCATCTTTTCGAATGTAGAAGCAAATAATGGTTAAACCCGAATGAAATACTTCCACAACCGAAATATCAGTCTCGATATGATGAAACCGTGAAGTCCCTGGTGGGCGCGATCCCCTTCGCTCTGCTGCGAGGACTTCCCCCTCCACTTCGTTTCAGGGGGGCTTTGGATATAGGTAGCCCATTTCTCCAAAGAAAAAGGTCTCTACAACAATCGTAGAGACCATATGTGTGGGCGCGAATGGACTCGAACCATCGACCTCACGGATGTGAACCGTGCGCTCTAACCAGCTGAGCTACGCGCCCGTAGCGTGATTATAAAGCCTTCGAGTACGCTTCTCAAGGCAAAGCCTCATTCTGTCCCATGTGTGTACTCTATCCTTTTTTATCTACTCCGCCCCCTCTTTACCCAGAGCAGAGAGTTTTTCCGACATCACCGTGCCGGTCTTGAAACAGCCGCCTGCCGGCCCGGGCACTGCATTCGATCCTAGAATTTCAATGAGATAGGGAGGCAAAGGAGGCCGAGATCCCTTCCCGGAGGCGCCATGGCCTGCACCATAGCCATGCAATCTCCCAGCGGCTTCCACACCCACAGCTCATATACGAACCCATCCGAGCATCTATTTACTCCTGCGTGGGTTATTAATGGATGATTCTGGGCTTGCGAAAAGAAAGGCGCCACGCTGCGTTTCATACAAGCTATAGCCCAACACAGGATTTATGAGGAAGCATCACTTGCGCTCCCATCTTTCCAGCCAGGAGACTCTCTGGTAGGCTTTACCATTGTGCACGCTAAACTCGTGTTAGCTTTCGGGTATGATCCCGATTGATAATAAATCTTTAGAAGGAGTGTCTCGCTACAAGGTAAAACCTTTCGACGGGCCGCTGCCTTGAGATCATCACACCTATGTTTTGGTATCTTTACTTAGCTCACCTTCTGGGGGATTACCCCTTTCAGCCAAATTGGATGGTCGTCAACAAGCGCCATGCCTGGGCGCTCCTGCTGCATGGCGCCATTCACTTCTTGTTCATGTTCGTGCTTGTAGGACAGGCCAGGTTTCAGCTCCTTCCCCAACTCCTCACCCTCACAACGGCGCATGTTATCCTCGACGCGCTGAAATATACTGGTTCTGAGAAGCGCGGCCTTTCCGTTCAATCCGCCTATCTCATTGACCAGGGCATTCACATTGTTCTCGTCTTGCTAACAGCTTTTTGGATTGAGCGCAGTGTGGCTGGCCAGCTCGTTCCGTCATCCTGGCATTGGTCGGTTATTGCTACCGCCTATGTCTTCATCACCTATGCCTGGGCAACGACAGAACGGCTCTTGACCGAAAACTCGGCTCAGTATAACCAGGAAGTCGTTTCCCAAGCATGGCCACGGATGATCGTTCGGGCAGTCCTGCTCACGCTAGCGCTCTACCTGGTGGATCGTCAGGTGTATCTTGTTTTTCTTGCAGCCGTTTCGCTTCCTTACATTTCAGGCAAATATAGGCGCCGGGCTTTGATCACCGACATCGCTGTTACCGTATTGACGACCCTGTTTGTGCTCCTGGTTATTAGATAGTCAGGACCGAAGGGTTACCTCTGGCTTGGAGCATCGCTAAGAGCACTTGTTCTGCACGCAGAGCTCTCGTCTTCAAAACAAACATTTATTTAATCCCACACGTCATCCCCTTAAGCATGATAGCTGTACAGGATTGGGCAGCCTTAGCTGAAGGTGCACGTTTGAACGCCTCAGGGGGAGGCACGTGCAAGTGATAGAGATGTATGCGTATCAAGCAACGGGTTGGCAACCGAAGCGTTATGGCTCGGCGAAGATATCCCCCCTTACATAGTGTCGTGAAACGGGTGAATTGTCCACACGCACAAAGTTCCGGGTGGACATGTACTCCTTAACCGCTGGAATCTCAAATCGGCTCAGGATGACTTGTTCAGGTTTGATTTCTTCCAGAAT
>JBFFQB010000034.1:0-25969 GCA_041573795.1 Anaerolineales bacterium
CACTCAGGCCCCGGAAGAGCTAAGCGAAAAGAAGTAGGCGTCCTACTTTTCCGGGGTAGCTGGGGGATCCGCAGGCGCGTCGAGCTGTTCGATAAAGCGACCTCCTTCACCCTCGACGATTACACGTTGACCATCTGGAAATTGAATCTGGACCCTTGATTGCTCACATGATACGGACACGCCCTGCCATTCGATCTTTACCGGCCAGGGAAAGGGGTGCCCTGGGCTGACCCATAGCTTGGTCGGGCTGATGAACCGAACCCCAAGGATTGCCAGAAACAAATCGAGCGGGATCGATCCCTGAAAATTTCCACCCATCCCGAGCCCACGAGATTCATCTGCGTGGTAGCGCTCGAAAAATTGTTTATCACGCTTGAGGACATTCCCAACAAGCAGCATTAGTTTCTGAAAGAGCTGACCTGCTTCTGTTCTAAATCCATGTTCAACCATTCCTATACCAATCAGGCTGTTGTACGACATGCGCACAGAACGAAGGTCTTCCCGATCATCTTCGGCGTATGCCTTATCCGTAGCTGGCACTACGCTCAACCCGGATTGACGCCAATAGGCATCAGGATTCATAACAGTATCTTGTACCAAGGATCTGGCCCTTGCTGCATCCATCCAGCCAGCCCACAGCGGTAGGAGCAAGGAAATATCTTCCCGTTCAAGGTCGGGGATGACAATCTCCATTGTCATCTTCTCGTCAATCCCTTCGACGGAAATCTTTTTCACATGATGGTTTAACTTCTCCGTTGTACAGGTGCTCCAGTCCCAGAAGGATTGAAATTTCCGATAGGTGATCGTTTCCGTCCGCTGTCGCTTACGCGCGCCTTCACTCACAATCGTTACCTTTAACTTCTTCCCTTTTTCGGGATCTCCCTTCAATCGAAGGAGCAGCTTGGAAGGAGGCTCAATATCTCGATCGAGCTTGCTCTTCGATTTTCCTCGTCGTTTCAACAATTGCAGTCCTGTATGAGACCTGTGGGAATCTCGGTCGACATGCTGGAAGGTTGAGCGCTTTTCCGACCAGGTGTCTTCAACCCGTCTGGCCAGTTCAACGACACGTTCCTGGATGAGCGCTGTTATTGCCTCGCGATCGACCAATTGGGCCATTGCAATCAAAGCCTGCCCTTCACGATAAAGATATACCGCCAGATCGACCGCCTCAGCCTGTGCGACATTAAAGCCCTGAGCCCAAGGGTAGAAGCGATTAAAGATTGGCCGACTTTCGAGATCAGATTGGATGACGTGATCCCACTCTGGAAAGCCATCCTCATCTCGATCATGGAGCTTGATAAACCAGGATTCATAGAAGCTAAACAACCCGGGAAATACTTCTGCCAGGAACCCCTCATCTTCAGTCCACAAGTAATAGTCCCAAGCGAGTGTAGCGAGGAGTGGGAGAGCCTGATAGCCGGCGCGCTGACCTCCTAAGCCTGGAGCCCAATCAAGCTCACCGGCGCTGTTCTGTGTGCGTAAGATATTACGCAATAAATCCTTTACAAGATCGGGGGCGATTGGCAGTACCTGACGGGCGAGGTAAACCGTAGCGGCTGTGGATATTCCTCCCCAGGGTCCGGTATAGTCTTTCCCATCCTTGGACCGGGCATAGCCGTCGTCGATCCCACGCCGATTGACCAGACCTGGCCTCGAATTATGCACGGTTGGTCCGACAAATCCACGCAGTAGCTCTTTTTGGGTCATCCACAAGATCGCATCCCAATCGGGATCTCCCGTCTCAATCGAAAGCATATTTGCATTCACCATCTCGATGCGTGACAGGGTTGACTCCCAGGGTATCTGGATCAACTCTCGACCCCTCTCAAAAGAGCGTTCTTGTTCAACTGCTGCCGTATGCACCCAAACCCATGTTTTCGAACCTCCCGGCGCGATCGTTGCAGCGACTTGGAGAGAAGGGTATGCCGCAGGAACTTTACGAGCATCGCCGCTCAGCATGACAACCGGGTATATATTCCCGGCCTGGCCCGATAAGGTTGAAACGCCATTAAACTCGGCTAAGCCCATCGGGTTTGCTTGCTCCCCAGGTTGAAGGTAGGCGCTCAGACGGAGATTGACTACCTGAGGCAGGGCAGTGAGATTATCCAGCGTAAAACGACCCATGACAGCAAGTGAATCAGGAATGAAATATTCCGCCCGAACCCGCAACTCCTCAAAGGGCGTAAACGCTAGCACAGCCAGGTTTGGCCATATACGCCGCAGTGTCACGGGCTCGACGAATGTCTGCGGATCCTGACGGGTTACACCACCATATGTAAAGGCAGGGAATATGTGGATGGATTGGGTTCGCCTGCCATAAGAGCTTTGCAACCAAATGGCTGGAACTTCCGTGCCCCACCAGCCTAACTCCCAGATCTGATCATTGCTGTAATCAGTTTGTACGAAACGTGCATCGGCCGAGAGGGTTAAGCAGATCGGATCATTTTCACCAAGGGACCAGGTTTTCATAACTATAGATTCTAGGGATTCGCTGCCTAAACGTCAAAGGGATTTGAGCGTCCAAGCACTCAGGCGAAGTACTCATGCTAGAATTACCCACAGCCGAGCACCAGGAGGTGACGATGCCAGCTGAACAACAGGTTCGCGGCTTATACTTTGAAGAATTTGAACTGGGCCACAAGGTTACCAGTGCTGGTCGAACCATCACTGAGGCAGATATCCTTGCCTTTGCAGGCCTTTCAGGAGACTTCAATTCAATCCATACCGATGCAGTTTACACGGCAACGACTCCCTTTGGGGAACGGGTAGCCCATGGATTACTGATCCTGTCTATCGCCTCTGGCCTGGGCGTCCGCACGGGGGTGATGGAGGGTACGGTGATCGCCTTCCGTGAGATGACCGAGTGGAAATTCAGTCTCCCGGTATTTATCGGCGATACTATTCACGCCGAGATGGAAGTGGTTGAGAAGAAAGCGCTCCCCCGTCTTGAGGGAGGACTGGTAACATTCGATGTCAATGTTAAAAACCAGGATGAAAACAGCGTTATGCGGGGCAAATGGCTGGTCATCATGCAGAGTCAATCTGAAGCCTAGGCTGTCATTCTCAAAGCTACCTGGGTGCTATAATCGCATGCTATGACGACTCCGACGGATGACCCCCCGCTTGATCCCAAGTCTGAGGATGAGAGCGACGAGACTCAAGGTTGGGAGTTTCGCCCAAAAGTCAATCCTGAAGATTCCCCGGATTCCGAGGCTGAGCAACCCCCCTCTTCCCGATTCCAGCGGTTGATCGATGGCCATATTGAGCAGGAAGATGATGATCTAGAAACGCCCCGGCATCCTACCGGGCATCCGGATCTTACCGGGGGATGGATGGCCGAAGGCGCTCTTGAGCATGAGCCCCCACGGCTTGAGACCGAAATGGATCAAGAGCGGGCTGCGGCATCCCTTCCCGGTGCAGATGTCGAACCTGACCACCTCCCCCAACCGGTGCCCGAGACAGACATGGGCGCGACACAAGTGGCTCCGGCTGCCTTCATCCCTCCCACGACTACCGGGTCTGCAGGAAAGTTCTCGCTCACGGGTCAAGGTTGTGGCGGTTGCGCGCTGCGCATGGCCATCCTTGGGTCATTCATACTGGTTGCCTTCCTCATCGGCGTGATCTCCTTCGGGCTTTATCAATACTATGCCCTTGCCTCTACGCTACCACCAGTCGAGGATCTCCAAGAACGGGCGGCTCAGTTTGAGACCACCCGCATTCTCGACCGAGAGGGCAATCTGCTCTATGAAATCCTCGATCCACAAGCTGGCCGGCGCACCTATGTGCCTTTCGAGAAAATTTCACCCTATATGCTGGCAGCTATTATCTCCACCGAGGATTCCCAGTTTTACTCGCATCCCGGATTTGATCTGGGTGCAATTCTGCGGGCTGTCTGGCAGAACTATACACAGGGAGAGGTCGTCTCTGGCGCATCGACAATCACGCAGCAAATCGCCCGCAATTTACTCTTCACTCCTGAAGAACGCAGCCGGCGAACTGCGCTGCGAAAGACGCGCGAGGTTCTATTGGCTGCGGAGATCACCCGGCGCTATAGCAAGGAAGAAATCCTGGAGCTCTATCTGAACCAACATTATTTCGGCAATCTTGCCTATGGAGTCGAGGCAGCAGCACAAACTTACTTCAACACTTCAGCCGAAAAGCTTACGCTGGCGCAAGCTTCATTTTTAGCGGGTTTGGTCCAGGCCCCTTCGGTCTATGACATTTTTAACAACACAGAAGCGACACTCAATCGTCACCGGCAAGTTTTAACTTTGATGGTGGATACCAGCACGGAACAGGGTTGTATTTTCGTTAAAGCTGGCCAGCAACCTATCTGCGTTCTGCCTGAAGACGCTGGCGCTGCCGCAGCAGAGATCATCAACTACCAGTTCCCAACACCTGATATCCAGATCCGCTTTCCACATTGGGTAAATTACGTTCGCGCTGAACTTGAAAAGCTATATGACTCGCAGACGATCTACCGTTCGGGCTTCACAGTTTTCACGACCCTTGATCCGGTCCTGCAACAACGCGCGCAAGAGGTTGTGCGGACACAGGTTGAGGCACTGGCCGATAAACGCGCCACCAATGGAGCCCTGGTGACCTTGCAACCCGCCACAGGTCAGATCCTGGCGATGATCGGTTCTGCTAATTATGGCAACGAAGACATTGACGGCCAGATCAATATGGCTGTTCGCCCTCGACAACCGGGATCTTCGATTAAACCCTTGACCTACACAGCGGCGTTCGAGAAAGGTTGGACCCCGGCCACCCTCATCTGGGACGTGCCATCTGAATTTCCCCCATCTGGAAACCCGGATGATCCGCGCCCACCCTACGAGCCTGTCAATTACGATGAACGCTTCCATGGCCCCGTGACCGTCCGCAGTGCTTTGGCCAACTCCTACAATATTCCTGCCGTCAAAACGCTAGATTTCGTTGGTATTTACGATGATCCCAATTCGCCGCAGGCAGATGGTTTTGTAAACTTCGCCCAACGAGTAGGCATCACAACGCTGGATCGCGATGATTATGGTCTGTCGCTCACTCTGGGTGGTGGTGATGTAACCTTACTCGAGCTTGCCAGCGTATATGCCACGCTTGCCAACGGCGGGAAACAGGTACCACCGGTCGCAATCCTTCGCATTGAAGATAGCACTGGCGCTGTCGTCTATCGTTACGAACAACCCCCAGGGGAGCAGCTCATTCGTGCCGAACATGCATACTTGATCACAGATATCCTCAGCGATAACCAGGCTCGAACGCCCGCCTTTGGGCCGAACTCATTATTGAACTTGCCGTTCAAAGTTGCTGCGAAAACTGGAACTACGAATGATTTCCGGGATAACTGGACGCTGGGCTACACACCGGATGTCGCCATTGGCGTTTGGGTCGGGAATGCCGACTATACCCCCATGCAGAATACCTCCGGGCTCACCGGAGCGGCACCGATCTGGAACGAGGTCATGCAGTTCGCCCAGGATCGCCTGACCGGTGGTGTGCCATCCCCTGTAAGTCGCCCAGCCGGTATCACGGACCGAGTGGTATGCACAGTCTCTGGCGCTGAGCCCTCAGAGTGGTGTCCGTCGCAGCAAACGGAGCTTTTCGCCACTGACCAATTGCCCCTGCCTAAAGAACAGGATCTCTGGCGAAAAGCTTGGGTAGACGGTTTCTCCTTGGAGTTGGCTTCCGCTGACTGTGCGGATTTTGCGCAGGAAAAGCTTGGCTTGAATGTTTCCGATCCATGGGCAAGGGAATGGTTGGAGGAGGATGAGCAAGGACAGGCATGGCTTGAGCGGATGGAGATTGATGACGATCCTCTCTTTTTCATGCCGGACACCGTCTGTGACGAGGATAGTCCACGTCCGATCCTTGGTTTCACTGACCCACCGGAAGGTGCCACGATCACCACTTCTCCGCTCGAAATTTTCGGGCGCGCCAGCGCTACGGACGAGTTTAAGGATTGGATATTGGAGTATGATCTCGGGATATCTTCGGAATCCTCGCCCGACCTCGCACAAGTCAACCGCGCTGTGGATGAACCTGAGAAATTGTTCAGTTGGGATTTGGCTGGTATCCCCAATGGGCCGATCACTTTACGGCTTGGTGTCCGTAGCCAGAGAGGTGGTAAAGCCGTAGTGGAGCTGCATCTCAACGTTGCACTTCCAACGCCCACGCCAACACCTACCACTACACCAACCCAAACTACTACGCCAACCTCTACTCCGACGCCTACCCTTACACCTACGGCCACATCGACAGTCACACCGACGGAAACGGCTACCTTAAATCCACCGCCATAAGATTGAATCCACGATCTCGTCTATGGGGATAAACGCTTGCTGCACCAGCTGCTAGTCTGATTCTTTTGGTGGTCGATCAAACCACAGTTCGTGATACACACGGTTCCAATCAGCCGTCGCCCGGATAGCAATCATTACACCGGAAGCAACTGCAGCCCCTACCTGGAGCGTTGAAGCGCCAAATAAAAGCCAGAGCGGGGCTAAGAGCACGGCTGTAGCGATATTCGCCCTGGCGGAATGACGTACGATAAGTTGCATCGCCGCTGCGAGACCGATCCCTAATACAAAACCCAAGGGCCAGAAGATGAGCAGTGCCCCACCGGCCGTCGCCAAGCCCATCCCGCCTCGAAAACCAGCTAAGGCTGGCCAGCAGTGACCCCCGACGACCAGCGCGATCGCTGCCCAAGCAACCAGCGGCCGCCCGCTATAGCTCAATGCAAACCAGGCTACAAGGGCTCCCTTGGCAAGATCAAGGATCATCACCATGATGCCTGGAAACCAGCCAGCAACCCTCATCGTGTTGGTCGCGCCAGCGTGTCCTGAGCCTTGCGTGCGCACATCAATCCCCTTCAACAAACGCGTAATTACGATCGAGAAGGGGATCGAGCCGACGCTATATGCGCCGAGAAGGATGAGGATATTTCTGAGGAGCATAACTACCTGGCCAAAAATTTCTGCTTAGAGCCAACTTATAGCAGCGGCATTTGTGGATCCTGTCGTTCGGGCGGATCAATCGCGATTCGCTCGGCCAAGTTACCCACATTGAGATTGGTTTCTGAAGCCAAGCGCCGCACATGACGGAATTTAATCACTCGTCCGGGGGTCTCCATCCACTCCCGTACGCGCGGATCACGCCTTGCTTTTTCCGCCACCAGTCCGGATCGTCCACCTGGGATTACCATTGTTAAGGCACTCTCGTCCAATTCCATATGTTCCCATCCCCAACTTGCCATCTCACTCACCCGAAATGCGTAGACCGTCTGGCCATCCATAGCGATCCAACGAATGGGTTCATCCGAGGACACGGAGTAGCCCAGCTTCTGCCCTAATTGTCGAAGTACGTTTATTACTTCATGACAATCGGTTACTCGCGCTTCTTCGTAATCCTCGGGCCTTAACGTCCACAGGCTATTTCCGGCGGGATGTGCATAGGAGTGCAGGCAGGCCAGGACCAGCCGACGATCAGGGGTACTGATACCGGGAAATGCTTCGCAAACCCTGCGGTCGAGTTCAACTTCACTGATGCTATCTACCGTTCGTAGTAGACCCAGAACCATGCTCTCGACACGATCAAAAAGCGGGTCATCACTCGGCGTAGGTTGAGCAAACCAGTAACTCCCACTTTCAATTTCAACCCCCTTGGATAAATGTTCCCAAACAGTCGCAGAGCTTAATTCCTGTGAAATCCAATCGTCCATACGCTGCAGCATGTGAGGTTTTTCGGCCTTAATGGCGCTCGCGATCATGCGCTTCTCAGCCAGTTTCGACCAGGCACTGGCATGCAGGATCGGGTAGGGCACGGGCTCCCCAATCTGGACCGCGGCCTCGAGCAGCGACCGGTTGACCAATTGGCGGCTCAGGTGTTCATCCCAACCAGGGGGCTCTTCACCTGGGAATTTCCAATGTAAGAATGCTTGTTCCTCCCCTGCCCGAAAGGCGAGGCCACGCAGTACAAAACCGGAGCTATCGAAACCAATAAACGCAGCCTCTAAAAACCCAGGCTCTGCTTCGGGGATATAGACCACTGCCGGGGTCTCATCTTCCAGGCGATCCCTGATGCCCGTGAGTACCGTTCGTAAGGCACTCCCATGCCAGGTCCAATCATAGCGCCTCCTGCGCAGAGCCACTTTAATTGAGGAAGCTGCCTCCCGTCCCCATAACCAGGCCGTCCAAAGGGCAGAGAGACTCCAGAAAGCCTGATTGGGCCGAGGGGGAACGCTTATCAGGGCGGCAAACTTCACATCATCCAGCGATTTCACCACCTCGCGCGCTGCGTGGGCAGCGATCGAAACTTGGCCTGGCATGGGCTTGTCACCAGCTCGCCACTCCAAGATGCTGATCTCAGCAGAACTGCGCGACCAGATATCGACAGCCCTTTCAAGAGCCCACCAGATATTGTTTTCCTTAAAACGGGCGGAGGCAATCAGCTGCTTCGGGCGTGGGCGTCCCTCGGGATAGCTCCACATTGCATTACCAGCGTCGAATGCACTGATCAGCAGAGCATGAGTGGCATCAAGGAGATCGCCGGTGTAATTCCCTTGATTGACTTTGTTCAACAAGGTCACCAGGGCGTAGATTGCTCGTCCGGGATACACACTTAACGCTGCCTCAGCATGTCGACGATCCGCGTCTCCACTCGGGGCAACCTGCTCAAGCGCGATCGCATGTTGGAGACCCTTACGAGAGTAATCCGCAGCCCGATTCCAATCTTCTTCAGTTGCTGCAGCCTCCCCGGCAAAAGCACAATGCTCACAGGTATATACTTTATGCGTGGGCCCACCCAACTCCTTATCCCAAACAAAATACTCAACGATCACGTCCTGGCCACAGCGGTTACACTCGCTTCGATACAGATTGAGCAGTATCATCTCCATGCGCGAATCATCTCTGGGGATGGCGGCCATCTGCGCCAGAGCCGACTGGAGAGTCTCCTGAGGGATAGGCTGAAGCGTTTTTTGTAAAATAAAGCGGTTGATGGGGTTATTCGCAGCGACAATTACGGGATAGCCTTCCTGCGCTGCCTCCAGAGCAACCATCGGCGATGTGCCGAAGGGATCAAAGATCAACCCCCCCTCCGGGACGTAGCGCTTCAGCACCTGGGTGATCACGCCTTCATCCACCGGAGGCAGGAAGCGTCCGAGGGGAAGGGGGTGCGTGTGCATATATCCAACCGGAAGGGGAATATCCATATGCTTGAGTATACGTTAAGACCGATCCAATGCAGAGTACCGTTTAGTTGAATGGCTCAATGCCCTTAATGGCCTTCGTGACGTTGCACATGACAATCGATGATTGAGAATACAATGAAAGAGACGTTCAATCGCTCCCGCAGCACGGCCAATCGGAGGCTTTGTTTGAAATTAACTTCTATCGCCTTAGCAGGCCTACTCCTCGTTCTCAGTGGATGCAGTACCGCCTCACCCATAACGAGCCCAGCAACGCTGACAACACAGGATCCAACGCTGTCATCAGGCAGACCGGGAGATCAAAGCCCATCCCCGACTTTGACTGCCCTGCCCCCCAGCGGTGGTTGCCCGGTAGAACTGGGCGCACCGGATCTCCCCGTATTGTCAATTCCAAGTGATTGGCCAGTAAATGTGCTCAGCTATTTAAACCAGGGAGGTTCACTTAGCGGTTTGATTGAAGCCTTGCCCGGGCTGGAACAGGGCGACCCGGGCGGCCTTGCTGCGGCAAAAGAAGATCTAAATGGCGATAGCTATGATGATTTCGCCATCACACTGGCCGAACAAGCTCCAGCAATGGAAGGCCAGCACGCAGGCCAAAGTACATTGCTTATTTTTCTCTGTGATCTCGATACGTTTCGCCTTGCTCATGCAGCCAGCTCAAAGCCAGAAGCAGATCGCTTTCATCTACACCAGATCATTGATGTCACTGGTGACGGGGTAAAAGAGCTGCTCGTGATGCAGGAGCTTTGTGGTGCCCATACATGCTTTCAAGCCTGGGAGATATTGCAATGGCAGACAAACGAATTTGTCAACATACTCCAAGGTCGTAGTGATGATTTGCCATCACCCACGTTGGCGATGCACGGGCCAAGAGAAGACGGTTCAATGGTGGTGGAAATAACGGCCGGGGGCATCCAATCGGCTGGTGCAGGACCGGCGCGCGCGATCACCAGGGAATGGCTGTGGTCTAACGCTGATTCGCTGTTTATCATCTTCGGTGAGCGCCTTGCTCCTGCAAGTTTTCGAATCCATTTGCTGCATGATGCGGATGAAGCCGCACGCACGGGGAATTTCAACGAAGCGTTGAACGGGTATTTGCGGGTTAGCGAAGACCCTAGCCTGCGGGATGATACCTTTCAAGAACAAGGGCCTACCCAGCTAAGCGCCTATGCCTTATATCGCACCATGCTGCTCTACCTTAATGAAGGTATGCTCGATCAAGCGTCAGAGGCACACACCTTCCTTCAAGAAGCACACCCACAGGGCAGCTTAGCGGAGGGCTATGCCAAGCTTGCTGATGAAGTGTGGCAGTCCTATCTGGCACAACCAGATATTGGTCGCGCATGTCAGATTGCCCAGGCCTATGCCAATAAACATCCTGAAACCGTCTTGGATCCACTCTACTATGGGTATGCGAATAAGATTTACACAGCGGTTGATATCTGTCCCTACACAGATTAATGAATTGACGAGGTGTGATGAACATCATGTTTAGCAAAGGGGATTCATGAGCAAACTCTCGATTGATGGCTTTGAAGAACAAACCAGTTCTTTGCTAAGCATGCTTCAGATCCTTGTAGAGCACGAATCGCCTTCGACCAAGAAACCAGCACTTGACACGCTGGGGAGATATATCGCGGAGCAAATGCGTGGAGATGGGGCAGCTGTTGAATGCTTTCCTCAGGAACAGCAGGGGGATCACTGGTTAGGGACCTGGGGCAATGGCACAGGAGGAATTCTCCTATTGGTGCACTTTGACACCGTTCACCCGATCGGAACATTGCACTCCATGCCTTGGCGACAAACGAAAGATATGATCTATGGCCCCGGATGTCTCGATATGAAAGCCAGTGTTGCGATAGCATTGACGGTCATCAAAAATGTCGTTTCCGAGTCGAAGGATATGCCCGCTCGCCTAAGTTTGCTTTGCACTTCCGACGAAGAGATTGGCAGCGTTAGTTCAAGAGGTTTGATTGAGCGTCTCGCCAAGACGTATGATCTTGTCCTTTGCTTGGAGCCAGCCCTTCCAGACGGCTCATTAAAAACATGGCGCAAAGGGATACTGAATTACACCATCGAGGCCCACGGAAAAGCTGCGCATGCTGGAAGCGATATTCATGCAGGAGCCAACGCAATCGTCGAAATTGCTCACCAAATACCGAAAGTCCTCGGTCTCGCAGATGCTGCAACAGAGACAACAGTGAATATCGGGGTGATCCAAGGTGGATCGCGGTCCAATGTAGTACCCGAGCATTGTTCCATCAAAGTGGATGTACGGGCGAAATCTCACCAAGAAGGAGAACGGGTGCACCGAGCCATACAAGCGCTGAAGCCTACAGTGTCTGGCACTGAGCTCAAAATCCGTGGTGGCTGGAACCGACCTCCGATGGAACGTGACGAGCGTATGCAGGCTACATTCCAAAGGGCGGCCTCCATTGCATCTCGGTTTGGGATGGAACTAACAGAAGGTGGCACTGGCGGGGGGTCGGACGCCAATTTCGTTTCCACACTCGGAATACCTGTTCTGGATGGGTTGGGCGCAATCGGTACCGGAGCACATACTTCAAGTGAAAGTGTAAAGTTGAAATCACTGCCCGCTCGTTGCGCGCTTTTAGCCGCATTAATTACGGAGTGGTAGCTCGATCTCCAGAAGCAATTCTTGATATGAACTCAATCGCGCCATCGTCCGCAAGAACGCAGCCGGTGATTTCGCCCTACCCCAGAGCGTGCGTACCGCCTCGCCAACTGGATCATCTCCGGCTGCGCCTCCCGGTGTATCCGCATAGGCGCCATAGAAAGCAAAATACGCCTGGTTTAACTTGCGTATGCGGTAACCATTCTCCCAAAAGAAAAGGCGGCGTGCTTCCATGTAATTCTCTGCTTCCTCGATTTTTCCTTGCTCCAAGAGTGTATCAACACGAAGTCGTGTGATCCGCATCTCCGCCCGGAAATCAAACACCGGGGGTTCCGCTGGGGCCTCCGTTGGCGCCTCAGCGGCGGCCACAGGCGCAGGTGCAGGGAGTAAGTCAGGATAGAACTGTGAAAGAACATTCCGGCCCACTTCCAATCCAATCAAGGAGGCTGTTGTTTCATTCATCGTTCGCATCTCTGGAGTCATGCTGTAATTCCAACCCAGGGGATGTAGGGCGAGATAGTTATGCACCCATTCATGGGCTATGACTTCAGTGATCCAAACAAGCGATGTGCTTTCAAGGATCATGGTCGGATAGGTCCCCAATCCTCCTACGGGGACGATTAGCGCAGAGACATCCTCATGCCCCTCAATCATTTCTTCCAAAGCCACCTTTTCTTCAAGGGCGAGATCTACCCGCAAAGAAATATTGGCGTCCTGACGGATCGTATCACGAGGTGAAACAATCAAGGAGGAAGGCAATTGAGCGAAATTGAAAGCAACTGGAGGGAAGACAAAACGCTCCGAGCCAAAACCCATATCGCCCAAAATGACTGCCATCTGTTCTTGAAGTAGCGCTTCAACAATTGGCCGGAGGATCTCAGCTTCGCCTCTCATCGATGCCAGTTCTTCCCCAAGGCGTGCGACTTCCACCGAAGAACGCAAGGGGTCTGGATCGCCGTAAGCTTCTTCCAGCTCAGCTTGTTTCGATTGAATATCACCGACAAGGGCCAAATAATCTCGCACCAGCTTTGTCCGCTGCTGCACTTCGAGAAAGTGCGATGCCCCCAGCGCGGTTTGCGTGGACTTCCCGAACACGGCCGCTAAGGTCCAGCCAAGAAAATCAAACGCATAAGGGTTGGCATAATTCCGAACCCTGTCAAGGGTACTAAAAACCGTGAGGCTGCTGCCCCCCATGAGGCTTAAAACAAGCAGGAATAAGATGGTTCTCCGAAATACAGACCAGAGCTCCCGCAACCAATGCACATCACTCATGTTGGCATATTATCAAGTCGATTCCGATTGTCAATGGTTCCAGTAGGGCTATGTTATAATCTCGGCCTCTGGCGCCCCCTCCGCACCAGCCTACTGAATCATGAATTTCCTCGTCACCGGCGCAGCCGGCTTCCTTGGATCGGCCCTAGCCAATCGTCTGGCTCGTGAAGGTCATCAAGTCCGCGGGCTAGACGATCTCTCGGCTGGTGATCCGGCACGTTTGAGCAACGATGTCCTCTTCACGCGCGGTGATGTGACCGATCGACCAAAGCTCTGGACTTTACTCCAGGACGTCGATTGTGCTTACCACCTTGCTGCCAAAGTTTCCGTCCCAGAATCTGTGCTCTACCCACGCGAATACAACATCATCAATGTTGGTGGGACCGTCAGCGTGATGGAAGCGATGCGCGATGTGGGTGTTCGCCGGGTGGTTCTGATTTCATCTGGCGCAATATATGGAGACCAGGGCGAGCAACCTCTACATGAAGAAGCGCAGCCAAACCCCGGTTCTCCTTACGCTGTCTCCAAGTTGGCTGCTGAACATTACGTGCGGACGATCGGAGCCCTGTGGGGTATCGAGACAGTGGCTTTACGCGTTTTCAACACTTATGGTCCGGGCCAACCGCTATCCGTCGCTCACCCACCTGTTATCCCCCATTTCCTCCGCCAGGCAGCCCGCAATGGAACCCTGGTGATCCATGGAAAGGGAGCCCAGACGCGCGATTTTGTTTACCTTGATGATGTCGTTGAAGCGATGGTTGCAGCCGCAACCGCCCCTACAGTCGACCGATTGATGATCAATGTTGGCAGCGGACACGAAACAAGCGTGAAAGCTTTGGGCCAACAGGTGCTTGAAGCGGTTGGTTCGAAAGCAGAATGGATTTTCAAAGAAGACCAGGATCCTGGACCCTCGCGGATGTGCGCAGATGTTCGCCTTGCCAAACAAAAGCTCGGATACCAGCCACGTTATAGCCTCAAGGAGGGTCTGGAACGCATGATCCGCAAAGATCCACGCTTCCAGAATGGCGATTAAGCTAGGCCGTATCCTGTAGCTGAATGGTTGGAGTACTACTCCCCAAGGCATCTTTGGTGAGGAGATGCACTCAGGGGCTTTCAATACCTAGAATCTCGATCTATGAATCCCATGCTGAATCGCGAATTCTTTGAACGACCCACACTAGAAGTAGCACGCTCGCTGCTGGGGCAACGGCTGGTCCGGCTGGAAGACGATGGAACACGGGTGTCAGGGTATATCTGTGAAACCGAAGCCTATATCGGCGCAGAAGATGATGGCTGTCACGCCAAGGCGGGCCGAACTCAACGTAACCGCTCTATGTGGGGTCCCGCAGGCTTCAGTTATGTCTATTTCACTTATGGGATGCACTGGATGTTCAATCTGGTAACAGAACTCGAGGGATTCCCGGCCGCCGTCTTGATAAGAGCAGTCGTGCCGTCAGAGGGGATTGAACTTATACGTGATCGACGTACCGGTCAACCTTCGGCACGCTGGACAGACGGCCCGGCAAAAGTGTGCCAGGCATTTGGAATCCAGGGTCAACATGATGGCCTGGATCTCTGCCATCCTGAGGCGGTTATCTTTGTAGAACCATCCCAGGGCGTCAGTATTTCAAGCGTGACGGTCGGGCCGCGTGTGGGTTTAAACCGAGTGGTAGAGCCATGGAAGAGTAAACCCTGGAATTTCCGTGTATCCTATGAGAACTTGGTCAATTGAGGAGGAAGCCTAGATGACCTTACTGCAGGGAAAAAAAGCATTGATATTCGGCGTAGCGAATGACCATTCGATAGCCTGGGGCATCGCCAAAGCTCTGCATGAACATGGGGTTGAATTGGGTTTTTCTTACGCCGGGGAAGCATTGGAGCGAAGAGTACGGCCCCTGGCGGAATCCGTGGGTTCCGATTTTGTTGAGCCCTGCGATGTTGCTCAAGACGAAGATATCGACCGGTTGTTTAAAAAGGTCAAGGATCGATTTGGCTCTTTCGATATCCTTGTGCACTCGATAGCATTTGCCGAACGCGAGGATCTCACCGGGGACTTTCATCAGATCAGTCGGAGCGGATTTCATACCGCACTAAATATTAGTGTGTATTCCTTCATCGCTCTGGCGCGGGCAGCCCTGCCGCTGCTAAACGAGGGCAGTTCATTGCTCACTCTCAGTTATTACGCCGCAGAAAAAGTCGTCCCAAATTACAATGTTATGGGTATCGCCAAAGCCGCCTTAGAAGCCTCGACACGCTACCTCGCCGGGGATCTGGGTGCGCGGGGGATACGTGTTAATGCCATCTCGGCCGGGCCGATACGCACGCTTTCAGCAGCGGGTGTAAGTGGATTTAAGCGAATGCACCGTGAGTTCGCCTCCGTAGCACCCCTCCGACAGGGCATCACGATTGAAGATATCGGTGGTGCGGCGGTCTGGCTCTGCTCGGATTTAGCCTCTAAAGTCACCGGGGAAGTGATCTATGTTGACTCGGGATACAATATTCTCGGTGTCCCAAATCCCGAAGACTCTGCCTGAGAACTGCCACAGGAGTTAGCGGTGCTCCAGCGATTACGGACCGGACCTTCCTTACAAACAGATCCTGAGTTGCGTGCGTACCGCAATCTTGCCAGTCGGCGAGCCATCCGGGTCATCTATATCCTGCTGGCAGTATGGTTCCTGGGTGATATCATCAGCTTTGTTTCAGGAACATTTGCGCCACCCGCAAATTTAACCTTCGACCTGCTGGCAATGCTTGTCATAGGGTTGATCGCCACTATCGCCTGGCAGCTCACGCACTGGGGCAATACCTTCCTTGCTGGGCATCTACTGTCTACCGGTTTTCTCTCTTTTGCCTTTGCTAATTTCATCGTTTTCCCGGAGAGCATTTATATTTATAACGCCGTCTTTCTGGTTCCGATCCTGCTGGCAGGTACGATCATCGCTGACCGAACGATTTTTTTTTACGCTGGGTTAGCCTCGTTTAGCACCTTCGCAGGTTGGTATCGTGGAAGATTACTCATGCTTGAGCCAGCATTGTTATTTCGCGGGCAACTTGCCTACCTGTTTATAGGCTCCCAAATTGTTTTGCATCAGGGTTTGGCCTTCATGCTGCACAGCCTCTCCGGCCATATCACCCACAGCATTAACCGACTGCGTAACCAAACCGAGGCACTGGCACATCTTGCCAATACCGACGCGCTTACCGGCCTCGCAAACCGGCGCTTTCTTATCGAGCAACTTGAGCGGGAATTTACCCGGGCAAAACGCTACCGTCGACCGCTGACCCTGCTCTACCTGGACTTGGATGGTTTCAAGACGATCAACGACCAATTTGGGCATTTATTTGGTGACGAGGTTTTACGAAACATCGCTCTTTCTATGCGCGCTGTGCTGCGTTCCACCGACTTCCTGGCCCGCATCGGTGGTGATGAATTTGCCGTTCTTCTTCCAGAGACGACGATTAAGGGTGCGATAGGTGTGGCGGCAAAACTCGGCCGCGCTTTAAAAGCCTACCGCGCCAATTTGAGTCAAAACATCCCCGAATTGACCTTCGCAGCGGGGGTCGCCCAAATGCGTTTCGAAGATGATTCAATCGACGACCTTCTGGTTCGGGCGGATACTGTTCAATACCAGGCTAAAGAGGCTGGACACGGTCAAATCCGCTCACAACTGGATATCAACCAATTGCCGCTCTTTGAAAAGCACCAGCCCTCATCAAACTAATACCGTTCGCTCCTGATCCGCTTTATTCCCCCCAATCACTGAACTTCTCGATAGAATGTGAGGATGAACATGGACCTTTACACAGGCTATATTGAACTGGAAACGGCGGGGCATGCGGAAATGCACGACCTGACTTCCAGTGTGGAAAAAGTTGTGGATGAATCCGGATTTGCTGATGGCCTCGTGACAATCTTTACGCCTTCCTCCACCAGCAGTATCACCACGATAGAATTCGAAAGCGGAGCGCTGGAGGATTTACGCTATGCGCTCGATCAACTCGCGCCGATCGACCGCCCCTACCGCCATAATCTGCGCTGGGGTGATGGCAATGGCCATGCCCATCTTCGCTCCGCTTTGCTTAAAACATCGTTTAGCATTCCGCTTGTAAATAGTAGAATGACGTTAGGCACCTGGCAGCAGATCCTATTTATTGATTTTGATGTTCGCTCAAGATCTCGACGTCTGGTCGTTCAGGTACTGGGTCAATAGTTCAGATTGGTAGAGGTAAGATGGGAACTGATCTAAGATTACTTGCAGTCTTAGCCCACCCCGATGACGAGAGCTTCGGAATGGGAGGCACACTGGCGCTTTACGCGCAGCGTGGTGTAGAGGTCCATTTAATCTGCGCAACCCGAGGTGAGGTCGGCGAGACGCCGCCCAATTTCGAGCGGAACGACCGCTCCATCGCGGAATTGCGCATGGATGAATTACGCTGTGCCGGTGAGATCCTCGGGTTAAAAGAAGTCCACTTTTTAAATTACCGCGATTCGGGTATGCCCGGCAGCGCCGATAACCATCATCCCAAAGCTTTAGTCGCAGCACCAAAAGAGCAAGTCGCCCGGGAGGTGGCAGCCTATATTCGCAAACTCAAACCTCAGGTTGTGCTCACCTTTGATCCCTTCGGAGGCTATGGTCACCCGGATCACATCGCTATCCAGCAGGCTACGGAAAGAGCATTTTATCTTGCGGGCGAAGAGACGCCGATCGATTCACTGGCTCCTTACCAACCCCAGAAACTCTATTTCCACACCTTCCCAAATAGGAGCCTTGCTTTGCTGGTGCGCTTGCTTCCGCTCTTTGGAAAAGATCCTCGAAGATGGGGTCGTAATGATGATATTGACTTAGTCGAAATTACCGAGCACTCGTATCCGGTACATGCAAGGATCAATTTTCGCTCTGTCTCAAAGTTAAAAGATCAAGCCTCAGCCTGTCACAAGAGTCAGCTAATGCCCGGTTCAAGTGGCTTGATCTGGTCGATCATGCGGGTTTTCAGTGGGCCCGAAAGTTTTATGCGAGCACATCCCCCTGGTATTCCTTCAACCCGTGAGCGAGATCTTTTCAACGGTGTCACCAATTGACTTGCGTATAAAGCGTTCAGAGTGATTGAGGCCCAGAATCGATTAGACGGCCATAAGGGGGCATGGTAAGATTCGGCCGCATTTAATCCTCTCGATGCGAAAAGGATCCCCCTGTACGCATGCCCTTACATAAAATCGATTTGCCGATACCGAACGACTTCGCCTTACCACAGCGCGTCCGACGGCTAAGTGATTTAGCCTACAATCTTTGGTGGACCTGGAATCCTGAAGCCGCCAGGATCTTTGAAGCCATTGATCGCGAATGCTGGGAGCTCACTTACCATAACCCGGTTAAATTCTTGCGCGACGTCGAGCATGACAAACTAAAGGAAGCAACACGTCAAAAATACTACCTCGACGCTTATGACCAGGTAATCCAGTCCTTTGACGCCTACCTGGCCAATACCAAGGAAACCTGGTTCCACCAGACCTATCCTGAGAGGATCAACCAACCGATTGCATACTTCTCGACCGAATTTGGGTTGCACGAGACCCTGCCCATTTATGCGGGCGGATTGGGAGTTCTCTCCGGGGATCATCTAAAAGAAGCCAGTGATCTAGGTATCCCCCTCCTTGCCGTAGGCTTCCTCTACACCCAGGGATACTTCAAACAGCGGATTACTGAGGACGGTTGGCAGGAGGAGGATTACGCCCAACTTTCCTTCGCTGATCTCCCCGTTTATCCGGTGCTCACCGGCGAAAATGAGGCTCAACTGGTGAGCGTGGAGCTGCCTGGTCGCCTTGTTCATGCCCGGCTCTGGCGTGTTCAGGTAGGACGTCTGCCACTGTTCCTGCTGGATACCAATGTTGAGCAAAATGAACCGTCAGACCGCAGGTTAACCGCCCGCCTGTACACAAGCGATCTGGAATCTCGCATCTCACAGGAAATCATACTCGGGATTGGTGGTGTGCGTGCCCTGCGTGCTTTGGGTTACAACCCTGCTGTCTGGCATCTCAACGAAGGCCACTCCGCCTTCCTAACGCTAGAACGCATCCGTGAACTCACGACCGGTGGGATGAGCTTCGATGATGCCTTGGAGCGTGTACGCACAAGCACAGTCTTCACTACCCACACACCTGTGCCAGCTGGACATGACGAGTTCCCGCTGTGGATGATTGATAAATATTTCGGTAACTACTGGCCTGCCTTGGGCTTGGATCGCGACGCCTTTATTTCCATCGCGCTGGAAAAACAACCCTGGGGAGATACCTATGGCATGGCGACACTAGCGATGCGTATGTCCGCGCAGCTCAATGGTGTATCGGCGCTGCACGGTCAGGTGGCACGCGCGATGTGGGCTCATTTGTGGCCTGAACGCGAGCCAGACGATGTGCCCATCCGTCACATCACCAATGGAATTCACAGTCCAACCTGGCTTGCCCGAAGAATGAAGGTGCTTTTCGACACGTACCTCGATCCGGAATGGCTCGAGCACGGCGATGATCCACGCTTATGGGAGGGCATCGATTCCATACCGGATGCTGAGCTCTGGGCTGTGCGAAGACACTTAAAACGCAAACTGGTCGCCTACATGCGTGAACGGGTGCGCTCCCAATGGCTTCCCGGTTCCGTTCACCCCG
This sequence comes from Anaerolineales bacterium, assembly GCA_041573795.1. Classification (GTDB taxonomy): domain Bacteria; phylum Chloroflexota; class Anaerolineae; order Anaerolineales; family E44-bin32; genus E44-bin32. The sequence continues at coordinate 19,777 of JBFFQB010000034.1, forward strand.
TGCAGGTGGTCGCCAGCGGAGTGCTCCTGGATCCTTATGCCCTTACACTTGGTTTCGCCCGCCGTTTCGCAACCTATAAACGTGCAAATTTAATTTTGCAAGATCCAGAAAGATTACTACGATTGATCAATCAACCCGGTCGACCAGTTCAGGTAATTTTTGCCGGTAAAGCTCATCCTGCCGACGAGCCGGGCAAAAAATTGATCCAGGAAGTTTACCGCTTCGTCAAACAGGCCGAAGCTGGTGGGCGTCTTGTTTTCCTGGAAGATTACGATATGAATGTCGCCCGCTATCTCCTGCAAGGAGTCGATGTGTGGCTCAATACACCCAGGAGACCCAACGAGGCCTCCGGAACCTCAGGAGAGAAAGCGGCACTCAATGGCGTAATCAATTTCTCAGTCCTGGACGGATGGTGGCGTGAGGGCTTTGATGGCCTGAATGGCTGGGCTATAGGTGATGAACAGGAATACCCCGATCATGAAGCACAGGATCATGCTGACATCACAAGCCTGTATGCCACACTTGAGGAGAAGATAATCCCCCTTTATTATGACCGCTCAGCGGACAACCTTCCAAGTGAATGGTTAGGCATGGTTCGTCACTCGATGAAGACGCTTGCCCCGGCATTTAGCATGAAGCGAATGGTGAAGCAATATATGACCGAGATGTACCTGCCTGCCTTGCCGGACGAGATCTGATCAATGAGGTTTTGATGCTCAATTTTTTGAATATACCTGAAGCCTACTTTCCCCTTGTCATATTTGTTTTACGCGTTTTTGATATGTCCTTCGATACCTTGCGCGTGCTTTTTGTCGTTCGAGGCCGCAAGCTACAGGCCTGGATCCTGGGATTCCTCCAATCCTCCTTATGGGTTCTGGCCATTACGAGCGTGCTGAGCAACTTAGGGAATATTTGGAATGTCATCGCCTATGCTGGAGGCTACGCCACCGGCACTGCCGTAGGTATCGCCATCGAGGAGCGCCTGGCGATCGGCCACAGTCATATGCAGATCATCAGTTCCCACCGCGGTGCCGCCATCGTTGAGGCACTGCGCAAGGCAGGCTATGGGGTAACAGAGTTACCTGCTCGCGGACGCGACGGCACGGTCAGTTTGATCAGCGTCAGTGTTCGCAGGCGCGATATCGCGCGCGTTAGCATTGAGGTTGAGCGAATCGACGACGATGCCTTTATCACGGTTGAAGACATCCGACCAATCCACCGTGGATTCTGGAGAAGCTAGATTCAACCGCTGTCGATCAGTTTGTAAAGTGGGGCGCCAGATATAAAAACGTAGGCGCTTTAGGCCCACACATCATCGAGACCAACGTTTGAAGGTTTCCCTCAGGGAGCTTCAAAGGTAATTTTCCAGGCCTCATCCTCGCCTTGCTCAATCTGACTACTTATTCCAATTAATTCAAACCATGTTGTCCCGGGCTTGAAGGGGTAGGGAGAACCATCGGGGAAGGTCAAATAGAGCACACCTTCAGGAAAGGGACGGATCCAGCGGACAGCATAGGCTTGACCATCCCTGAAGGCCAAGCCATCACCTTCTCCGTAAAGCTGAATATCAACAATCTCCGGTGTGCGTGCATACAAGGGGTGCGGAACTTCTAAGTAAACGATATTAGCGCTTTCTAGCAACTGCCCTGTTGTCCGATCTGTCAGCGGGATCAGCTCAACAGAACCCGCTCCACTCTCTTGCGAGCGGTGGTACAAACCAACTCCAGCGTCGTAGAGCCACTCATGAAAATTATCTGTCGAGTAGCTCGTCCATATTCGTTGCCCTGTCAGGGTACTCTCAGGCGGCAAGGCCTCGAAAGTCATGCCACGCAGGTCTGGAGCGGTCAAATCCACTCCTTGATTCTCATAAAATGCTTGTAAAGCTTGCGTATCCGTGACCAGATGGTTCTGGCCCGTCGGATCCATTCTGCAGAGCGGAGGGCAGCCTGCCGGGAACTCACGCACGGCTCGTTCTGCAAATTCAGCATTATCGATCTGCTCGAGAACCCGAGAATCAGCGCTGCCATAAGCAAAAAGGGCGCCATACATGCGCACAAGCTGTATATCGACCAAACGCGCCGATCGGATCGGTCCCACGACTTCAGCTTCCTTGCTATAAAAAAGTGCTGCGAAGCGCGACAGGCCACCCTCGGTATAGTGCTCATAAACGATGTCAGCGAAGGAAAGACCCCATTGCGGGCGGTTGTTGCGCGGGTAGAGGGTAACCTTAACAAGGATTGGGCGTCGCCCGAGACGCTCTCGATCCTGAACGATCAGACCTGTCAAAGGATTGATAGCACCTGTGCTCCCCTCCGTTTGCCCATCTGCAAGCTCAGTCTCACCAAGGTTCAGTTCAGGTGCCAGCTGCTCAAGATCCACGGTGGAAGAGGTTGGCTCCACTATAGGCGACTCCAATACAGCAAGTGGAACCTGAGCTGGCTGGGAAGCGCCCGGTGTACAGGCCGCCACCCAGGCAATAATCCCACTCAGAACGACCAAGTAACGCTTGGATTGCTTCTTGCATCGGTACGCCATGGGGCCGGATTCTATCATGCAGGTGGATATGGATGTGCAGTTAAAGAGTAGGAACAAGGGACGAATTGCAATGCCCTATACCAGAAGGTATAATCCCGCGATCAGTCCATGGGATATTCTTTTAACATTCCCGATCTGTGATCCAATTGATAAATCGAGGGAGAATTTCACGAGCCAGTCAATTGGATCCTATTTTGGATCGGACTAGGGGCCCCGCATGGCGCTCAAGGGTAACCTGCGCGATTTCAGCGTCACGCAGCTACTCAACTTAATCAATCTCGCTCAAAAAACCGGGACACTCACTGTCGAAGGACCCGACGCGATCGCCTGGGTATCTTTCCGCGCAGGCAAGCTGATCTATGCCCAAATGGGGAACGAGGATGGCACCCTGACAGGGATCCTCACCCGGGCAGGCAAGATTACCACCAAGCAAGCGGACGTGATCAAGTCCCATGCGACGGAAAAAAGCGATAAGGAACTCGGTCTTCTGTTGATTAATGCCGGCTATTTAAGTCAACAGGATATCCTTGCCAGCATTAGACAGTACATCCTGGATATCGTCTATCTTCTTTTCACATGGATCGAGGGGCTTTTCCGCTTTGATGCCGATGTCCAGCCACCTGAAGATGCCATTACCATTCCTCTGAATCTCGAGAATATCATCATGGAGGGCTCGCGCCACATCCAGGAATTCGAAATGCTTAAAGAGGAAATCCCCAGCCTGGATATGGCCTTAGACTTTGTCGACCGACCTGGCGCCAACATTCGTGACGTGCAACTTACCGTGGAGGAATGGAAAGTCGTTTCGTATATTAATCCGAAGAATACTGTGCGACAAATCGGCAAGACCAATAAGATGAATGACCTTGAGATCCGCCGAATTGTATACGGCCTGATGCAAGCGGGACTGGTGCAACTCATTCGACCTGCCGGGATGAAAATGCCACCACAGGCTCAAAAATTACCGCCTGTTGATCAGAAGAAACAAACCGGTTTGGTGAATCGGTTGATCGACCGAATTCGGTCACTGTAGGGGATAGGAATCTATGCAAACGGTAAAGATGGTTGTTACAGGTCCCTTCAACTCGGGCAAGACCCACTTCATTCAATCGGTGAGCGAAATTGATGTTGTCTCGACTGAACGAAAGATCAGCACTGAAGCCGAGCGAATTAAGGAGACGACAACCGTTGCAATGGATTTCGGTCGCATCACGGTTGATGACGATTTGGTGCTCTATTTATTCGGCACCCCAGGCCAGAAACGCTTCGACTTTATGTGGGAGATTCTCTCCGAGGGTATGCTGGGATTTGTCGTGATGGTCGACAGTGCAAGACCAGAGACATTCCGTGAGGCGCGTGGAATTCTCCAGACCTTCCGAGCCTATGCCCCCACACCTTATGTCGTAGCCGCGAACAAGCAGGATATGGACGACGCCTGGGAAGTAGAAGATCTTCGCATCGCGCTGAATCTGGACCCGAAAGTTAAGATGCTGCCCTGTGTTGCCACCAATAAAGAACAAGTGAAGACTGTCCTGCTTGAGCTTCTGTACAGTATCCTCGAAGAAATGAAAGCTTGATCTAGGCTATCTGCAGCTTCTGCCCTGCTCCATATGACCAACGCACCACCACAAACAATAGATCCCTGCGTTATTCTTTATTAAGTTCCATTTCGCTCGCTATGACTGCAGCGCACTGGAAAGCTATTGTCCGTATGCCGGCTATACCGTAAGATAGCTTCAGAGATCACCACTTTATCGGTATTGCACGGTTTCAAAAATCAGGCGGTCAGGATCCAAGGGTTATTAATCCGAAGCACTTTGGATTTATTCTGTTCCCACCAATGCGGGGGAAAGGTACGAATGGGCTAATGCAATAATCGCCCAGGCGTGCAGGAGAGCAGAGAATGAAAGGTCAGTTGCTTGTCGTTGAAGACGATTTCGACATCGCCGAGATGTTAAGAATGTACTTCGATGGTCAGGGCTATGGAGTCAATGTCGTCGGAAATGGCGCCGACGCCCTTGCATCGACACATCAAAACATCCCTAACCTCATTATCCTGGACATTGTCTTACCCGATATGGATGGTTACACCATCTGTCAGGAGCTGCGCAGCCGTCATCGAACCAGCCACATCCCCATTATATTTCTGACGCAGAAGGATGAGCGCAGTGATCGTATCTCCGGGTTGGAGCTGGGTGCTGATGATTACATTACCAAACCCTTTGATATCGAGGAGTTGAGATTACGTGTTCAGAATGCCATTCGCCGCGCCGAGCGGGAGGTGGTCGTAGACCCGCGGACAGGCCTCCCAACCGGACAGGAGCTGAAAAGACAGTTAAGCCAGCTTCTGCAAGCAGAGCGTTGGGCATTACTCGACTGTCGCATCACCGAGTTTGAAGGCTACAAAGATATATACAGCTTTGTCGCGGGCGATGAGGTGCTGGCTGGTACTGCAACATTGCTGCGAAGCGTTCTCTCAGACCAAAAGCGAGATGATGATTTTATCGGCCACGCGGGTGGAGGGAATTTCATCATCATTACCTCTGCTGAAATCGCCCCCGAGCTCACGCAGGAGATCAAGCAGCGCTTCAATGACTCGGTTGAAGATTATTATTCTAAGCAAGATCGAAAACGCGGATACATGATGCCCGCTGAAGGAACGGGCATGACCATCCCGCTCATGAAAATGACTGTCGGATTAATCAGCTCTGAAGGCGTTACGTTTACCGATCTGCGCGATCTTACCGAGGCTGCGCTCGAGGCGCACCATAAAAATTCACACAAAGATCAGTAAGTCCTTCTCCAGTTACCAGCAGACCTAACAGGTGCTCGGCGTGACCCCTCAAAAGGAAACTTCTCCAACAACGAAAAGCCCTCCCAAGAATACTCTGGGCGAGCGTCTGCAACCGGCAAAGACCGGCGATGCGAGCGCTAGCCTCTATCAGCGATTGACAAGGTGGATCACAAGCGGCTACAGGCATATTGATGAAGGTAGCTTGCTTGAAGAAGTCCTGGCCGTGGTCGCTGAACACTTCCCTTGTGATCTCGTAGAGATCAACCTTCTGGATGAGAGTGTTGGCTTCCTTCTACCAAATCGCTGGGCTGGGTCAAGTGCAAAAGCATTTCTCAAAAACCAGGCGGCCGATCGCTATCAGATAGGAGTAGGTTATACCGGCTGGATAGCTGAGCACAAACGCCCGTTGCTAGTAGCGGATATTGATTCCAATAAAGAATTGATTCCCACGACCGGTCTCGATACATTTCCCTTCAAGTCATATATCGGTGTGCCAATCCAATGGGATGATCAGCTCCTGGGCACACTTGAGCTGGCACATCACGTTGCTGAAGTTTATAAAGAAACAGACGCTGAAGCTCTGACAAGCGTCGCTGCTCCGTTAGCGCTGGCGCTTCATGTCTATCATCTTCAAGAAACAATCGATCAGCAAGCTGTTCAAGCTGAGACTTCCGATGCGCTTTTCCAGTTAGCGGATCCAATTACGGAATTTGAAGAATTATGGAAGGCCGCAACTTACAAGCTGCTGGATATGCTCGATCTAAGTCTATTGGGCTTATTCATACAGGATGAAGCACAGGATACCCTCTCCACGCCGTACCTTTGCTATCGAGCAGGTAAAACTTGGAAGCATCGCGAGTCCCG